>JBLHOS010000067.1:0-16182 GCA_047623825.1 Paracoccaceae bacterium | reverse complement strand
AGGGCATCAATGTCGACTGTGGTTGTGAGTGATGCTTCTTGGTAGCCAAGACCGAAGTCGATACCGACGCCGCCCATGTCCATGGAGTATCTGGCACCAATTGCAAAGCCGTCGTCAAGAATGCCGTCGTCATCTTGCTCAGCAGATACTGCAACGCCGAAATCGCCAAAGGAGTAGTTGTAACGCAGGATTTGACCGTCATATGTACCGTCAAGATAGGCGCCGATATAAGCAGCATGGGTTGTTTCATCATCCGCGATGGAACCTGGATTGCCGATGTTACCAATGTCAGTCATCGCCCAATCAAGCGCACCATCGGTGTCGCCCAAGGTCAGCGTGCCGAAGCCGCCGGAGATGAAGAGTGTCTCTCCGCCCTGGGTGTTCGGCGCAAATGCTGGGGAAGAGCCAACAGTATCAGTAGTAGCGAAACTACCGGAGCCATCGGATTCGTCCAGATCGATGGACGCACCGAATGTCAGGCCGTTGTCAGTTTCGCCGGACATCGTGAATGTCACGTCGATGTCGGTGAAGAATTGTGTCGTAGCAACATTGTCGCCACCGAAGATACCCATTTCGGCATAACCGGAAATAGCAACGTCAGCTGCTGCTGCGCCAGCGAAGGCAACCAAAGCGGTTGATGTAAGAAGAATATTTTTCATGTCTGTCCTCGTTTGTCTCCGCGAAAGCTGCGCGGTGTCATTTCATGTTAAGAAGTCGCTAACATGCACTTGTAATAAGGCGCTGCACCCGTTTGGGAAAGACTGGTGCCGACTGATCCCAATGGAATCTTCTCTATGTTTGCAAATTTGCAGCAGCACAGTGTTTTCAAGTGAGGTCGCCTACAGCGCTGAGGTCTTTGCTGAGGGACCTCTCCCCACCCTTACAATGAATGGTCAACAAACAGCCCCGCAAATTGCGGGGCTGTTTGCGTTTCAGGATCGCTCAAATTCCAGAGGAATGCCCAAGAATTGCCTGAATGTGGTTTGCTGACATTAAGACTTGTAACTGTAAGTAGACCTTGCGTGGGGGCGCTGAGTGAACTGGGGTTGGGGTGATCAACTTTATCTATCGCCAAACGATTATCTCCGACCCCGGTAACCCGAGTGTGGAGCCACGTTATATGGACGCGATTTCGGATCTAGAGATCCGGATGACGGCAAACGGTGCCGTGCTTTATGCAGCGTCAGGGGCCGAAAGTGGCCTAACGGCTTTCACTATTTTCGAAAATCAGATGGCAACCTATCTAGATGAGCTGGGCCCAAGTGGAAGCCGGGGCACAGAAGCCGTAGACCAGTTAGATTTTGTCCAAATCGCTGGCGATGACTACCTTTTGCCGTCGGGTCGGAATGACGACCGATTGGCTCTCCACGCGCTTTCAGGCACCACAGGTGCGTTCGATGGCGTGGAGATTTATGGATCTGCCACTGAACTACCCGGACGGGTCAGTGCCAGCACGTCGGTCATTCTGAATGGCATGACTTATTCTTATATGGCGCAGGCAAACCAATCGGGCATCATCCCAGTTGCCTTTGACAGCCTGACCTCTGCCCGCGTTCTTGGCCGGGAAGAGGACAGCGTCGATACCCATTTCAAAGATATCACGGCCCTTGCAAATGCCACGATCGGTGCCCGCACATTTATCTTCAGTGCGTCAGGGACAGAGCACGCGATTACCTCGGTCCGAGCCTACGATACCGGCGCGCTGAACCCCGTCGACAGTCTGGGGCCAAGTGAAGGTCTTTGGATCGCAGCGCCGACCGCGATCGAGGTCGTGGTCGCGGGCGGCAACACCTATCTGATCGTGGGCGCCGCTGGATCGGACTCGCTGTCCGTCGTAAAGGTCAACGCATGGGGTGGGTTGAGTGTGACTGATCATATCCTGGATGATCTGGACAGCCGATTTCAAAACGCGACAGATATTGAGTCCGTGAAATACAAACATCGGGTGTTGGTCTTGGTCGGGGGAAGCGACGACGGGATCACATTATTTGAGCTGACCCCATCCGGCCTATTGTTCGAGCTGGCGACGATCACAGACACGTTCGACACGACGTTGGGCGATGTGTCGGCTATCGCTGCTGCCATAATTGGCGATGAGATGCAGGTCTATGTGGGGTCATCGACCGAAACCGGGATTACGCAATTTACGGTCGATCTGGGGGCGTTTGGGGTTCTGCGTCGTGGATCACTTGAGGCCGAATGGCTTAACGGGATCTGGGCGGATGATCTACTGGACGGTTTTGAAGGGGATGACGTTTTGAAAGGTAATAATGGAGATGACCGGCTGATCGATGGTGACGGGCAGGACAAGCTTTATGGCGGACGGGGTGAGGACACATTCATCTTTGTCGAAGATGGCGATCTGGACAGCATCAAGGACTTTGAACCGGGCCGTGACCTGATCGATCTCAGCCAGTTTGAGATGTTGTATAGTTTTGAGCAATTGACGCTCGAGCAACGCAGTTATGGCGTTGTGGTTCGCGCCAACGGTGAGGCGTTGAGGGTCGAGTCGGAGATCTCAACCCTGCAAGTCGCTGATCTGGGGGCAGATGATTTTCTGTTCTGAAAGGCTCCGTTTACCTTTGCGATCTATTGAGGGGGCTAGCCGGGATGAGCATACGGTGAGGAGGCCGCTTTTTGGATATCTCAACGTATCGATCTTCGTCCGGCCAACGATTGTCATGGTCCCAGAAATATTTGGCTCCGACCCGTAGCGTTGCAATCTTGGATCCCGGGATGGTGACCCGAAATTGTGGGGATGAGATTATTGCAGAATCAGCGCGGTTGGAGATTTCTGTTGCCATCCCCGACGCGTTTCAGGCCACGATCCCAACTCATGAACGGCTGGGCCCTCGAAGTTGGCGGTTTTTGAAACAGGCGCATTATGGTGGGATCATCGCAGGCAGCAATATTCTGACGGATCGCCTACCGTTTGATCGGCAGTGGCGGCTGCGCCCGCAAGATTTGCTATTCGCAAGGAGCCTCGTTTTGCTGGGTGCTGGATGGCGGTCCTATGGCCGGCATGCCCGGCCTTTGGGGGGGCGGGTCTTGCGACATATTCTATCACCCTCCGCGATACATTCAGTCCGAGACGCGTTTACCGCCGCGCAACTGCGCGATCGAGGTATCGAGAACGTTCGCAATACGGCGTGCGTCACCATGTGGCGGCTGGATCTGGAGCGCCTTGCATCTTTGCCGCGAGAGCGGGCGGAGCATGTGGTCACAACCGTGAATGTCAGCCACCGAGGGGGCATCGACCAAGAGATTTTGGCGCGTCTGCTGAAAAGCTACGAGACTGTTTTCATATGGCCGCAGGGGCTCGACGATGTCGCCTATATCGATGAACTTGCTAAATCGATGCCGCGACTTGTGGTGTTGGGTCCAACGTTGGCGGCCTATGATGCGGTCTTGCAGGCTGGGCCGGTCGATTTTGTGGGTAATCGATTGCATGGTGGAATTCGCGCATTGCAAAAGGGACGGCGCGCCCTGATCCTGAGTTTGGACAATCGCGCAGCGGAAATTGCCCGCGACACGTGTTTGCCTGTGATCTCCCTGGAAAACGGCCTTACGGCCCTTGATGACTGGCTTGGGCGTCCAGATCCGATTGAAATTGTTCTGCCCAAACCGGCGATTGCCGCGTGGCGCGAACAATTTATGCGCTAGAATACATTCTTACGCTCAACGGCGGATGAGTGACGGTTGGCCCTGAAGCAGGACAATTTTTAAGAAACTTGCTCCGTTTCTAGGAGCCCAAAATAAAAAAGCCGCCCGAAGGCGGCCTTTTTGAATGCTCTGATACGCGGATCAGCCCTGGCGGGCTTTGAACCGAGGTTGTGTCTTATTGATAACATAGACACGGCCCTTACGGCGCACGACGCGGCAATCGCGGTGGCGCTGCTTGAGCGAGCGGAGTGAGTTTCTGACCTTCATGGGTCGTCTCCTGATCGCGGCGCGGCGATGCGCCTTTGGGTTAAACCCTTGAAACAAGGGCTGAATTGGTGGGCGATACTGGGATCGAACCAGTGACCCCTTCGATGTCAACGAAGTGCTCTACCGCTGAGCTAATCGCCCTCATAACGACAAAACTGCGCAACAACCACTGACGGTCAAGCGCAGCTAAGCCGCGTGGGTAGGCGGTCTATAAAAGGAGTCGGAACGCTGTTCAAGGGCTTTTGGCAACTGAATAAATCCGGTTATATGGTTGTATCGAAAGGGGTCCCATGAAGCGTCCTGCATATCGACTGGAATTACCGAAAACTCTGACCACCCCTGTGGTCGTCGCGTCACCGCATTCGGGGCGGCATTATTATTGGAAATTTGCGCGTCAAACGGTGTTGGATGAACGGGCGATCCGCAGTTCAGAAGATGCGTTTATGGACCTTTTGGTCGCTGATGCCCCGAGTATGGGGGCGCCGCTGTTGGCGGCAGAATATCCCCGCGCTTTTGTTGATCTGAATAGAAGCGCTGAGGAACTGGACCCGGCTGTCGTCGAAGGTGTTTATCGCTCAACGCAAAATCCACGGATTAGTTCAGGGCTGGGTGTGATCCCGCGCGTCGTGGCAAATGGACGGGCGATTTATAACGGCAAGCTTAGCCTTTTTGAGGCCGAAGAGAGAATCACCAATGTCTGGAAGCCGTACCATGCGCGCCTGCATGGTTTGATGTCTGAGGCCCATGGTGCATTTGGTGAAGCAATCCTTTTGGATTTCCACTCTATGCCACATGAAGCGATCGATGCGGTGTTGCGACCCGGGCAAGTCCGGCCCGAAGTTGTCTTGGGCGATCGGTTCGGCGCGTCGTGCCGGAGTGATTTGGTTGATGAGTTGGAAGCCGCGTTTGAGGGGGCCGGACTGCGTGTAAGCCGAAATACACCATTCGCGGGCGCCTACATCGCGCAGCATTACGGCCGCCCATCTCGTGGTTGGCACGCCGTGCAGATCGAAATTGATCGATCCCTCTATATGAATGAACGTCTGATCAGACCAAACGGCAACTTTGAGAATGTGAAATCTCTGTTGGCAGATGTGCTGCGCCGGGTCATCGGCGGAGGGCGCGAGCAATTGCCCCTAGCAGCGGAATAGCCGCACAGCATCCGGATGCTCGCAGTTTGAATTCGACCGGCGTAAGTGTCTAGCCGCTCGAAATTCTGCTTAGCGCAGGGAGCGCCCCTTGACGATCGCGTCTTCGCCAAAGCGAGCGCGGATTTTGTCGGTCGCGCGCTCAGCCCCAAATCTTGTGTCTTGGTTTGGATCAAGAAGATTTCCAGTGCGATCGGCGTCATCCTCAGGCAACAGATGCGACAGGCCAACCCCCAAAAGCCGATACGGCTTGGAGTGCGTTACCTGACCAAACAAATCGCGCGCGGTTCGAAAAAGACGGTCGGCCATTTGGGTCGGATCATCTAGGCTTGTGCGTTTTGTGACCAGCGAGAAATCAGATCGTTTCAACTTTAAGGTGACAACACTACCGGCCATCCCTTTGGCCTTTGCGCGATCTGACACCTTTTCGGCCATTCGCCAGATATGCCCCTCAAGGAGATCCGGGTCAGAGATATCGTCATTAAACGTCGTCTCATTCGAGATGCTTTTTATCTTGCTGTTGGAGGAGACTGCGCGGCTGTCGAGGCCGCGAGCCAAATGCCAAAGCCGGTCCCCCATTGATCCAAAGCGGGCGCCCAGATCGGCACGGTCCCACCGCCGCAAATCGCTGAATGTTCGAATGCCCACCTTCTCCAGTGCGGCCTGACCGGCAGCACCGATTCCCCAAATCATGCGCACGGGTTTATCGTTCAGAAAGGTATCTGTCTGTGCAAGGCCGATCACAGAGAAGCCGCGTGGTTTGTCGAGGTCTGACGCAACTTTGGCTAAGAACTTGTTATGGCTAAGCCCGATTGAGCCGCTAATCCCAAGCTCTACATCCATGCGGTTGACCAGCCGGGCAAGCATCACAGCAGGCGGGGCGCCGTGGACCCGTTCAGTCCCGGACAAATCCATAAACGCCTCATCCAGCGACAGCGGCTCAATCGCCGGTGTCATCTCCTCCATCATCTTGCGGATCGCGCGTGAGGTTTCAGCGTAAACCTCCATCCGGCCGCGCACGACCACGCCTTCGGGGCAAAGTTGCAGTGCCTTGAACATCGGCATTGCGGATTTCACGCCTTTGATCCGGGCGATATAGCAGGCCGTCGACACAACACCGCGCCGCCCGCCGCCAATGATGACGGGTTTATCGCGCAACTCAGGATTGTCGCGCTTTTCAACGGATGCATAAAATGCATCGCAATCCATATGGGCTATGGTCAGGCCGAACAGTTCAGGATGCTCAATCACACGCGGACGACCACATGATGGACATCGCGTTCCTGATGTAAATTGGTGCAAACAATCACGGCAAAGGGCCGGCATGGGGGGTATATCTCTGGCAAAGTTACGTTTAGTTTACGCTCAATAACGTGTTAGGCAAAGGGATGACCGATGCCAATTTCGGAGCCTAGAAGGTGAAGGATATCCCGATGGAACTACAATCTGAAGTGCAGACGTTGATTGGGCAGAACCTAGTGATCTTCTTGCTGGCCGGCTTCATCATCCTGTGCATCTTTCTGGGCATTCGAATTGTGCCACAATCGGAAAAGCATGTTGTTGAACGGTTTGGCCGTTTGCGCAGCGTCTTGGGCCCTGGGATTAACTTCATTGTCCCGTTTTTGGATCGCGTGAAGCACAAAATTTCAGTCCTTGAGCGGCAGTTGCCAACAGCCACGCAAGACGCAATCACCAGCGACAACGTTTTGGTGAAGGTAGAAACTAGCGTATTCTACCGGATCACTGAGCCTGAAAAGACAGTTTACCGTATTCGCGACGTGGACGCCGCAATTGCGACGACAGTTGCCGGGATTGTACGGGCCGAAATCGGCAAGATGGAGCTGGATCAGGTCCAGTCTGATCGTACGCGCCTGACTGGCGAAGTCAAAATTCTGGTTGAGAGCGCGGTTGACGATTGGGGGATTGAGGTGACACGGGCCGAATTGCTGGACGTCAATCTTGATCAGGCGACCCGAGATGCGATGTTGCAACAGCTGAATGCTGAGCGTGCGCGCCGCGCTGCTGTGACTGAGGCCGAGGGCTTGAAGCGCGCGGTTGAATTGAACGCCGATGCGCAGCTATATGCAGCCAAACAGATCGCAGAGGCGCGCAGGATTGAGGCGGATGCCGAGGCGTATGCCACCAAGGTTGTGGCCGTCGCGATTGCCGAGAATGGTCTTGAGGCTGCGCAATATCAGATCGCGCTTAAGCAGGTCGAAGGGTTGTCCAGCATTGCCAAAGGCAGTGGGAATTCAACAATTATCCTGCCAGCAGATGCGGCCGATGCCTTTGGCAAAGCGTTCCAGATGCTGAAGGGACGGTCCTAATGTTATGGCAAGAGTCTTGGGTATGGCTGGCCGCAGCGCTGGTTTTGGGCGTTGCTGAGGTCATCTTGCCGGGGTTCATTTTGTTGGGCTTTGCCATTGGGGCTGGTATCGTCGGTTTCATCTTGCTGCTTGGCGGGCCATTGGCCGCGATGATGGCGGGGTCCCTGCCTATCTTGATGCTGACATTTGCGATTTTATCGGTGATCGCGTGGCTTGCGCTGCGCAGACTACTGGGCGTCCGCAAGGGTCAGTTGAAAACCTTTGAACATGACATCAATGATTGAGGTTTAGAGATTGCGGCGCTGTGCTTGAGGGGAGGCTAGTTCCCTTAGGATTGCTTCGGCTGCGGCCTTAGGATCGCGGGACTGCCAGATAGGCCGCCCGACGACGACATGATCGGCACCATCCGCAATCGCATTCGTTGGTGTCGCGACGCGTTTTTGATCGCCCAATGCGGCACCCGCAGGACGCACACCCGGCGTGACGATCAGACGATCAATCGCTTCGGGCATTGCCCGGATCAAAGCGGCCTCTTGTGGCGAGGCGATAACACCATCTGCACCAGCCTCGAACGCATATGCGGCACGATCAAGGACAAGGTTAGAGATTGTGCCGTCCTTCATCAGGCTTGCGTCCAGGTCGTCACGGTCCAAAGACGTCAGGATTGTCACGGCAAGGATCTTTAGATCTTTTCCAACAGCGCCTGCTTTTGCCGCGCGAACAACGTGCGGATCGCCGTGGACCGTCAGAAAATCGAGATCAAACTGTGCAAGGCCGCGCACTGCAGCTTCTACCGTTGCGCCGATATCAAACAGTTTCATATCCAGAAAAATGCGTTTGTCGTGTTCCTGCTTAAGCTCATTGGCCAACGCTAACCCGCCACCGCACAGCATGCCGAGGCCAATTTTATAAAATGAGACGGTATCGCCAAGTTTTTTGGCCAGTTCCAGACCTGCTAATGCGTTGGGAACATCAAGAGCCACAATCAGACGGTCATCAGACATGGGTAGCATCCTTTATTAACGTGGGTGGGCCTACCTCGGGCGTGGCGCGCTGTCCATCGTCAGACCTTGAACAAGGGCAAAATGCCCCCCAAATAGAACCTGAGGCCCAATAAATGTCATGCCGCAAAATGCGGGTGGCACTTAAACGGGCGCTTGTTAAAGGAGAGACGATATGAACTTTGAGAAGTTCACCGATCGTGCCCGCGGCTTCCTTCAGGCCGCACAAACGATCGCGCAGCGCGAAAACCATCAGCGGCTTGTGCCTGAGCATCTGTTGAAGGCTTTACTGGATGACGACCAAGGCATGGCCGCGAACCTAATTGGGCGCGCCGGCGGGGATGCAACGCGCGTCGTTGAGGCGATTGAGCTTGCGATGACCAAGCAGCCAAAGGTCAGCGGTGATGCCGGCCAAACCTATATGGACGGCCAAACCGTCAAGGTGTTGGCTGAGGCGGAAAAGCTGGCCACTAAGGCGGGCGACAGTTTCGTGCCGGTTGAGCGGATTTTGATGGCGTTGGCGATGGTTAAGTCCAAAGCCAAAGACGCCTTGGATGCTGGCAACATTTCTGCCCAAACGCTAAATACCGCGATCAATGATATTCGCAAAGGGCGCACTGCCGACAGCTCTGGCGCTGAAGACAGCTATGAAGCGTTGAAGAAGTACGCGCGCGACCTGACAGAGGCTGCGCGGGACGGTAAGATTGACCCGATTATTGGCCGGGATGAAGAGATCCGGCGCGCGATGCAGGTGCTAAGCCGCAGGACCAAAAACAACCCAGTTTTAATCGGTGAGCCGGGTGTCGGGAAGACTGCGATCGCTGAGGGCCTTGCCCTACGGATCGTCAATGGCGATGTTCCTGAAAGCCTGCGGAACAAGACTTTGATGGCGCTTGATTTGGGGTCGCTGATCGCAGGGTCAAAGTACCGTGGTGAGTTTGAGGAACGCCTAAAGGCCGTTCTGTCCGAGATCTCGGCGGCCGCTGGTGAAATCATCTTGTTCATCGATGAGATGCACACGTTGGTTGGTGCCGGTAAAACCGAAGGGGCGATGGACGCCGCCAATCTGATCAAGCCTGCGCTGGCGCGCGGTGAGTTGCATTGTATCGGGGCGACCACGCTGAATGAATATCGCAAATATGTGGAGAAGGACGCGGCATTGGCCCGACGCTTCCAGCCAATTGTTGTGGCAGAGCCGACGGTGATCGACACAATCTCTATCCTGCGCGGTATCAAGGAGAAATATGAATTGCACCATGGTGTGCGGATCACTGATGCGGCTCTGGTGGCTGCCGCGACCTTGTCGCAACGCTATATCACGGATCGATTCTTGCCAGACAAAGCCATCGATTTGATGGACGAGGCTGCAAGCCGTCTGCGGATGCAGGTCGACAGTAAACCTGAAGAGCTGGACGCGTTGGACCGTGAGATCTTGCAAAAGCAGATCGAGGCAGAAGCGTTGAAAAAAGAAGATGATGCCGCGTCCAAGGATCGTCTGGCGACGCTTGAAAAAGATCTTGCTCAGTTGCTGCAAAAATCAGCTGAAATGACGGCAAAGTGGCAGTCAGAGCGCGACAAGTTGGAAGATGCCCGCGGTCTGAAGGAAAAGCTGGACCGCGCGCGGGCTGAATTGGAACAGGCCAAGCGCGCTGGCGATTTAGGCAAGGCGGGGGAGCTGTCTTATGGTGTGATCCCTGAGCTTGAGAAAAAGCTGTTGGTGGCGGAAACTCAGGGCAATGACGTTATGGTCGAAGAGGCTGTTCGCCCTGAACAAATTGCCAGCGTGGTTGAGCGTTGGACCGGCATCCCAACAGCACGCATGCTTGAAGGTGAACGTGAAAAGCTGCTGCGGATGGAAGAAGAGATAGGCAAACGCGTGATCGGCCAAAAGACAGCGATCCGGGCGGTTGCCAATGCGGTGCGCCGCGCGCGGGCGGGCCTTAATGATGAGAAGCGGCCGCTGGGATCGTTTTTGATGTTGGGGCCAACTGGCGTCGGCAAAACCGAATTGACCAAGGCGCTGGCCGAGTTTCTGTTTGACGATGACAACGCCATGGTGCGGATCGACATGAGTGAATTCATGGAGAAGCACGCAGTGTCACGTCTGATCGGCGCTCCTCCGGGTTATGTCGGATATGACGAGGGTGGCGTGCTGACCGAAGCTGTTCGGCGCAGACCTTATCAGGTCGTTCTGTTCGATGAGGTCGAGAAGGCGCATCCGGATGTCTTCAACATTCTGCTGCAGGTTCTTGATGACGGTCAATTGACTGATGGTCAGGGGCGCAAGGTCGATTTCAAGCAAACCTTGATTGTGCTGACGTCAAATTTGGGCGCGCAGGCGCTAAGCCAGTTGCCGGATGGTGCCGATGCCAATGTCGCTAAGCGTGATGTGATGGATGCCGTGCGGTCTCACTTTCGGCCAGAGTTCCTGAACCGATTGGATGAAACGATCATTTTTGATCGTCTGAGCCGGGGGGATATGGACGGCATTGTCACTATTCAGCTCGGATTGCTGGCGGATCGTTTGGCGGATCGTAAGATTACGCTGGATGTGGATGCGGGCGGTAAAACCTGGCTGGCCGATGAGGGCTATGATCCAGTTTTTGGTGCGCGTCCCCTGAAACGGTTGATCCAACGTAGCCTACAAGATCAACTGGCTGAGATGATCCTAGCCGGGGACATTAAAGATGGCGATGCTATTACCGTCACAGCTGGCAGCGAAGGATTGATCGTTGGTGACAGGGTCGCTGCATCAAACCGACAAAAGCCAGAAGACGCTGTCATTCACTAAGATAATTGACCCCCGCAACGGAATTCCGTTGCGGGGGTCTTTTTTAATTATGGCAGCAGAACAGTGTCGATCACATGGATCACACCATTGCTTGCGATGATGTCAGCGGTTGTGACCGTTGCGTCGTTAACACGAACACCATGGGTGCCATTGATGTGGACTGTGTCACCTTGAACAGTGGCGACATCGATCCGCTGACCGGCCAGTTGGTCAGATGTTACGGCACCGGGCACGACGTGATAGGTCAAGATGCTTATCAGCGTGTCGCGGTTTTCTGGCAAAAGCAGGCTTTCGACTGTGCCTGCTGGTAGGGCGGCAAAGGCCGCGTTGGTCGGTGCGAAGACTGTGAAAGGTCCATCGCTCTTTAGTGTGTCGACGAGGCCCGCCGCAGACACCGCAGCGACCAGAGTTGAGAAATCAGGATTGGAGGCAGCGATATCAACGATATCATCGCCGTCGTCCATCATTGGGGCGCATGCGGAAACTAGTGCCGCCAAGCCGATGGCTGCAACGGCCCTGAGGACAATACGTCTTTTCATAGTAAATCTCCTTATTCTTTAATTTTAGACAGGATGGGCCGTGATTAGTCCGGCCCATCCGTAGATCGTCGTCTTTAGGAGGCTGGCAGCAAAACAGCGTCGATCACATGGATCACGCCGTTTGATGTCGCGATGTCCGCGGTGATGACATTTGCGCCATTAACCGTGACGCCGCCTTCAGTACCGATCGCTATGTCGGTGCCCTGAAGCGTTGTCGCCATCATGCCGTCTGACAGATCTGTCGACAGTACTTCGCCCGCGACGACGTGATAGGTCAGGATGCCCACTAGCTGGTCAAGGTTCTCTTCCAACAACAAGCTGTCAACTGTGCCCTCTGGCAGGGCTGCAAAAGCGTCATCTGTTGGGGCGAAGACGGTAAATGGACCTTCACCTTTCAGTGTGTCGACCAAACCTGCAGCGGTCACTGCGGCGACCAGTGTTTCAAATGTTCCGGCAGAGACGGCAGTGTCGACGATGTCCATGCTGTGGCCGTCTGCAAAAGCAGGCGCTGCAAGCATTGTACATGTTGCGAAGGCTAAAAATTGACGTCTGATCATTACAAAAATCCCTTGACTGAAGGCGGACTGTTCCACCCTGAGCTGTAGTTAGTTGGCATATCAGTTTGGGCAAATCCGCCGAGCGACATCTGCGCGCCTTGCCAAGTGGGAATTTCGTCCTAAGCCACCAACATTTTTGTCGACCAGTCAAACTCTTGTGAATTGGCGTGAACAAAGTTTATCCGTAGCGTCGACTTTAACCACAAAAATGGCCAGAAAATTTGGCGATGACACATAAAGGGCTGGCAGATGAGTTGGTATTTAGAGGCGATGGCGCTGGCATTTTGGCTTGTAATCGGGACGACGGCGTTGGCGATGGTTATCATTGGAATCGTGGACAGGTTGCAAACTGGCGACGCTATTCGGCGGAACTATCCGGTCATTGGCAGGTTCCGGCATCTCTTCTCAACGTTGGGTGAATTCTTCCGTCAGTATTTCTTTGCGATGGACCGAGAAGAGCTGCCGTTTAACCGTGCTCAGCGCGAATGGGTAAAGCATGCGTCCCTTGGGGCCTCCAACACAATTGCATTCGGGTCGACCCGAAATACCAGCGTGGTTGGAACCCCGATATTTGTGCCCGATCCGTTTCCGCCGTTGGACGATCAGTCGTCGGTCAGCGAGGCAATGATTATTGGTCCTCATACGCGGCAGCCTTATGCTGCCCAATCGTTTTTCAATATCTCAGGTATGAGCTACGGCGCGATTTCGCGCCCTGCGGTTCGCGCGCTAAGCCGCGGCGCCAAACTGGCCGGCATGTGGATCAACACTGGCGAGGGTGGGATGTCGCCGTACCATCTGGAAGGGGGCGCCGATATCGTGTTCCAGATCGGCACTGCCAAATATGGCGTGCGTGATGTTGATGGGCGATTGGACGAGGACAAGCTGCGAAAAGTTGCGGCTCATCCCGAAGTAAAGATGTTCGAGCTGAAATTGGCGCAGGGGGCCAAGCCAGGCAAAGGTGGCATTCTTCCTGCCGAAAAGATCACGCCTGAGATTGCTGAGATCCGCGGTATCCAACCGGGCGCTGACAGCCTGTCGCCGAACCGGCATCGCGAGGTCAGCAATTTTGCTGAACTGTTGGATCTGGTGGGCAGGATCCGCGAGATCTCTGGCAAGCCGGTAGGGATCAAGACGGTCATGGGCGGACTTGATCCGTTTCGAGACCTCTTCGCTGAGATCAACGCGCGTGGCCTCGAAAGTGCCCCTGACTTTATTACACTTGACGGTGGAGAGGGCGGAACCGGTGCGTCGCCGATGCCGCTGATGGATCTGGTTGGCATGTCGATCCGTGAGGCGTTGCCCTTGTTGAGCGATCTGAGAAATAAGGCGGGACTGAAAGATCGGATTCGAATTGTGGCCTCAGGCAAATTGGTGAATCCCGGAGATGTTGCATGGGCGCTGGCGGCGGGTGCCGATTTTGTAACATCTGCCCGGGGCTTCATGTTCAGCCTAGGCTGTATACAGGCGCTGAAGTGCAACAAGAATACTTGCCCTACAGGCATCACGACGCATGATCCCCGGTTTCAAAAGGGGCTGGTGGTTGAGGACAAGGATAAGAAAGTCGCGTTGTATGCAAAGGGAATTGTGAGTGATGTTGAGACAATTGCGCATTCCGTCGGTGTGCATGAGCCACGACTTTTGCGGCGCAAACATGTGCGTCTTGTACAGCCTGACGGCACCTCAATTCCCATGGACCAGCTATTCCCGACAGATAACGCGCGCTAAACAGTTTCGTGAGATTTGGTGCTTTAGGTTTCTCGCAGCCTAATTTGTGAGTCATTGTGTGAGGAAATCACGGAGGATTAAATGGCTGGTCGATATCGTTCCCCGCTTACACATGCGGATGTGACACCTAAAGAGTTATACGTGAACCGCCGCCAGATCATGGCGGGTGCGGGGGCCGCATTGGGCGCAGGCCTGATTGGTGGTGCTGCACAGGCGCAGCGAATGCTGGAACCCAATACCTTCGAAGAGATCACAAGCTACAACAATTACTATGAATTCGGGACCGGCAAGGATGACCCGGCGCGCAATGCGCATCAGCTGACTACGGACCCGTGGAGCATTGTCATTGATGGCATGGTCAATGAAGCAGGGACATATTCACTGTCGGACATTTTGGACGGACAGGAGTTGGAGGAGCGGATCTACCGCTTCCGCTGTGTTGAGGCTTGGTCGATGGTTGTCCCTTGGGTCGGGTTTGAGCTGCGCGATCTGTTGGATCGTGCCGGAGTTCAGGCGGGCGCACGTTATGTCGCCTTTGAGACTTTGAACCGGCCCGAAGAGATGCCGGGTCTTGCCTACCGTTATCTGGACTGGCCGTATCGTGAGGGTCTGCGCCTTGATGAAGCGATGCATCCGCTGACGCTGATGGCAACTGGGATCTATGACCAACCCATTCCCAATCAGAATGGTGCGCCGATCCGATTGGTTGTTCCATGGAAGTACGGGTTCAAGTCGATCAAATCGATTGTCCGCATCACGCTGACCGATGAAGAGCCGGTGACAGCCTGGAATATGGCGAGCCCGCGCGAGTATGGTTTTTATAGCAACGTGAATCCACAGGTCGACCATCCACGGTGGAGCCAGGCTTCGGAACGTCTTATCGGTGGCGGCCTGTTTTCTAGCCGCCAAGAAACGCTGATGTTCAACGGCTATGAGGGCGAAGTTGCCAGCCTATACGACGGGATGGATCTTCGCGCTAACTTCTGATGCGTTCAGGTCTTTGTATTCTCTCGGCCGCAGCTTCGGTTGCGGCCTTTCTTATACCAATAGGGCGACGGGCTGGTCTCGTATGTTTGCCGATGAACGGAGTATTGTCATGACGATGGTAGACCAGATCAACACGGTGCTTCGAAAGCTGCCTGAATGGCCCCTGTATATTCTAGGGGCAGTGCCGCCTGCGTGGCTGTTATGGCAGGGGGTGGCGGGGGGCCTGGGTGTCGATCCAGTCAAGGTGATGGAGCATCAGCTTGGCCTTTGGGGCCTACAGCTGTTGATCGCGACATTGATGGTCTCGCCTTTGCGTAGGTACGCAGGGCTCAATTTTCTAAAGTTCCGTCGGGCGTTTGGTCTGCTCGCGTTTTCCTACATCGTGCTACATCTAACCGTGTGGGTCGTTCTAGACATGGGCTTGCTCTGGGGGCAGGTCCTCGAAGATCTGGTTAAGCGGTGGTACATCATCATTGGGATGGTGGCTTTGTTGCTAATGATCCCGCTGGTCTGGACCTCACGGAAATCGTCAATCAGAAAGATGGGCCGTAAGTGGATCTCACTTCATCGGATCACCTATGTGGTGGCGTTGCTGGGTGGGACCCACTTCATCATGCAAGAGAAGGTGTGGACCACGCAGGCGCTGACCTATTTTGCGGTGATTGCAACTTTGGTGGCGTTGCGCGTTGTTTGGATTCGTAAGCGATTGCCGCGTACTGCAGCTTAGGTCCGGTTTGGCGCTAATTTACACGGTTGCTAGAACATTCCTGAATTCATTTGATTTGAAGTTGTCTTGCGACCACCTTGGCTTTGTCTGCTGCCTTAGCACAAATCAGGGCAAATCACCCATATATGGCGGTCGGACGGGATATCTGCCGATATGTAGGGTTTGACCCTTTGGATGAGTCGGATGTGTTTTGCGAAATTGATTATATTGATACTTGATAGCAGGACATTTCTTACCTCTAACTAATTGCGATCATTTAATAAAAGAGACCTTGTGCAAGAAATATGATGTTTATGTGAAAAAGGTCTTGCGGCTCCGCGTCCCTATCCCTAAACACCGGACATCGGCCAAGCAGAGATGCAGGCCGGGGCGGCGAGCGGGCTAGAGTGGAGACGCGAAGGCCTTACGCTGCGGACTAAAATAGAGATAATACAGGCGGGGCGCGCCACT
>JBLHOS010000066.1:0-16359 GCA_047623825.1 Paracoccaceae bacterium | reverse complement strand
CAAGTCCTGATTGGCGGTGGCCTTGGCCGCACGCCGATGATCGGCAAGGTCCTGCATCCGTTCATTTCTGGCAATGATCTATTGCCATATCTGGAAGCGGTGGTTGCGGTCTATAATTTGCTGGGACGCCGCGACAACAAATACAAAGCCCGGATCAAGATCACTGTGCATGAGACTGGACTGGACGAAATTCGGGCGATGGTTGAGGCTGAGTTCGCACGCCGCAAACCGATCTTTGCCGGAATTGATCAAGTCATGCTTGCAGAAATCGAACATAACTTTGCGCCACCGGCGTTTGAGACAGCTAATTACAACAGATACACTAGCACTTATGATGCAAACCCAATTTTCCGCGCATGGTGCGACACCAATCTGGCTGCTCATACTGCAGACGGTTATGCAATTGTCTCAATCTCGCTAAAGGCCCATGGCGAAACCCCCGGTGATGCCAGCGCTGAACAGATGCGGGTAATGGCGGATCTGGCTGAGACTTATGGCCATGATGAGTTGCGCATTTCGCATGAGCAGAACGTGATCTTGCCCCATGTTCACAAGCGTCATTTGCCTGACATTCATGCGCGATTAAAAACCGTTGGCTTGGCGACTGCAAATATCGGCCTGATCAGCGACATCATCGCCTGCCCCGGCATGGATTATTGCGCCTTGGCGACCGCGCGGTCGATCCCGATTGCCCAAGACATCGCGCTGCGCTTTGATGAACTGAAGTTAGAGCATGAAATTGGCCCGCTGAAGATCAAGATCTCAGGCTGCATCAACGCGTGCGGTCACCACCATGTTGCCCATATCGGCATTCTGGGCCTGGATCGCGCCGGGGTCGAAAGCTATCAAATCACCCTTGGTGGCGACGGAACCGAGGATGCTACAATTGGCGAACGTGCCGGCCCGGGCTTTGGCGCCGATGACGTGATCCCCGCGATTGAGCGGATTGTCTTTGCCTATCTGGACCTGCGCCAAGGCCCTGCAGAAACCTTCTTACAGGCATACCGCCGCGTTGGCATGGCCCCGTTCAAATTGGCTCTCTACCCTGAGGCAAAAGCAAATGCCGCTTGAGATCCCCCTTGGCCCAGTTGCAGACCGGGTCGCCGATCTGAATGCGCGCTATCAGCATCATTCGGCGACGGCTGTGCTGGAACGCGCACTTACTGATCCGTTTTTGGGCCAAATTGGGCTGGTCAGCTCATTCGGGGCCGAATCCGTAATTTTACTGCACATGATCTCGATCATGGACCGCACCACTCCGATCTTGTTTATCGATACCGAGATGCTGTTTGCAGAAACACTCGGCTATCAGGCTGAGGTCGCCGACCAACTGGGCCTGACCCAAATTCAGGTCATAAAAGCCGACCGCGCAGCGTTGGCGACGTTCGACCCGCAATCGACCCTGCATCAACGCGATACAGATGCGTGCTGTGCGTTGCGCAAGACAGAGCCGTTAGAACGCGCATTGGCCCCGTTTGACGCATGGATTACCGGACGCAAACGGTTTCAGGGCAATACTCGCGCGACGTTGGATTTTTTTGAGTCCGAAGGCGATGTAAGGATCAAAATCAACCCATTGGCGCATTGGGCCCGCGAGGACGTGCATGAGTACATGATCAATAACCGTCTGCCGCGTCACCCGCTGGTTGCAAAAGGCTATCCGTCGATTGGGTGTGCGCCCTGCACCTCACCAGTGGCCAAGGGCGAAGATCCCCGCGCGGGCCGTTGGCGCAGCAGCGATAAAGAAGAATGTGGCATTCATTTCATTGATGGCAAACTGGTCCGCCGACCGATGCCCATAGCCTCCTGAAAGGGCGCGTCCATGACACAAACATCACAGACTCAGCCCCAGACCTTGATGGCGGAACCCATCACCAATGTTCTAATCACAGACGCAGGGTTTGGTACCGATGACTGGGAAATTGAATTTGTCCCGCTATCAGAGGCGGTTGCCAATGATGTCGCAGCCCTTGATATCCGTTCCGATGACAGTGTGCTAGGTTTGGGCAACCGTTTGCAAACACTTGAGATTATCCGGATCGATTTTCCGTCTTCGGCCGATGGACGCGGGTTCACCCTTGCACGTCAATTGCGCGCTTTGGGCTATACTGGCCGGTTGCGGGCAAAAGGCCACGTGCTGGCCGACCAATATGCGATGGCGCGTCGGTCTGGTTTTGATGAAGTTGAAATCAGTGCCGATCTGGCCGCCCGTCAACCCCAAGACCAATGGTTGGCCCGCGCCAACTGGCAGGCGCATGACTATCAGTCGCGGCTGCGCGGGACCTGAGGGCCTTTTCGCGCGGCAACATTTTCCTTACATACCTCAGAGGCGCGGGGTTTAAACCCTGTTGAATGCCATGAACAAACCAATCAAAGCAGATGCAATGACAGCAACCCAGACTAAAATAAAGCCAGCTCCTGCCCTGCCTGACGCGCAAATCGTCACCAAGGTCACCCATTGGACCGACCGGCTGTTTTCCTTTCGGATGACCCGTCCGCAAAGCTTGCGCTTCCGCTCAGGTGAGTTTGTGATGATTGGCCTGATGGGAGAGCCAGACGCCAATGGCCGTCAAAAACCGTTGCTGCGCGCTTATTCCATCGCCTCACCTTCTTGGGATGATGAATTGGAATTTTATTCGATCAAAGTTTCGGATGGGCCGCTGACCTCACGGTTGCAGCATATCCAGCCCGGCGATGAGATTATTCTGCGGCCCAAGCCGGTCGGTACCTTGGTGCATGACGCATTATTGCCCGGCAAACGGCTGTGGTTCTTTTCAACCGGCACCGGCATTGCGCCTTTTGCCTCCCTGATCCGGGAGCCGCAAACCTATGAAGATTATGATGAGGTCATCTTGACCCATACCTGCCGCGATGTGGCAGAGCTGAAATATGGTCAAGAATTGGTTGAAAGCCTGAAGAACGACCCGCTTATCGGTGAATTGGTCGGTGACAAGCTGAAGTATTACCCAACCACCACCCAAGAGCGGAGCCCAAAGATGGGCCGGATCACAACGTTGCTGGAAGATGGCACAGTGTTTCGTGATCTTGGCATCGATGGGATCGACGCAGAGACCGACCGCGCGATGGTTTGCGGCTCAATGGGACTGAACCGAGATCTCAAGAAGATCCTCGAAGGGTTCGGCCTGCGCGAAGGCGCCAATTCAGATCCGGCCGAATATGTCGTGGAAAAAGCCTTCGTCGGATAGCAGATTTCTTGTCTGAAATTAAAAAAGCCGCGCTGATATCAGCACGGCTTTTCTATTTAGACTAAGTGACGGATGCTTAGAGGCCCAAGGCACCCCGAACTTGCTCAATCACGCCGGGCACCATTTCGGGATTGTCGCGCGCGCCCTCAACAGTTGTCCGCAGACCTGTTTTTGTGAGCGTGCTCAGATCGGAGCCGTCGATTGCTTCGAGAACCGCATCGGGGTCAAAACCATCAACTGTCAGAAGGGACGCAAGATCGGAGGCTTCAACTACTGTCTCTGTAGCACCATCAACTACAACGGTTTCTGTCTCAGTCGGGGCTACCGCATCGACTGCATCGGTTGCCGCTTCTGTTACAGCATCAACTGCACCGCTCACAGCATCGGTAGTCGCATCAACGGCCTCAGATGCTGTTTCAGCAACCGTACCGACAGCCTCTTCAACCGCTTCAGTCACTGCGTTTCCAACTTCGATTTCGCCCTCAGTCACTTCTTCCGTGACCTCAGTTACGCCCTCAACGGCGGTATCGGTGCCAGCACCGATCAGATAATATCCGCCAACGCCCAAAAGGGCCAAAAGGACCACAATTGTCAAAATCCGCTTCATACGATTCTCCACTAGGATAATTTGTTTCTTCAGGGCTGATATGCGCACTCATGCAGGCGCTCGCAACGGGAAACGATCCGCTTGTTTTCCGTCCTTAGTGAAATCGGCGGAGATTCGCCTTGAAAGAGCCACCGAGCGAGTCTATTTTCCCCTCTTCGACAATGATGGCAACAGAAGGACTGAAGCCCATAGCCCGCAGACCACACAATGCGCCTCCAACGCGCGAAACCGGCCCCAGAGTGAATGAACGCATTAGGGGTTCGGATATCCGATTGATCGGTGCCGACGGCGAAAATGCTGGTGTAGTGAGCCCAGAACGGGCCATGCAGATGGCTGTAGAAGCTGGATTGGATTTGGTGGAAATTTCCCCAAATGCAGAGCCACCTGTCTGCAAAATCATGGATTTCGGCAAGTTCAAATATGAACAACAAAAGCGCGAATCCGAAGCTCGCAAGAAGCAAAAGATCATCGAGGTCAAAGAAATCAAATTCCGTCCGAATACGGACACGCATGATTACGGCGTAAAAATGCGCAGCGTTTTCAAGTTTTTGGAGAATGGCGACAAGGTGAAAATCACCCTGCGCTTTAGAGGTCGTGAAATGGCCCACCAAAACCTTGGACGTGAGCTGCTGGAACGCGTCGCCGAGGATGTCAAAGAAGTTGGCAAAATCGAGAACATGCCTAAGATGGAAGGCCGTCAGATGATTATGATGATCGGCCCGGTCCGCTAACCCCGGGCGGCCATCTTAGCCTTTTTGGGGCGCGTGGGCTGCAACAGGCCCGCGCGCCTTTCGTTTGTGGTGACGGCCAATGGCTGCGTCTGGTCGTATTACAACTTGCGCACTGCCCATTCCATGCGCACCCTATGCCCAGACCAAGGGACCAATCATGGACGCCATAACCGAAAGCTTTGTGACGGCATTTGGCCTGATCCTCAGCGGCGATCCCGACTTGATCGAGATTGTGGCGCTATCCTTGCGTGTTTCACTGTCGGCTGTGGCGTTTGCAGGACTGATCGGTCTGCCCATCGGCGCGGTCTTGGCAGTTTTTCGGTTTCCCGGGCGCGGCGCACTGGTGGTACTGATCAACGCCCTTATGGGACTACCGCCAGTGGTGGTCGGGCTGACAGTATATCTGATTTTCTCAGCCTCCGGCCCTCTTGGGGTATTGGGGCTGCTGTATACGCCAACTGCGATGATTATTGCACAAACTTTGCTGGTCACACCGATCATCGCGGCGCTGACCCGTCAGGTGCTGGTCGATCTGTTGTCAGAGTATGATGAGACATTGCGTGTGCTTGGCGCGACCCGCGTTGATGTGATCGGCACTCTGCTATGGGACGCACGTTTCACCTTGGCGACTGCGTTTTTGGCAGGCTTGGGCCGCGCATTGGCTGAAGTTGGCGCCGTTATGCTGGTCGGTGGTAACATCGATCACGTAACGCGGGTGATGACGACGGCGATAGCGCTTGAAACCTCGCGCGGCGCGTTACCGCTGGCTTTAGGCTTGGGGATCATTTTATTGTCATTGACCGTCATTTTGAACGCAATTGTTCTGGGGTTACGCTCCCGGTTGGAGGCCCCAGCCCATGTCTGATCGCCGCGACGCACAGGTCATTCCATTTACCGGGCCACGTCTTGCCGATGATCTGCCTGCCGTTGCGCTGCACGATGTGTGCATCACGCGCGGAGGCGCCGCCCTGCTAAACAGCCTGACACTTCGAATTGGACTAAGTGGAATAACCGCTATTGTTGGGCCAAACGGTGCTGGAAAAAGCCTGATCTTGCGCGCCATTGCGGGGCTTATCCAACCAGATCACGGCACCATCATTCGCCACCGCGCCATTCAAGGGCGCATCGGACTAGTCTTTCAGCGCCCCGTTTTGTTGCGCCGCACAGTGCGGGGCAATTTGGATCACGCACTGGCGCTGGCGCGTGTTCCACGTCGCGAACGTCGTGCCCGCCTGCAAGAACTTTTGGCGCTGGCCAACCTGACAGCCCTTGCGATGCGCCCTGCCCGCAGGCTTTCGGGTGGCGAACAACAGCGTCTGGCCACAATCCGCGCGCTAGCCTCTACCCCGATTCTGTTGATGCTGGATGAACCGACCGCCCATCTAGATCCGCAATCGACCCATGCGATGGAAGCGTTGATCACACGGATTGCCCGGCAAGGCACCAAGGTCGTGATCGTGACGCATGATCAGGGCCAAGTGCAGCGGCTGGCTGATGACGTCGCATTCCTGCACAATGGTCAGTGTTTTGAAGTGACAGATGCACCCTCATTCCTGTCACACCCAAAAACTGACGAAGCCCGCGCCTATGTTCAGGGACGATTACTGCTATGAAATCACTTTTTGCGGCCCTACTTTTGGCTGCGGGTCCCGTCTATGCAGATCGGATTGTTTTGATCCAATCTACAACCTCCACTCAAAGCTCTGGCCTTTACGAATATCTTTTGCCAATTGCTCAGGACGCGCTGGACCTTGATATCCGCGTTGTCGCTGTGGGCACCGGACAGGCATTGCGCAACGCAGAGCGCTGCGACGGCGACCTGCTGATCACCCATGCCCAAGACCGCGAACAGGCGTTTGTTGCCGCCGGTTTTGGTTCTGCACGCTATGATCTGATGTATAATGACTTTGTTCTGGTCGGACCTGCGTCTGACCCTGCGGGCGTCACCACAGCGCCTGATATCAGGGCTGCATTGGGTCTTATTGCCACCGCACAAACACCGTTTGCCTCACGCGGCGATGACAGCGGCACCCATCTTAAGGAATTATCGCTTTGGTACGGGATCGCAGATGTTGATGCCGCCTCAGGCACTTGGTACCGCGAAACCGGATCTGGAATGGGGGCAACGCTGAACATATCCGTCGGTATGTCAGCCTATACTCTGACCGACCGGGCCACATGGATTGCCTTTGAAAACAGAGGGCCACTTGCGCTGTTATTTGCAGGCGATGCCGCGCTGTTCAACCAATATGGCGTGATCCCGGTGGCCCCATCCCACTGCCCGAATGTAAATGCAGCCGGGGCCGAGGCGGTGGCCGACTGGCTGCTATCACCACCCGGTCAAGCCGCGATTACGGGGTTCACCCGAGACGGTCAACAGCTGTTCTTTCCAAACGCTGAGCAATAGAAAAAGGCCGCACCGACAATCGCGGCACGGCCTTTCAAGATCGATACTATTGCTTAGCTTGCTGCGGTGACAGCCCGCCCGGTCATGACCTTGACCAGATGCGCGCGGTACGCAGAACTGCCGTGCAAGTCTGCAATCATACCATCGGCACTAACCGACAGCCCTTCAATCGCTGCCGCTGAGAAATTGGCAGACAGGGCCGCTTCGGCCTCACTCCAACGGTACACGCCTTCGTCAGACGCACCGGTCACAGCCACCCGCACACCGTCTGCGTATTTGGCCACAAACACGCCAACCATCGCAAAGCGGGACGCAGGCTGAACAAACTTTTGATAATTGGACACCTCCGGCACCCGGAAGCGAACTTCGGTAATGATTTCGCCCTCTTCCAACGCAGTCGAGAACATCCCCTCAAAATAGTCATCCGCAGCAATTTCGCGTGCATCGGTTTTGATCGTGGCACCCGATGCAAGGGCTACCGCAGGATAACATGCTGCTGGATCGTTATTGGCCAATGATCCGCCAATGGTGCCGCGATTGCGCACAGCCGGGTCGCCAATCTGGGCGGCCAAACCGGACAGACCCGGATAACTGGTTGCCGTCTCTGACGCGACACTTGCGTGCGTCGAGGCACCACCAATGCAGACCTCGCCCGCGTCTGATACGCAAACACCCAGCATTTCGCCAATGCCGGTCAGGCTGACCAATGTCTCAGGACTGGCCAATCTTTGTTTCATAGTTGGGATCAGCGTTTGACCACCGCCCAAGGCCTGCGCCTCATCTGATGACAACGCGTTGACCGCATCCGCAATGGTGGTTGGCTTCACAAATTCGAAATTATGCATCTCGTCTTCCTCCAAAAGGGGGCCGCAGCCCGCTTTATCTGTGTCAAATTTTGCACACGCCAGGCGCCCGTTTCCGGGCGCCCGCGCCGATCATCCTTGCATTGCGGCCCAGACCCGGGACGAAGTCATTGGCATATTGATATGGGCGACGTCATAGCCCCCACCCCGCAACGCATGAAGCACCGCATTCACTACTGTCGGAGGCGACCCGATTGCCCCAGCTTCACCGCACCCCTTAACCCCAAGCGGGTTATGAGTGCACGGTGTGGCGCAGGAATGGTCCACCTCAAAGAACGGGAAATCCGCTGCGCGCGGCATCGTGTAATCCATGTAGGACCCGCTCAGCAATTGGCCATTTTGATCATAAGTCGTGCTTTCGATCATCGCTTGACCAATGCCTTGCCCCAACCCGCCATGGACCTGACCGGTCACAATCATCGGATTGACGATATTGCCAAAATCATCGATGGCAACAAACCGTTCAATCACGACCTGACCGGTTTCAGGATCAACCTCAACTTCACACGCATAGGCGCCTGAGGGGTAAGTGAAGTTGGACGGATCATAAAACGCAGTCTCTTCCAGTCCCGGCTCAAGATCCTCAATCGGGTAGTTGTGTGGAATATAGGCCTTTAGCGCCACTTCACCAAAGCTGACCGATTTATCGGTGCCCGCGACGGTGAATTGCCCGTCGATCAGTTCTATATCCGCGTCGGATGCTTCCAACATATGGGCCGCGATCTTCTTGGCTTTGTTGATGATCTTTTCGGTCGCGCGCACAACAGCAGATCCGCAAACCGCCAAGGAACGCGACCCATAGGTCCCCATCCCAAACGGGATCTTTGAGGTGTCACCATGTACGATTTCGATGGTAGAGGCATCAATGCCAAGCATATCCGCCACAATCTGCGGAAACGCCGTCTCATGGCCCTGACCGTGGCTATGGGCCCCGACCATGACCGATAGATTGCCAGTCGCATTCACCCGAACAGTTGCCGCATCATAAAGACCAACCCGACTGCCTAAAATGCCGACAAGGTTGGACGGTGCGATGCCGCATGCCTCAATATAGGCGTTGAGACCAAGCCCGCGCAGCATGCCCTTTGCCTCAGACGCGGCCTTGCGCGCGGCAAACCCGTCCCGGTCAATCATCTCCTCCAATTTATCCATCAGTGCGTCGTAATTGCCTGAATCGTATTCCAGACCTGCCGCTGCGGCATAGGGAAATTGATCGGGTTTGATAAAGTTTCGGCGCCGGATTTCAATTGGATCGATCCCCAACTCAACGGCGGCCATATCGATGACCCGTTCAAGAGAGAATGTCGCCTCTGGACGCCCTGCACCGCGATACGCGTCTACCGGAGCTGTGTTCGTAAACACTGCTTTGACGTTCACATAGACGTTGGGAACCGTATAGTTTCCAGCCATCAATGTGCCGTGCAAAAAGGTCGGCGTCGCGGTAGAGAAGTTAGATAGATAGGCCCCAACATTGGCCATAGTTTCAGTCCGAAACGCGATGAACGTCCCGTCCTTTTCGCAGGCCAATTCGATCTTGGTCACGTGATCGCGGCCATGGGCGTCGGTCAGAAAGCTTTCGGTCCGGGTTGCGGTCCAGCGAACCGGCCGCTCTAGCCGTTTGGATGCTGCTAACACCAACGCTTCTTCGCCGTAGTGATAGATTTTTGAGCCGAACCCACCGCCCACATCAGGCGCAATCACCCGCAGTTTATTTTCAGGGATGCCCATGACAAACGCGGAAATCAAAAGTCGCGTCAGGTGTGGGTTCTGCGAGGTTGTATAAAGCGTGTAGTCGCCAGTACCGGGATCATAATCAGCGGTGGACGCACGTGGCTCCATTGCGTTGGGCACCAGTCGGTTGTTAACCAGCTCCAGTGTGGTCACATGCGGTGCGGCCTTTATCGCGGCATCGGTTGCAGCGCGGTTATCCTCAATCCAACCCCAATCAAAACAGACGTTTGTTTCGATTTCATCATGGACCAACGCGCCACCAGCCACAGCTGAGGCCATGTCGATCACAGCCGGAAGTTCCTCAATATCAGCGATAATCGCGGCGGCGGCATCTTCGGCTTGTGCCAGCGTCTCGGCGATTACGGCGGCATATGCGTCACCGACATGGCGAACCTTGCCATGCGCCAGAACCGGGCGCTTGGGTTCTTTCATCGGCTCACCATCGCGGCTGACAATCGCCCAACCTGCGGGGTTACCACCGACATCTGCAAAATCGTCACCAGTAAAGATCGTCAAAACACCGGGCATGGCCGCAGCAACGCTTGTGTCGATCGATTTGATCTTGCCGTTTGCCACGTTAGAGCGCGCAAAAACTGCAAATGCCTGCCCATGCAGCACAATATCATCTGTGTATTTTCCGCGTCCAGTTAGGAACCGAAAATCTTCGCGCCGCGTTGTGCTGGCGCCGATGCCTCCGTCTTTTGGCATATTCTTTCTCCCTTACATGTCCGGACATCCGAAAAATCGGTTCTGGACCGCGAGATCACCTCGCCCCAAATTAAGTTCAATCCATCGAAACTAGTGGTGGTCCTGCGCCTCCTCCGCGCAAAACTGTCCTATTCGGCAGCGATGGCGCTGACGTCTTGACCGCTGGCGGCCATGATCGCCTTAACAATGTTATGATAGCCCGTGCAGCGGCAAATATTGCCTTCCAGATAATCGCGCACCTCAGTCTCGGTTGGGGTCGGATTTTCTTTCAGCAGTGCGGCCGCAGACATCACCATTCCGGGTGTGCAGAACCCGCATTGCAGACCGTGATGATCCTGAAACGCCTGTTGGATCACATTAAGCGAACCGTCCGCGTTTGCCATTCCTTCGATTGTGGTCACATCGGCGCCTTCGGCCTCATGCGCCAGCATTGTGCAGCTTTTGACGGCTTCACCATTCACATGGACAACACACGCACCGCATTGGCTAGTATCGCAACCAACATGCGTACCTGTCAGCCTTTGGCCGTCACGCAAAAACTCGACCAGCAGCGTGCGGCCTTCGATCTGACCGGTCCTGGACTTGCCATTAACCGTCATCATGATCTGACTCATAATTTCTCTCCCTTAGTTACGCAGTGATCCAAACATGGATTATAGAATTTTCAAAGTAGAAATCGTGCAAAATCCAGCTACTTAGATCGTCTTGGCAGCCTTTCGCCCATCGCGCGGTTGGGGCCGTGTCGGGATCTCTTTCAACAGACCACCAACGCCCATCGCTGCGATATCATAACCGGTTAGTTTCAATCCACAGGCCACCCGCTCCAAGACCCAATCGGCCCCGTTCAGCGCAGGCGACCTCGCACAGCCGGGCAAACCGATGATCGGGCGCGTGCCCAAGTCTCCCAAGAACAACAGATTTCCAGGATCAACCGGCATTCCAAAGCGAGTGAGCCGCCCACCAGCCGCGATCAATCCGGCGGGACCAACATCCATTGGATCAGACGTAGCAGAGGCTGTAAGGATCAACGCAATCTCGCCTCGCGTTGACGACAATGCGTTAGCAATCGATCGGGTTTCATGGGCGACAATCACAACCTCCGATAGTGTGATGCCAAGCGCCTCAAGGCGCCCCGCAACAGAACGAACGCCTTTATCCTCGGCCGAGGCCGGTTGGCCGGGCACCTGGGTCACAATCAAGCTGGCGGTTTTGCGGATCACTGGATCACACCGGATCGCACCACGTGCAATTGCGCAAGCGGACTGCAGGTCTGAGCCCCGCACTGCATATGAAATGATCTTTACGGTCCCCACCATCATCCCGGCCCAGCAGCGCTGCAGATCAGGGACTGTCGCCAACGTGATCATTGGATCAACCACGTTAAGCGCCACAATGGCGGCCGTATCCAGCCGGACAATGCCCGGCCCGGTCGCGCGAATATTCACCCGGCCGGTGAAAGCCGTCTCAACAGTTAATCCTGCGGCATCAGGGTCCGGCACCAAGGCCCGCGCCAAATCGGTGGCTGCCCGGTTTTCATCGACATCCCCCGGTTCAAGCCGCGCCACAACGACGTGGTCGAGATCTGCCTGCGTAAGCGTCACCAGATCTTCACCACTTAGCACGCGGCCTTTGCGCAATTTTCCCGACGTCAAAGCAAGAGAATGGGCCAGAACAGCGCCAAGTGCATCCGCAATGGGAACAGCCCCAAATTTCATCCCATACGCAACCGGCTGGTGATCTGCGCGATGATTGAAACAGCAATCTCAGCGGGGCTGGCCGCCCCAATATCAAGACCAACTGGCGCATGGATACGCACGATATCGTCGGGTGAAAATCCCGCTTCACTCAGGCGCGCGACGCGTTTGGCGTGGGTCCGGGTTGAGCCGAGGCAACCGATGTAGAACACATCCGATTTCAGCGCGCGGGTGATCGCGGGATCATCCAGTTTCGGGTCATGCGTCAACGTAACGATGGCCGTTCGCGCGTCCAAGCCATACGCCTCCAGCGCCTCATCCGGCCAATCATCCAAAATCGTTTCACCCGGAAACCGCTCAGCCGCGCCAAAGGCCGGGCGCGGATCCACAAGCACCGGATCATACCCAGCCATACGCGCCATGGGCAGCAAAAATTGGGCGATGTGTACAGCACCAACAACGGCCATGCGCAGCGGTGGGTTGTGGATACCAATAAACCATTCCCCCTCAACGCCTGATTTATCACGTTGAAACCGCTGAATTATTTCAGCTTCCAGCGGGTCACCGGGGCCTGTTGTTAGGCGTTGCGCACCGTCGGTAAGGTTCACAACATAGGCGATCTGGGTGCGCGCCTCGCGGGCGGCGACCAGCGTCTCTAACAGCGCTACGGGCAAGATTGATCCAACAGGTTCAACCAGAACCCGGATGCGCCCGCCACAGGCCAAGCCAACGGCAAATGCTTCATCATCTGAGACGCCGTATTCTAGCAATCGCCGCGTGCCGTCCTCTAGTGCGTCCATCGCCTCAACGACCACGGCCCCCTCAACACACCCACCCGAGACTGAGCCTGCCATTTCCCCGTCAGATGAAATCACCAATTGGCTGCCGGTTCGGCGCGGCGCAGAGCCCCATGTTTCAACCACGGTCGCCAGCACAGCCCCCCTGCCAGCCCGGTGCCAAGCAAGTGCGGTCTCAGGCATCGCATCCATTGGATCCGTCGCTATCATCATGAACTCCTCCTACCCTCAACTTGGGCCTTGGGTCGCGCGATGTCAAAGGGTCTAGCCGTCTTTCAATAGGGTCATCAAACGGGCCTTCTGACCCTGATCATCGGGGCGCGACAATGCATCGGCCAACCCCTCCAGTGCGGCTATATTGTGACCCGCGCGAAAGCTGTCGACATAGGGCAGCATAGTACGGATGCCACTGGCCTTGGGCGCGAACCCGTCCCAACGAAGCAGTGGATTCAACCAGATCACCCGGCGTGACGACAGTTGCAAACGCTGCATTGCAGCCTTCAGAACGGCGGGGTCGTCGCGGTCCAGCCCATCAGTGATCAGCAGTACAACAGCGCCCTGCCCCAACACGCGCCGAGACCAATCACGATTGAAACTCGCCAGACAGTGACCGATCCTGGTGCCGCCCTCCCAGTCTTGCGCCTCGGCCCCCGCAGCGGCCAAAGCCGCATCCACATCGCGGGTTGCCAGATGCCGAGTGATATTGGTCAACCGAGTGCCAAAGGTGAAGGAATGAACCTTGGACCACCCCGCGCCTTTCTGGTTTGAAACCGCATGCAAAAACTGCAAAACAGCGCGCGAATATGACGTCATTGAGCCAGAGATATCACAAAGGCAGACCAGATTTGGCCAGCGTGTACGTCGCCTTTTCATCGCCAGCGCGCGCATCTCACCACCCGTGGAAATAGCAGCCCGCAGACTGCGCCGCGCATCAGGGATCCGGCCCAAGCTCGAGGCTTGTGTGCGGCGACTTTGCAAGGGCCGCACCGGCAGACTGAGACGTGCCAACAGGCGCTTGGCCTCGGTCATTTCAGCCACGCTCATCTGTTCAAAGTCCAGATGCCGCAGACGTTCTTGTGCTGACATCGTGTGTGAGGCATCGATATCGATCTCAATCTCATCACCGTCGTCTTCTGGGGTCGGCAATTCACGCGTGACCCCGTCCAGCAATGCCTCAGCCGCCCTTTTTTCAGCCGGTTTCGCCTGACGCTCCTCGGCAACGCCGCGCACGGCAGGCAGCAGCAACGACATCATGTGTTCAAGGTAATTCGGGTCGCGCCAATAAAGCCGGAATATCTGTGCAAAAACTGCGCGTTGATCAGGTTTGGCGATAAAGCAGGCCTGCAGCGTATAAAAAAAGTCCGCTTTGTCAGAAAATCCCGCCGCCTGAACCGCACGGATCGCACCAATCACCCTGTCGGGGCCAGCAGGCAGACCTGCAGCCCGCAAGGCCCGCGCAAAATGAGTGATATTATGGGTCAGTTTTGGGTTATCCGGCAGATCCAGTGTGGCGTATTTCCGCATCAGCCGACCATTTGGGGCTGATGTCGGATATGAGTATTTGAACCAAGAAAAAGCGGGGACTGCAGAATTTGGCACAGCCTGCCGCGACATTTGGCAGCCCTGCGTCTCATAACACTGCCGCCTCTGCGCGGACCTCATCCAGCAGACGTTTTGCCTCAGAGCCTTGAAGCCTTTGGATATCGTCCTGATACTTTAAAATCGCGCCAAGCGTATCGGCAATGACCTCTGGTGACAGATTAATCACATCCAGTGCCAGCAGACATTTCGCCCAATCAATAGTCTCGGCAACGCCGGGCTTTTTGAACAGGTCCTCATCACGCAGTTTTTGCACAAAAGCCACCACCTCCCGGCTAAGCGCCTCTGCTGCCTCCGGCGCGCGGGCCTGCAGGATCTGCATCTCACGTTCAAAATTTGGGTAGTCGACCCAATGATACAGACAACGCCGTTTTAGGGCGTCATGCACCTCACGGGTGCGATTAGAGGTCAGGATCACAATCGGCGGCGCGGGGGCCTTGATCGTGCCCATTTCTGGGATCGTGACCTGAAAATCTGAAAGCGCTTCCAGCAAGAAGGCTTCAAACGGCTCATCCGTACGATCAATTTCGTCTATAAGAAGGACAGGCGGCCCGGCGGCATCCGGGCGCATGGCTTGCAAAAGTGGGCGCTCAATCAGAAAGTCCGGCGAGAACAGCTCAGCTTGCAGAAGATCCTTGTCAGCGTTGCCTTGGGCCTCCGCACTGCGGATCGCGATCATTTGCGCTGCGAAATTCCATTCGTAAACCGCAGAGGACACATCCAGCCCCTCATAGCATTGCAATCGGATCAAGCGCCGCCCCAAAGCCGCAGCGATTGCTTTGGCAATCTCGGTCTTTCCGGTGCCAGCCTCCCCCTCAAGGAAAAGTGGGCGACCAAGTTTCAGCGATAAGAACACCACTGTGGCCAGCGCCCGACCGCAAACATAGTCCTGACCGGCAAGCGCCGATTGCACCTCATCAATTGAATTCATTCCGATCCTCCAAGTTGACCACAGAATGGAGTGTCGACAGAAATGGTCAAGGACCGGTTTTTGGACAGCGAACAACAACGCGCTGGTTAGGCCGGTTGATCACCGGCATGCACGGTGCCATTACTATTAAGTCATTGTCAGCCACCCCAGAGAACGCAAATCGCCGATATACGGCGCATTTAAGGGCCAAACACACAATAGCTTCGCCATGGGCACTGAATTCCCACTGATTTGACGCACGCGTTTCGTATGCTTGCCACAGTTTGCAGCGAAAGGTATGGGACCGAAGATAAGTAAAAGCGAGATTGACTCAGTATGACCCAACCGACTGCCACCATACCAACCACAGACCTAACGGGTCGCGACGCTTGGTTCGCCAAGTTGGGCGATATTGGCAAGGCCCACGGGTTCTTTGAGCGGGTCGGGGCGCTGCACACCGCACTTTATGTTCAAGAAGGTGAAACGCTGTTGGTCACATTTGATGACGCTCAACATGCGTTGCGGCCAAACCATGACGGGCTGCCGTTGGGGTTCGACGCAGTCAAGCAACATGAATGGTCACTGCTCAACATTACTGCGCTGGACATGACGTGGTTTCGCGATCCTGATGTTTTTGCATTCTTCGATCGATTGGTGGATGACGATTTCTTTGAAAACTTCGACCAGGTCGTCTTCATGGGCGGTGGCGAAATGTGTGCCTATGCAGCGGCAGCTTTTTCGGTGACTGCCCCGGGCGCCCGCGTTCTTTGTATTAGCCCGGCGGCCAGCCTTGAGCGCTCAGCGACGCCGTTCGAAATGCGGTTTCGCGACAAGTGGCGGCTGAATTTCACAGATCGCTACGGGTACGCACCGGACATGTTGGAAGGTGCTGCGCAAGCCGTCGTCTTGTATGATCCGCAAGACACCATGCAGGCCGCCCACGCAGCGCTGTATCGTGGCAAGAACATCCTAAAAGCGCAGGTTCACGGTGTTGGATCGACCCTCTTTTCGTTGCTTGAAGCGGACAAAGACATTCTGATCAAATTGGCGTGTTCAGTGGAAGAAGGCCCGACAACTATGGCCATCCTCAGCCAAAACTTGCGCGA
>JBLHOS010000065.1:0-16854 GCA_047623825.1 Paracoccaceae bacterium | reverse complement strand
AGACCCGGCAGCTCCGCGGTCAATTCAATTCCCTACATTATGTAACAAACTGACCAACGGCAAAGTATGTGACAAACTTAAATTCTGCGCGCTACTTTCATCCAAAAGGCAAAGGAACTGAACCAAATCTGGCGTCCTTTCAACTATAGCAAAGGTCCCAATATAACGCTGGACCCGATCGAAGTGACTGAAACAGCTGCGGCTTATAGGGCGGCCTGGAACACCGGCTCGCCCGACGCTGTCGCCAGTTTTTATGCCCAAGACGGTGAGATCGTGATCAATCGCGGCACGCCGTGGCAAGAACGCAGCAGCGTTGGCAAAATGGCAGCCGGGTTTTACGCAGATGTCACCGATTTGGTCTTGGCTTGTAACGATGTGCGGATCGCAGGCGACCATGTCGCATTCTTCTGGACCTTTACTGGCTCCGATTGCGGAACTGGCAACCCACTGACTGTGGTTGGATGGGCAGAATGGGATTTGGGCGCTGACTACAAGGTCACGGTGTTGCGCGGCTGGTTCCATGCATACGAACACGCCCGACAAGTTAACGCCGATTAACCGGCTCTGCCCGGTCGCTGCTTTTCGGCCTCCCACATTTTACCAGATCAACGTATACTTGCGCATATGACCATACCTGTCCGCCTGCGCCCCCACCATGTTCTGTGCTCGATCGGGTTCGAGGGCAAAGGCTATTCTGACGCGTTTAGTGCCAATATGACCGCGATCGTGATAGGTCAATTGCGGGCAATAAATGGCACCGACACTCAGATTGAAATCGTCGGCGCGACCGATGATATCTGCGCGCCCTGCCCAAAACGGCGCGCGACCTTGTGTACCTCGCAAGAAAAGATCGACAGGATTGACGCGGCACATGCCGCAGCGCTTGATCTGGCTCCGGGCGATCAGCTTAGCTGGGCTGACGCGGTCGCCCGCGTGCAAGCCAATATTCAGCCCGATGATCTTGATCAGCTCTGTGCAGGTTGCGAATGGCTTGAAATGGGCATGTGCAAATCAGCCGTCGCACGGCTGCAATCAGCTCCGTAACACGGCTGGGCTGCTGCCTTCCTTATTCCCTAAATATCCCCACTGGAGGCCTCTTTTTTTCTTTGGCGAGGTCCACAAACGAAAAACGCCGCCACAAATAGGGCGGCGTTTTCAAAAATTACTAGATTATCAAATCAGGTTTTGCGCAAACTTGCCCAGGCACCCGTGACAAGCAACGCGGCCAAGATTGATTTTACGAAATCACCCAGTAGGAAGGGCGCTGCCGCTGCACTAAACGCCGTCGACAGATCTAACGACAAGAACGTCGCCAGAAAAAGCACACCAGGAATATAAAGCAATGCGGAGATTGCGATCGCACTGACAGCGGTCCCAATCAGACTTTTTGCAAGACCGCGCTCAGATGCCAGACCCGCAAGATAGGCCATTGGAACGAAGCCCAATAAGAAGCCCGCCGTCGGGCCTGCAAAGGCCGCACCGTTGGCGCCATTGGCAAATACAGGCAATCCCATGAAGCCTTCAGCCAAATAGGCCAACGCTGTCAGCGCGCCCAAGCGCGAGCCAAAGGCAAAGCCGACAATCAAGATCGCCAGTGTCTGCAACGTCATTGGGACTGGGATCATCGGGATGCTGACTTGGGCTGAGACTGCGATAAACACAGATCCGCCCAGCACCATCAGCGCCTTATAAAACAGCGTCTCGCGGCCCAGGATTGCTTGGCTCAAAGTGGTTTCGCGGCTCATTCGTCTCTCCTCCGACGGAAATTTGTTTGTATTCTTCAGGTGTTTTCCCTGTCCACATTCAGAAAGTCAAGCAAAGCCGCACGGCACGGGGGCTTGCCAAGCCCGCGCAAGTTCGGCAAAGCGCGGCCATGGACAAAGCATTGACAGGTCAGATTGCCCTTATTACCGGGGCTTCGCGCGGGATCGGCGCCGCAAGCGCTGAATATTTGGCCGCTCAGGGTGCCCATGTGGTCGCAGTTGCCCGAACCCAAGGAGCGCTGGAGGAGCTGGATGATCGCATTCAGGCCCTAGGCGGACAGGCGACATTGGCCCCGATGGATATTACCAATGAGGCCGCAATGGCGCATCTGTGCCGCTCGATCTATGATCGGTGGGGGCACGCCGATATCTGGGTCCATTCAGCGTATCATGCCGTCTCACTCAGCCCTGCTGACCAAATTTCTGCCAAGGATCTGGACAAGGTAATCGCCATCAATATCCGGGCCTTCGCTCGAATGACCGCATTGGTGGCCCCATTGATCGCCCCAGCACCCGCCCCACGCGCCGTATTTTTTGACAGCGATTGGGATCTGAAATTCGCCGGTGCGCACGGAATGGCCAAAGCGGCCCAACGCGCTTTGATCGAAAGCTGGCAGGCTGAGTCTGTCAAAACCGGACCGGCAGTGCATCTGTTGCGCCCGAACCCGATGCCCACAGCGCTTCGCGCGCGCTTCTATCCGGGCGAAGATCGCACCAAATTAGCCGACCCAAGGGTCGAAGCCGCGCGTCTGCTCAGCACCATTTTGTAAGATAGGTCACGATCAGCACCGCACAGATCAGGCTCCTCAGCTGGCCTGTTGGCGATCCTCAACTTCCAGCGCAATCGCCTCGGCACGCGCCGCAATCTCTGCCATGCTATCGATGACCCGGCTGGGAATAACCGGCACCTCAACCTGATCAGGCTCAGGCGGAGGGGTTTCTTGCAACTCAGTGATCCGGCGAGCGCGATCTGCCAAGCGTTCTTCAGCACTGCTCAGTGCCTTTTCGTGATGCGCCACCATCTCTTGGGCGCGCTGCAAATCTTCTTCAAGGCCAGCCGTCTTATCGGCCAGCATCAGGCCTGCCATCAGCAGCATACGCTCTGACGGCATGCGTCCGACCTGCCCCATAACAATAGCGGCTTCGGTGTCCAGCATCCGGGCTGCAGATTGCAAAAACGGTTCCTCACCCGGCTGGCACGCAACGGTAAATTGCCGTCCACCAATTTCGATGATCAGCTCAGGCACGGGCTGTCTCCTCTTCCGTCAGGGGCCGCATCTCGGCCAAAATATCGCGCAATTCAACTGCATCAACGGCACGCTCTGCTTTCAGGGCGTTTAACTCTGCGCTCAGCGCAGCTGTGATGGCATCAGCCTGATCAGCCTCGGGGTCATTAGCCCGTAAACTCTCGAGAGAGGCGATTAGGGCGGCATTTGCGTCGCGCAGTTGGCTAATCTCAATTCTGGGCGCAAGCGCTGCACCTCCAGATGCCATCTCTTCCAACTCATCACGGGCAAGATCACGTTCTGCACGCGCCTTGTTCCGCTCAGCCCTCATCCAGCCGACGCGATTGCGCAACACTTCTTCTTGCGCTCGCATCGCGTCCATCTCAGCCGTAACAGCGACAATGTCTACGCCTGGCGCCTCCGCTGCAGTGTCGACAGCATCCAACTGCGCCTGAAGGGCCGTATTTTGCTGACTCAACTCCTGCACTTGGGCCTCAAGTTGCTCAGCCAAAGTTTGCGCAGTCTGAGCTGCGGCCTCGGCGCGACGAAGCACGCGCGGTCGAACATCATTGGCCGAAGTCTCGGACAACTTAACGTTTGCCGCCAGTGCCGCTGCCAGTGCGGACTGCGCCTCCTCTAGCAAAACCCTATCATCGACTGTCGCTGTCGCTGTCGCATTCGCCAAAACGGTACTCAGCTCGGTCACATGGGCGCGTTCTGCCTCCAACGCCACTTCCAGCGCTGCAACCTGATCGGCCCCGTCAGTTGAATGTATCATAGCCCCAAGAGCCGGCATCCCGCGAGAGATCCGATCCAAGGCTTGCGTAATGCGCTCTTCAAGCGCTGAAATCTGGTCCAGATCTGCGTGATCGCTCATGCTCGGCCAGTGCCCCCAATAATTGCGCCCGTTCCGGGCTGCTCGTTGCGTAATTGCGATAGGCCTCTGCTCAGGCCGCTATCCTCAGCGAATCGTATCTTGCCTCATTTTGCAACTCTTTCCGCACATCTGACAGTAGTCTAACCGGTTTTTAGGCAGATTTCCGGGTCCAGAGTGGCGGTCGGCTGCTTGATCTTCTGCGACCCTCTGGTATCACCCGGTTAAGCTGCACATCCCTGCCGAAAGGACACCCGTCTTGGATCTCACATCCCTCGCCGCCGCCAACCCCGCACATTGGCGCCGCGCCGCCTGCATCCGCACCCTGACGCTTGATGCCGTTGCCGCCGCAAATTCCGGACATTCCGGTATGCCGATGGGCATGGCAGATGTGGCGACAGTCCTCTACCAAAATCATTTAAAATTTGATGCAAGCGCACCAAATTGGCCCGACCGGGATCGGTTTATCCTGTCGGCGGGCCACGGCTCAATGCTGATCTACTCGTTACTGCACCTGACGGGTTACGCTGACATGACGCTGGAGCAAGTGAAAAACTTCCGCCAATGGGGCTCTATCACCGCGGGCCACCCTGAATACGGCCACGCCACTGGCATTGAAACCACAACCGGCCCCTTGGGTCAGGGGCTTTCAAATGCAGTTGGTTTTGCGATGGCTGAGGAATCGTTGCGCGCCCGCTGGGGCAAAAAGATCATCGACCACTATACCTATTGCATCGCAGGCGACGGTTGCCTGATGGAAGGCGTCAGCCAAGAGGCCATCGGTCTGGCCGGTCGGCATGAGCTGAGCCACCTGATCGTTATGTGGGACAACAACAATATCACAATCGACGGCACCGTCGATATGAGCGATCGCACGGACCAAGTGGCACGCTTTGCTGCCTCCGGCTGGGATGTATTTGAATGTAACGGCCACGATCCGGCCGATATTGATCGTGCATTGGTGGCGGCCAAAGCATCGCCTCGCCCGGCAATGATCGCCTGCAAGACCCATATTGCCATTGGATCATCCGCACAGGATACGTCCAAAGGGCACGGCGCGCTGACAGATCCAAAAGTGGTCGCCGACACCAAAGCTGCCTATGGCTGGGAATATGGTCCGTTTGAGATCCCCGCAGACCTTAAGTCTGAGTGGGAAGCAATTGGGCATCAAGGCACGGCTGCGCGCGAAGAATGGGAGACCAACTTTGCATTGCTGTCGGATGGCAAGCAGGCTGAATTCAACCGCAGCTTCGCCGGTGAAGTCCCAAATAAATTAAGCTCGATCATTAAAGCGCTGAAAAAGCAAATTTCAGAAAGCTTGCCGAAAGTGGCAACACGCAAAGCATCGGAAATGGCGCTGGAAGTCATCAATCCGGTGATGTTGGAAACTATGGGCGGATCTGCGGATTTGACCGGCTCAAACAACACGAAGACTGCCGATCTGGGCACATTCAGCCCCGAAAACCGCGATGGACGCTATATCTATTATGGTATTCGCGAACATGGGATGGCCGCCGCGATGAACGGTATGGCCCTGCATGGTGGCATCCGCCCTTATGGCGGTACGTTCATGTGCTTCACCGATTATGCGCGCGGGGCGATCCGCCTTTCGGCCTTGATGGGTGTCCCTGTGCAATATGTCATGACCCATGACAGCATTGGTTTGGGCGAAGACGGACCCACGCACCAACCAGTTGAGCATCTGGCAATGTTGCGTGCCACGCCCAATTGTCTGGTGTTCCGGCCAGCAGATGCCGTTGAAACCGCCGAGGCGTGGGAAGTTGCATTAAGCCAGACCTCGACACCCTCTATCCTAGCGCTGTCACGTCAAAACCTGCCGACCGTTCGGACAGAGCACAAGACCAAGAATTTAACTGCCCTTGGCGGCTATGTTTTGGCGGACGCCGATGGTGCACGCAAAGTCATCTTGATGGCGACCGGTTCAGAGGTTGAGATCGCAATGGCCGCACGGGATCTACTGCAGGCCGAAGGGATCGGGACGCGCGTTGTCTCGATGCCATGTATGGAGCTGTTCGCCGCCCAAGACGAAGGCTACCGTAAACGGGTTCTTCCAGGTGGTGCCGTGCGTGTTGCGATTGAGGCTGCCGTTCGTCAAGGTTGGGATCAGTGGCTGTTGGGTGAGCGTGGCCGCGAGGCCAAAGCGGCCTTTATCGGCATGACCGGCTTTGGCGCGTCTGCCCCAGCAGAAACGCTCTACGCTCAGTTTGGCATCACAGCCGAGGCAGTGGCTCAGGCCGCAAAAGACCGGCTTTAAAAAGAGTTAGAGCCTCCGGCGGGGATATTTAGGGAATAAGGAAGGCGCAACTTTATTAAAATTTGTGCTTTTTCTTGGACCCAATATTCCCGCCGGAGGCAATCTTCTTTCTAAGCATCAGCCGCGAACGCTGTGCCACGCGGGAACCAGCACTTTGGTCACAACCGGGATTAGGGCCAGCCCGATCGCAACACCGATAATCCCATCCATGGCAGCGGTCGCAAACCATTCGGTAATGCCCTCAAATGTGACGGGGACCCAATGCGCAATTATGACCGCCAAGTCGTGGATGGCATCGCCAAGCGCTGGAAAACCCATCTCTTCCAATCCGTGGACCAGAATACTCCCCCCCACCCAAAGCATGGCGGCGGTGCCGATCATTGTAAGTGCTACCAAAAAACCCGGCATGCCCCGTACCACCGAGCGCCCAATGGCGCGCGTAACTGCTAGGCGTGCCTCAGTGCTCATATGCAGACCGATGTCGTCTGCTTTAACGATCAGGGCGACACTGCCATAAACCACGACCGTAATCATCACGGCCACGACGGCCAAAGTTGCCGCTTCAAACCAGAAATTACTTTGGGGAATTGCGGCCAAGGTGATGGTCATGATCTCAGCCGACAAAATGAAATCTGTCTTGATGGCGCCTGCAACTTTGGTCTCTTCGAGGTGGGCCATGTCTTCCGTCATATCTTGGCCGTGCGTGTCGTGACCCTTACCCGGCATCACGATATGCGCGACCTTTTCGGCCCCTTCAAAACATAAGTAACACCCGCCAACCATCAACAAAGGTGCGATCGCCCAAGGGGCAAAGGCCGACAGCGCCAGACCAGCCGGCAAAAGATAGAGGAGTTTATTCTTTATGGATCCCAAAGCGATCCGTCCCACGATCGGCAATTCCCGCGCCGGGGCGAAACCTTGCACGTATTTTGGCGACACTGCGGCATCATCGATGACAGCACCTGCCGCCTTTGCGCCGGCTTTTGCCGCCTGACTGATGACATCGTCAATTGACGCCGCCGCCACTTTGGCAATTGCTGCCACATCATCCAATAGTGCCAAAAGGCCGCTCATAAGAACCTCATACCGTGTTGTTTTACCAAGGCTACCCCACTCAGCCTCAAACACAATCCTTCAACACCGCACTCGCAGGCGAAACCGTTAGCGCTATTTTCCTTAGGTTTGCGCTAACACACTGCAAAAACGTTGTTTTCTGACTTTCGGAGTCAGAGTGAGGTTCGTATAAGTCGCTATATGTTTGAGGGAGAGCAGCGATGACCGTGACGGTTGGGATAAATGGCTTCGGCCGGATTGGACGTTGCACTCTGGCCCATATCACCGAGGCTGGGCGCAACGATATTCAGGTGATCAAGCTGAATGCAACCGGGCCGATCAAGACAAACGCGCATCTTTTGAAATACGACAGCATCCATGGCCGGTTTGGCCATGAGATTAAGATAACTGACGACACGATGGACCTGGGCCGCGGCCCTATGAAGGTGTTCTCGACCTATGATCCGCAAGAGCTGGACTGGGAGGGTTGCGATGTCGTTCTGGAATGCACAGGAAAATTCAACGATCGTGACAAGGCGGCAGTGCATTTGTCACGCGGCGCCAAGAGGGTTTTGATATCGGCCCCTGCCACCAATGTCGACAAAACCATCGTTTATGGCGTGAACCACCGGGAGCTTGAGGCCAGGCATCATGTCGTTTCAAACGCGTCATGTACCACCAATTGCCTCGCGCCCTTGGTCAAAGTTCTCAATGACACCATTGGGATTGAGCGTGGCATTGCCACGACAATCCACAGCTATACCGGCGATCAGCCGACTTTGGACCGTCGCCATGATGATTTGTACCGGGCACGCGCCGCAGCCATGGCGATGATCCCAACCTCGACCGGAGCCGCAAAGGCCATTGGTGAGGTTATTCCCGAACTGATCGGTCGCCTAGATGGCACCGCGCTCCGGGTCCCAACACCCAATGTATCCGCGATTGATCTGACCTTTGAGGCCAGCCGGGACGTCACCGTCGCAGACGTAAATGAAGTGATGCGCGAGGCCGCAGCCGGCCATATGGGCGCGGTCCTGTCCTATGATCCTGAACCAAAAGTTTCGATCGATTTCAATCACACGCCACAAAGTTGTATCTTTGCGCCTGACCAGACCAAAGTTGTTGGTGGACGGACCGTTCGCGTCTTTGCGTGGTATGACAACGAGTGGGGTTTTTCGGTGCGGATGGCCGATGTTGCCGCCGCAATGGGCCGCCTAATCCACTAAGGTGATCCAAGCCCCTTGCCCGGCGGTGCATTTGCGGCGATCTTGACGCGAAATGACTGTTAGAGTTTACCGATGACAAATACGATTGCGTTCTGGCTTGGCCTGACACTTGTCGGTGTTGTTGCCTTCGATTACTTCTTTCTCGACTATGACTTGATGGTCCGCATTGCACAAGAATTTGCGCGGCTTGTCGAATGGGTTGCGTTCTGGCGCTAACGCGCTGTCTGCATCTCGCCCTTTCTTTTCACCAGGTGTCGCGCTAGAGAAGCGATGTTAACGCTAACGCGGCGGGCAAAGGTGGCCAGATCCAGCCTGTGCCCCGGACGAGACCCGGCCAACAAACGGCCGCATCAAAGGGAAAACATTATGGCTGTCAAAGTGGCAATCAACGGATTTGGTCGGATCGGCCGCAACGTTCTGCGCGCCATCATTGAAAGCGGGCGTACCGATATCGAGGTGATCGCGATCAACGATCTGGGGCCTGTGGAAACCAACGCACATCTGTTGCGGTTCGACAGTGTTCATGGCCGCTTTCCCGCGACCGTGACCACAACTGAGACTACAATTGACGTTGGTCGTGGCCCGATCGCAGTCACCGCAATTCGCAATCCTGCCGATTTGCCATGGGCCGATGTGGATATCGTGCTGGAATGTACCGGGATTTTCGCTGCCAAAGACAAGGCAATGATCCATTTGGAAAACGGCGCGAGCCGGGTTCTGGTCTCTGCCCCATCAACGGGCGCGGACAAGACCATCGTCTACGGTGTCAATCACCATACCCTGAGTGCAACTGATCTGATCGTCTCAAATGCGTCGTGCACAACCAATTGCTTGGCGCCTGTGGTCAAGGTGCTGAACGATACAATCGGCATCACCAAAGGCTTCATGACCACGATCCATTCCTATACCGGTGATCAGCCAACGCTTGATACTATGCATTCTGATCTTTACCGCGCCCGGGCCGCTGCGATGAGCATGATCCCAACATCAACAGGTGCCGCACGCGCCGTTGGTCTGGTGTTGCCAGAGCTGAACGGTAAACTTGACGGTGTCGCGATCCGTGTCCCGACGCCCAACGTATCCGTTGTCGATCTGACATTTGAAGCGTCGCGCGCGACAACCGCAGAGGAGATCAACGCCGCAATGCGCGCCGCCGCCGCAGGCCCACTATTTGGTGTTCTTGACGTAACCGATGACAAACTTGTCTCAATGGACTTCAATCACGACCCCCATAGCTCTATTTTTGCCACCGATCAGACCAAAGTGCTTGAGGGGACAATGTGCCGGGTTCTTAGCTGGTATGACAACGAATGGGGCTTTTCCAATCGGATGGCTGACACCGCCGTCGAAATGGGCAAATATCTGTGAGCGTCCAACGGGTCAGTTTTTGAATATTTGGCCCAAGAAAATGGGTATGGTGTTGATGAAATCATCGCTTCCTTATTCCTTAATTATCCCCGCCGGAGGCGTTTCTTGTTGGATGCGTCGGCGAAGGTCAGGCGCACCAATAGCGCAGGACATACCACGGAGAACGTAATGCCCTGGAATACCCTTGATGATCTGGATCTAGCCGGGAAAACCGTTTTGACTCGCGTCGATATCAATGTCCCGGTCGATGGCGAGCGCGTCACAGACGCTACCCGGATCGCGCGTATTGTGCCAACCATCAGGGATATTCTGGCCAAGGGCGGCAAGCCCGTTCTTTTGGCGCATTTCGGTCGGCCCAAGGGTCAGGTCGTGCCAGAGATGTCTCTGCGCATCACCTTGCCCGCATTGGAGCAGGCTTTTGGCCAACCCGTCAGCTTTGCCAACGAAAATTACGCCCAAGCCGTCGCTGCAATGGCGCCGGGTGAGATCTTGTTGCTGGAAAATGTGCGATTTGCTCCCGGTGAAGAAAAGAACGATCCGGCATTTGCCGCCCGGTTGGCAAGCTTGGGTGATATCTACTGTAACGATGCCTTTTCGGCAGCGCACCGGGCCCATGCCTCTACTGAGGCGCTTGCTCGCCTGCTGCCAGCCTGCGCCGGTCGATTGATGCAGGCAGAGCTGAGCGCGCTACAAGGCGCACTTGGTACGCCATTGCGCCCTGTCGGCGCAGTCGTCGGCGGTGCCAAGGTTTCCACCAAAATCGAGCTGTTGCAAAATTTGGTCACCAAGCTGGATGTCCTGATCATTGGCGGCGGCATGGCCAATACATTTATTGCCGCAATGGGTGCTGATCTGGGCGGCTCACTACAAGAAGCCGACCAGCACCAGACGGCACGCGATATTCTCTCAGCAGCGAAGACAGCTGGATGCGACGTGATCCTGCCGCGTGACGGGCTAATCTCGGAAGCGTTCGCCGCAGGGGCTCCCTACCGGGTAGCCGCATTAGACCAGACAACCAAACTGGCCGCACCTGAGATGGTTTTGGATGCAGGGCCAATCAGCACTGCTGAGATTATCGCCCGCCTCAGTAGCCTTAAGACCTTGATCTGGAACGGTCCCTTAGGTGCCTTTGAGATCCCACCATTTGATACTGCAACCGTGGCCGTCGCGCAGGCCGCGGCGCAACTGACCAAGTCGGGTGATCTGATTACCGTGGCAGGCGGCGGCGATACTGTCTCCGCCCTGAACGCCGCCGGTGTCGCCGATCAATTTTCCTACCTATCAACCGCAGGTGGCGCCTTTTTGGAATGGATGGAGGGCAAAGAATTGCCCGGAGTTGCAGCCCTATCGGTGGGTTCCTAAGAAACTCAGGCACTGTTCGCGCTAACGTATTTGCAAGTCGGCGCGTCGCTGCCTATGCCCGTCTCTAACCAATGATCTAAAAAGGTTCTAGCGGATGAAAGCGACAGATGTGGTCCAACGGATCTTGTCCAACTATGAGGGCGAGACACCGGGTGTGAAAGGCAATCTCTGCCGCATATTGATGACCGGTAAATTAAGCGGAACCGGCAAGATGGTTATCTTGCCCGTCGATCAGGGGTTTGAGCATGGACCTGCGCGCAGTTTCGCGCACAATCCAGCCGCCTACGATCCGCATTATCACTACCAATTGGCAATTGATGCCGGCCTGAATGCCTATGCCGCCCCTTTGGGACTGCTAGAAGCGGGTGCGGATACTTTTGCAGGCCAGATCCCTACGATCCTAAAGGCTAACTCCTCCAATTCTCTGATGTCGGGCACGGCTGGCAAAGATCAGGCCGTGACTGCAAACGTGAACGACGCCTTGCGCATGGGATGCTCTGCGATCGGCTTTACGATCTATCCGGGCTCCGACATGGCGGTCGCTATGATGGAGGAAATTCGTGAGATCCGGAATGAGGCCGCCGCCAAGGGACTGGCAACTGTCCTGTGGTCCTATCCACGCGGTGAGGGCATCACCAAAGACGGAGAGACCGCGATCGATGTTGCCGCATACGCCGCCCAGATTGCGGCCCTTTTGGGTGCTCACATTATCAAGATTAAACTCTCGACCGATCATCTGATGCTGCCCGAGGCCAAAAAAGTCTATGAAGATCAGCAGATCGATATCGCCAGCCAAGCGGCCCGCGTCGCCCATTGTATGCAGGCAGCCTTTAACAATCGCCGACTCGTCGTCTTTTCCGGAGGCGCAAAGAAGGGTGAAAATTCACTCTTTGATGATGCCCGCGCAATCCGCGACGGCGGCGGCAATGGCTCTATCATTGGTCGCAACAGTTTCCAAAGACCGCGCGCTGAAGCGTTGGAAATGCTTGATAAAATCGTCGACATCTACAAAGGTAAGGCGTGACGCAAAAATCTGACCTTCGATAGATAAGAGCATTTGGACCAGTAAGACCGCCGTAGTCCTCGAAGTTTTATTGCCTTTTTACTCTGCAAATTTCTTCGGGGAAAACAATCGATTTGGGTCAAAGCAGCTGATTATCTGGCCGATTGGGCCTTCATTGCAGTCCACCGACTTGCCAATTGCTAGGCGCGTCACAGCACGGAAGCCTCTGATCGGATTAGGGGATTCCCTTTGAGGCCCAGATATGCGATTCTGATGCGAACCACCTGTCAGAGGTGGCGATAGAGGTGAGACGCTGGCATGGAAAAGACACGATCACTCCCCGGTCTGATGATCCCGATCGCTTTGATGTTGATTGGGGCCTATTTTACCTTTGTGGCCGTGCAGGGCGATTATGGGCTTTTTTACCGCATTCAAGTCGAAGCCGAAATCGATACTCTCCATGCTGACTTAGATCTATTGCGCGCCGAAGCTGACCGTATGGCCGTACTGACGCACCGCCTGTCGGACAACTACCTGGACCTTGATCTTCTAGACGAACAGACACGGGCAATCCTTGGTTACATGCGGGCAGACGAAATTATCATTGATTAACAGTGATATCGGCTTGAATTCATGCTAGCGAAAATCCGGGGGTGTGTTTTCCTGCGCGTGCTGGTATAAACAGTTCAATATTAAACTATCTCCTTTTTGCCGGAGGACTACGTTCCATGGCCGCACGTAAATCATCTGCTAAATCTGAAGCGAAACCAAATATTTCTGCAGACGAGCTTCTCACATTCTACCGTGAAATGCTGCTGATCCGCAGATTCGAAGAGAAGGCTGGCCAACTTTACGGCATGGGTCTGATCGGCGGGTTCTGCCACCTTTATATCGGCCAAGAAGCCGTCGTTGTGGGGCTGGAAGCCGCCGCCAGCGAAGGTGACAAACGCGTCACGTCGTACCGTGATCACGGCCACATGCTGGCCTGCGGCATGGACCCTAAGGGGATCATGGCTGAGCTGACTGGTCGCGAGGGCGGTTTCTCAAAGGGCAAAGGCGGCTCGATGCATATGTTCTCGAAAGAGAAGCATTTCTACGGCGGCCACGGCATTGTTGCAGCCCAGGTGCCAATCGGTGCGGGCCTTGCCTTTGCCGACAAATACCTTGGCAACGACAACGTGACATTTGCCTATTTTGGCGATGGCGCTGCGAACCAAGGCCAAGTCTACGAGACCTACAACATGGCAGAGCTGTGGATGCTTCCGGTTATCTTCGTGATCGAAAATAACCAATATGCGATGGGGACAAGTGTTCAACGATCAACGAAATCGCCATCTTTGTGGCAGCGCGGCGCCGCTTATGGCATTCCGGGCGAGGAAGTTGATGGTATGGATGTTTTGGCTGTGAAAGCCGCCGGCGAAAAAGCCGTCGCGCACTGTCGTGCTGGCAATGGCCCCTACATCCTAGAGGTCAAAACCTATCGCTACCGTGGTCACTCGATGTCGGACCCGGCCAAATATCGGACGCGCGAAGAAGTTCAGAAAATGCGCGAAGAGCGGGATGCAATTGAGCATATCCGCGAACTGCTGCTGACCGGGGATCACGCCACCGAGGATGATCTCAAAGCGATCGACAAAGAGATCAAGGCCATCGTCAATGAGGCTGCTGAGTTCTCAAAAGAAAGCCCTGAACCCGCATTGTCAGAACTTTACACTGACATCTACGCGTGAGTACGAAACCTATGCCCCTCTCTCCTGCAGTTTTTCGGTCGGATCAAACCAACTTTGCGTTGATCTTAGAAGCGTTCGTGCTGGCCTGCGCGCGGGTCACACCGGTTGTAGGTGTGATCTGGGGGCTGTGGCAGATGTTCACCAATTCCGCAGTTGCAGCTGCCTTTTGGTTCGTGGCTTTGGTGGCAGGATATGTCATCGGCGGAACTTTGGGCGTTTTCATCCTTGCTGCTGCCGTTGCGGCAGTAATCGTCGCCATCGGCCTTCGTCTTAAGTTGGACATATTGGGAACCGATATGACCCCCAATATATTCCAGACGCACGCCCGTTCAATTTGGAGATCTTAATAGATGGCCACCGAAATTCTAATGCCCGCCCTCTCCCCCACAATGGAAGAAGGCACGCTGGCCAAATGGCTGGTCAAAGAGGGTGATATTATCTCATCTGGTGATATTTTGGCTGAGATCGAGACCGACAAGGCGACGATGGAATTTGAGGCCGTCGACGAAGGTGTGATGGGCAAGATCCTAGTCGCTGAGGGCACTGAAGGCGTCGCCGTAAATAGTCCGATCGCAGTCATGTTGGACGAAGGAGAAGACGCCAGTGCGATCACCGCATCCACAGCACCCGTCGCCGCGCAAGCACCCGTCGTCGAGGCAATGCCGTCAGCTGCCACAAAGACACCCGCAAAGCCAGTCGCGCCCCGCGTCGTTGAGCCGGAATACCCCGCTGGTACCGAAATGAAATCTACGACCGTTCGCGAAGCTCTGCGCGATGCGATGGCCGAGGAAATGCGCCGTGATGAGACTGTGTTCTTGATGGGCGAAGAAGTGGCCGAATATCAGGGCGCCTATAAAATCAGCCAAGGCCTGCTGGATGAATTCGGTTCGAAACGCGTCATAGATACCCCAATCACTGAGCATGGATTTGCTGGGATCGCCGTTGGGGCGTCTTTTGGTGGCGTGCGTCCGATCGTTGAATTTATGACCTTCAACTTCGCCATGCAGGCGATTGACCAGATCATCAACTCTGCGGCCAAAACACTGTACATGTCCGGCGGCCAAATGGGTGCGCCGATGGTTTTCCGCGGGCCAAACGGGGCCGCTGCCCGTGTCGGCGCGCAACACAGCCATTGTTATGCAGCATGGTACACCCATATTCCAGGTTTGAAAGTCGTGATGCCCTATTCGGCAGATGACGCCAAAGGGCTGTTAAAAACCGCGATCCGCGATCCAAATCCAGTGATTTTCCTCGAAAATGAAATTCTCTATGGTCGTAGCTTTGATGTGCCCGTTGTGGACGACCACACAGTCCCCTTCGGCAAAGCCCGTATCTGGCGTACAGGTACAGACGTGACCATTGTAAGCTTTGGCATCGGCATGACCTACGCATTAGAGGCCGCCGATCGTCTGGCCGAAGATGGCATTTCTGCTGAGGTGATCGATCTGCGCACATTGCGCCCGATGGATACCGCGACAATTATTGAAAGTGTCAAGAAGACCAACCGTTGCGTAACTGTTGAAGAGGGCTTCCCGGTCGGATCGATTGGTGGCCATATCTCGTCCGTTCTTATGCAAGAAGCGTTTGACTGGTTGGATGCGCCCGTGATCAATTGCACCGGCAAGGACGTTCCCATGCCTTATGCCGCCAACCTCGAAAAACTTGCGCTACTCACGACTGATGACGTCATCGACGCCGTCAAGTCCGTGACCTACCGCTAAGGAGATCTAGCGATGCCAACAGAAATCCTGATGCCCGCGCTCTCTCCAACGATGGAAGAAGGCACATTGTCTAAATGGTTGGTCAAAGAAGGCGATGAAGTCCGCTCTGGCGACCTTCTGGCTGAAATTGAAACCGATAAGGCCACTATGGAGTTTGAAGCCGTTGATGAAGGCGTGATCGGCAAGATATTGATTGCCGAAGGCACCGAAGGCGTCGCCGTAAACAGTGCGATCGCAATTTTATTGATGGACGGGGAAAGTCTGTCTGACATTGGTGCTGCAGCACCCACAGCTACTGCAGCACCCGCCGTGCCTGCTGCAACACAAGCTGCTGCTCCTGCCACGACGGCATCGGTCCCGGCAGCACCAGTCGCTAATGATGGAACTCGTCTGTTTGCGTCACCACTAGCACGCCGGATCGCCGCCAATAGCAGCATCGATCTTACACAGATCAAAGGCTCAGGGCCACATGGTCGGATCGTCAAAGCGGACGTCGAATGTGTAGCGGCCCTACCAGCAACAATCGCCGTCAGCGCGCCCACCTCCCCAAAGACCGCACCACCGTCCGCAATGCCGACAGGCCCAAGTACCGAAACTGTTCTCAAGATGTATGCGGATCGCGACTATGTCGAAAAACCGCTGGATGGCATGCGCAAAATCATTGCAGCACGTCTGACGGAGGCCAAACAGACAATCCCACATTTCTATCTACGCAGGGATATCAAACTAGATGCGCTTCTCGCCTTCCGTTCGCAGTTGAACAAACAACTAGAGGGTCGTGGCGTCAAACTCAGTGTCAACGATTTCATCATCAAAGCCTGCGCGCTGGCGCTGCAATCAGTCCCTGCCGCAAATGCTGTCTGGGCCGGCGATCGCACGCTCCAGCTGAAACCATCTGACGTCGCAGTTGCCGTGGCCATTGAGGGTGGCTTGTTCACTCCGGTCCTCAAAGACGCCGAAATGAAGTCGCTATCAGCGCTATCAGCTGAGATGAAAGACCTTGCCGGCCGCGCCCGTGACCGCAAACTTGCACCTCATGAATATCAGGGCGGCAGCTTTGCGATCTCTAATCTAGGGATGTTCGGGATCGACAATTTTGATGCGGTTATCAACCCACCCCACGGCGCCATTCTTGCAGTCGGTGCGGGCATCAAGAAACCGATTGTCGGTAAAGACGGCGAACTGGCCGTGGCAACCGTCATGTCCGTTACGCTCAGTGTCGATCACCGGGTCATTGACGGCGCGCTTGGCGC
>JBLHOS010000064.1:0-17377 GCA_047623825.1 Paracoccaceae bacterium | reverse complement strand
TTCCTCTTGCATGGCCCCGCCGATTTGCCTAAAAACCGCGCACGTCTCAAGTGGCCCGTTCGTCTATCGGTTAGGACGCCAGGTTTTCAACCTGGAAAGAGGGGTTCGACTCCCCTACGGGCTGCCACTGATGAATAATAACGCATTGATATATATGTCTTAATTCGCTTCAAGACCTGTTTGTCCCACCGTCATGCATAGGCTTTTCTCACCCATGTAGCTTTTCGTGCTGCGAACCGTGCCTGCGGCATGAACCAAGGTAAGGGCTGTGATTTTTGCAGTCGATTGCGAGCGATGTGCTCAAACGGGTGCGTCACGCTATATGGTGGGCGCAAATAGACGGGTATGTTGCAAAAAGCTTCTGGCAGGACCGATGGTTGTGGCTGAGGCCCAACCCTCATACAGCGCGAGTTGCCCATTATTACCCGCAAGAGCGCGGTAAATAGGGCTTATCAGGCGCTGTTGCGGTTAAAGCAAAAGGGTGTGGTTGTTCAGAAGGTTGGGCCGGATGGGTGTTTGTGGCGGCTGGCTTAGGTTTTAAGCAAAGAGACACTATAGCCGAGTAAAATATCTTACGACATTTGCTGGTGTGTCTGGGGACCGCAGCATTCCGGCCTCTACCCTGCCGAATACTTCTTCGGCCAAATCAGGTTGAGGGCGCAGCGCACCTGCCTCAAATCCACGTTGGATGTTCGCTGCATATGTTATCTTTGCCATGGCATAATATACGAACGACGGATGCTGGACAAAAGGGTGGTCCCCAACATCTAGGATGCAAGTTGTGTCGCATAAATCTCTTACGGAACTTATATTTACAACTAAGTTGGCACCCATCGCGCAAGTGTCATTGCATACTATAAAAAGATGATCTGTTGGCCCGGTGGGGACCAGCATAGTCCCCTTGCGATATGGCATACTACAGCGCAGCTAGCACATCATGGGCCGCGTTCAGGCTTCGCTGCTCCCGCGCGCGCTCTATCGGGTGGTCCAAACCAACCGCCGCCATCATGTGGTCAAGTGAAATTGGGATACGAGAACCATTGGGGTCGTTCCACTCTACCAAATTTAGGTGCGTCCATTCGGCAAGCTCAAAGCGATCCATGTGCCCAAACTCATTCCACACTTTTTGTAGAATTGTCATTTCGCGAGCACTTAGTTCGTCCAAAGCGACATCATCCAAATCTGGGACTGCAATGCCAATTTTGGGACTTTTACCGGCACGCGCTTCTAAAAACTGCTGCCAAACTTCTTGGTTTTCTTGATACGCGCCATTAATATGATCTAATGTCGTAGAGTTTATGGGGCCATGATCTAACGAAAAGCGAGGTTCATTGTGCATAGTGTGACCACGCAAGCGAACGCTCTCTCGGTCAGCTAAATAGACCATCTTTATGGCCTTAAGCACATGAATTTCACCACCTTCTTGCTTGGCGAAAAAGGCAAGTGTTTGAGCTGCTTTGCGAGAATTGTAAGACATTTTAACCATTACCTCTACGCCTGAATATGCGCTTTGCGTATAGAATGGGCAATGGTTGTTACTAAGATGTGAACGAAGATGGGGATAAATCGACACAGCGGTTTGTTATAGCCGCCCGCTGCCAGCAGTCTTTCCAGTTGCGCGATACTGGCGCGCCCATTGCGTTGCTGACTACGGTCCGCGCCAGCGTCCCGTAGTCAGTACGGCGGTTATCTTCCAGCCATGCGGAGTGGTTTGCATACTTGTGCAGGTACTTAAGGCCGCATTAATTTATGTCCAATTCCATCAAACGCCTTTCAAAGTCATCAAAGCTCTCGCCGTGGACGCACTGCATGAAACTGCTGGGGCAGCGCCTCATGGTGCGGGACTTTGACCGACAGGTCGCGGAGGTCCAGATCCGCATTGCCATCATGAACGGGTATACCGCGCTCGGCATCCCCGTCACGAAAACCACAGGATAAATGTGTCCAAGGAAAGGGGAAGTCCGCTCACCAACGGCTTTGTGCAACAAAGCCGAGGTTTGAACTATATCACCCAGCAGCTCAGCTCATTGAGATTATGACCACAACCATGAGCAATGAATACAAGGCGAGACCACCACCAATCAGGAAGAAGGGCCAGTTCTTGCTCACTTTTGCTGTGGCGATTGATTTCATTTGATACATCAAATCGGGCCAAGTGTAGGACACAAAATCACCCTGCGTGAAGACGGCTTTGATTTGCCCGTTGTCATCTACAACAGGAAGACGTCTGAAGCGTTCATTCGACATTATCCTGAGCCAATCCAGCATATCGTCGGTTTCACGTGCTACGCGTGGATCTTGTGTCATTATTTTTGACACGGCGGTCTCACGGGCATCCAATTCTTGAGCGACCAGTTTGTTCATCACATCGCGTTCGGTGACAACGCCAAGAACCTTTTTGTCAGCGTCAATAACAACGATCGCCCCGTAATTTTTTTCGGACATCGCGGTGACAGCATCAAAGATACTGGTGTCGAGTGAACAGGTCAGTGGCTGCTTTTTTGATTTGTACTCGGGCCGGTCCATGAGGCGGTTACCGGGGCGACTGGCTTTATCTGGCATGTTTTAATCCTTCCACTAAATCCTTGGACGGAAATAGCGCTCCAAGTCAGTTCTTGACATGAAATAGCGCTCTAAGCCGGCATTTCCAACGTAAGTTTCGTTTCAAGCAATATTGACTGGTTTTGGCATCGTTTTCACTCCGAAGTCAGCTGGACAGGCGGTTCTGAGGCCCGCTGAGGCTTCGGGGTAATCCCCCCTACAATTAGCGGTGTTCAAGAGTAGAATTTTCTCGGCAAGATATCGGAGGAGATTTTCGATGAAGACAGCACGATATAGTGACGCACAGATTATGGGCATTTTGAAGGAGGCGGAGGGCGTTACGCCGGTCTCTGAGCTGTGCCGAGAGCATGGGATGAGCAGCGCAAGCTTTTACAAATGGCGGGCAAAATTTAGCGGTATGGACGCATCCTTGATCGCAGAGATGAGGGACATGGCGGATCAGAACCATCGCCTGAAGAAGATGTATGCTGAGATGAGCATGCAGAACGATCTTCTGAAGGAGGCGCTCGGAAAAAAGAGGTAAGGCCGTCTCGCCGACGAGAGATGGCCATGAACGCAGTCATACACCGAGACACCAATATAGCACTTACTTGCCGCACCTTCCATCCTCTCATGGTTTGCAAGCAAACCACTGCCGGACAGTAGATCAGCGAGACGTGCTATCGGTACAGTCCTGTTTTGAATGACGAGAACGAGGAGATGGCCGATTGGCTGGAACGCCTGACCAAGAACAAGCGCACGTGGGGCTTTGGGGTATGTTTTTTGTACCTACGCAACGTTCAAGGTTACGGGTGGAACCACAAGCGTGTCTACCGGATCTACTGTGAACTGGAGCTGACCCGCGGATCAAGCCCAAGAAGCGTCTCAAACGCGACCAACCTGAACCGTTGGCAGTGCCTGAGGCACCAAACGAGACGTGGTCCATGGATTTCATGGCAGATCAACTGGCTGACGGTCGTTCTATCCGTACTCTGAACGTACTTGATGACTTTAATCGCGAGGGTTTGCGCATCGAGGTCGACTTCTCGTTGCCTGCTGAACGCGTGGTCCATAGTCTCAACCAGATCATCGAGTGGCGCGGCAAACCGCAGACGATACAGGTCGTATAATGGGCCCGAATATGTCAGTGGGAAATTGATGGAATGGGCTGAAAAGCGCAACGTGCGGCTCGAATATATCCAACCGGGGAAGCCCCAGCAGAACGCCTACATCGAGCGGTACAACCGCACTGTTCGCGGCGAATGGCTGAGCCAATACACATTTGAAACTATAGAGGAAGCACAAGATCAGGCAACCGAATGGCTCTGGACTTACAACAACGAGCGATCCGACATGGGTATCGGCGGCATCGCAACCGCTATGAAACTGAAAACGGACGCCTAGATCCTATGGCTGGACCACATTAAAAATCGGGGGATTACCCCCGGCAAGCGTGGAAACAAAGAACTTAAGAAACCCAAACAAGAGAAAGCCAAAGCTCTTGCGACCGCGAACTTTGGGTTAGGAAAGCCTGCGCTTTCGATTGGCGAAAAAAAAGTGAAGTAGGACCCTGAGATCAGCTGTCAGATTTCTTTATCAAAGAGCCAAAAATTCAGAGATAATATTTTTGGCAGCCTATTGTCGCGCCCTCTTGGTATATCCACATCTCAATCATTGGCACTCAGGCGTGGCGAGTGCCAATATGTTTCGACGCATGCCACCCTTACCCGGGAATCTCAAAAGGAGTATTTCCATGTTGTTTACCCCACTACATGACCGCGTCTTGGTTCGCCGCATCGAAGGCGACGCAAAGACAGCAGGCGGTCTGATCATTCCAGACTCCGCCAAGGAAAAACCGCAAGAAGGCGAAGTGGTCTCTGTCGGTGCGGGCGGAAAAGACGATGACGGCAAACGTATTGTCATGGACGTCAAAGCTGGCGACAGGATTTTGTTCGGAAAATGGTCCGGTACTGAAATCAAGATCGACGGTGAAGAGCTGATGATCATGAAGGAGAGCGACATTCTCGGCATCATGGCCTGAGCTTCGCAACCTGCTTTAAATCTTAAATTTAGGAATACCGACATGTCTGCAAAAGAAGTAAAATTCGGCACGGACTCGCGTGATCGCATGCTCAAGGGCATCAACACACTCGCCAATGCCGTCAAGGTTACGCTTGGGCCCAAGGGCCGGAACGTCATCATCGAAAAGTCCTATGGCGCGCCACGTATCACCAAGGATGGTGTCACAGTAGCAAAGGAAATCGAGCTCTCGGATCCGTTTGAGAATATGGGTGCCCAGATGGTCCGAGAGGTCGCATCGCGGACCAATGACGAGGCGGGAGACGGCACAACCACCGCAACCGTCTTGGCGCAGTCTATCGTCAAGGAAGGTATGAAGGCAGTCGCGGCTGGCATGAACCCAATGGATTTGCGGCGTGGGATCGACAAAGCGGTCGCGGCAGTCGTGGCCGAGGTTAAGGCTATGTCCCGTCCCGTGGGCGATACGACCGAAATCGCAAAAGTTGGGACAATCTCAGCCAACGGCGAAGCGGCAATCGGCCAACAGATCGCAGACGCGATGGCCAAGGTCGGCAACGAAGGCGTCATTACGGTTGAGGAAAACAAGGGCCTGGAAACAGAGACCGAAGTGGTCGAGGGCATGCAGTTTGACCGCGGATACCTCAGCCCATATTTCATCACAGATACAGCGAAGATGACCGTGAGCCTCGAAGATTGCGTCATCCTGCTGCATGAGAAAAAGCTGGCGTCATTGGCGCCAATGGTGCCGTTGCTTGAAGCGGTCATTCAGTCGGGCAAACAGCTTTTGATTATCGCCGAAGATATCGAAGGTGAGGCGCTGGCCACACTTGTCGTCAACAAGCTTCGCGGTGGACTGAAGGTTGCGGCGGTCAAGGCGCCCGGCTTTGGGGATCGCCGCAAGGCGATGCTAGAAGATCTGGCTATCCTGACTGGTGGACAAGTGATTTCCGCTGAGCTGGGGATCAAGCTGGAGAATGTCACGATGGACATGCTTGGTGATGCAAAAAAGGTCATCATCACCAAAGACAACACGACCGTCATCGAAGGTGCCGGTGACAAGACTGCAATCGTCGCAAGGGTCACGCAAATCCGGGCACAGATCGAAGATACCACCTCTGACTACGACAAGGAAAAACTGCAAGAACGTCTGGCAAAACTCGCAGGCGGCATCGCAGTGATCAAGGTTGGTGGTGCAACCGAGATCGAAGTAAAAGAGCGTAAAGACCGGGTCGATGACGCCCTGAACGCAACACGAGCAGCTGTCCAAGAAGGCGTCGTGCCGGGCGGTGGCACAGCATTGGTGCACGCTGGTAAGGTCTTGGCTAAGCTGAAAGGCGACAACGCAGATCAAGATGCGGGTATTAAGATCATTCGTCGGGCAATCCAGGCACCCCTGCGACAGATCGCTGATAACGCCGGTATCGATGGATCAGTTGTTGCCGGAAAAATCTTGGAAAGCGATAGCAAAACCTTTGGCTACGATGCGCAATCAGAAGAATACGTCGACATGTTGAAAGCTGGCATTATCGACCCGACCAAGGTTGTCCGCATCGCATTGGAGTATGCGGCATCTGTCGCTGGCTTGCTTATCACCACCGAAGCAATGGTCGCGGAAAAACCGGAAAAGACCTCCGGGCGCGGCATGTCCGACATGGGGTCCATGGGCGGCATGATGTAGGCAGAAATGCCAGACGGCCTGTGGGCGAAAGCCCGCAGGCCGTCCCTTTTGCCTAGTCGTTAGGAAGAATTAAGATTGCCCCGACCGCCGCTACGGGACGTACCAAAATACAGCTTCGCTTGCCAGTCTGCCAAAACCTATTGATGTACCGTTTACCCATTAGGTCAAGATGACCGCTCAGGGCGCTGACGCTCTGACGGGGACCAATCGACCACTACGTCGACATGACCAATGATTGTGTTCCATACGGGACCTGGAATCGCGATTTCTCCACCGTCATTTTAGTACTTCGATCCAACACGGATATGTCGAAGTAGCGCAGGCAATACGCCCGCTTGGAGGTTTTTCTTGGACTACCTGTATATATTGGTCGGCTTGGTCGGTCTGTTTTCCAATCGGGAAGCGCTCACTCGTGGGAAAAATCGGCCTCATCGCAGGCCTGATATTGGTGGCTGGACTCGCTGTTTATCTAGTTTGGACATTTCATAAGTCCGGAAAAGAGGCGGGCGATGACGACAATGCAGCGGCGCAAATACCTATCATGATTTCGCTGCTATGCGTCACATTCGGCCTTACCGCACTGCTGTTTAGCGCGCAGTTCTTGGTCTATGGTGCAATATCAGTCGCACGGAGTTTCGGTGTGTCCGAGGCCTTCATCGACCTGACCATCGTCGCCACAGGAACATCACTGCCAGAGCTTGCAACGTCGTTGATCGCAGCGTTTCGCCGGCAGTCAGAGATCGCGAATGGCAATATCGAGGGCTCCAACATTTTCAACATCTTGGGCATTTTGGGGGCGACCGAATTGATCACACCGATCCCGGTTGCATCCCGTTTCCTGACGTTTGATTTGCCAATCATGATTGCAGTGTCGTTCGTATTGACCGGTCTATTGCTGATGCGCCGCCAGATTGGCCGGGGAGTTGGGGCAGTGATGTTGTTGAGCTACATCGCCTATGTTTTCGCGGCATAATAATGAAAACCGGCCATGAACCGCTTTGAATCTTCTGATTTTTTTGCCAATTTCGCAAGGCTTTGCCCAGAAAATTCTGGAACTTACCGCACAACTGAAGGGCTATTGAGCCTTTATACAATACATATGGAACAGGGAATGGCAGCACTTCAGGCAGCCACTGCCCGTAGATCAATAGTTTGCAGGCTGGGCCTGAGACGTCACAAAATCGCAGGAAGTAAATCAACGCTACCTAGCGGACTGCCCGCCAGACGCCTCAGGGCAACATGCACGCGCATGTCAGTCCTAGGTATCATCCCCTACATAGAATTGGCGCACAGGGCCGCGGTATTTTTGCGTCAATTCCTCTGACACTTCAGAGCCGTCAATTAGGAACGGTAGGATCCCGCGTCGGAGCGAACGACCGCGCATCGCCTTGATATCATCCTCAGATTTCGTCACACGCTGGCTCATCCGCAGGCCCCATTCGGCAAGATGTCCGAAAAGCCGGTCAATCTGGGCCTGATGGGCATTACCTTTGGCAAGGTCGTGAAATTCATTCGGGTCAGTGTGCAGATCAAACAGCATCGGGCGAAAGCCACCGACTGCGTGCATCAATTTGTAGCGTCCGTCAAAGACCATAAACAGACGCGCGTCGCGCGGCTCCAGGCCCAGTTTCATGGCCTGCGGCGTCGCGGAATAATCATACTCACTGATCACGTATTGCCGCCAATCAGGTGTTTCTCCGTGCAAAAACGGGACCAGTGATCGGCCTTCAACAATGTGGTCAGGCACGACACCGCCCGCTGCCTCAATGAATGTCGCGGTAAGATCGATCGCTTGGACCAACGCCTTGCAGGTCGTGCCGCGCGCCGCGTCCGCCGTGACCCTTGGATCATAGATAATCAACGGGATCTTGACCGACGGCTCATGAAACAGATCCTTTTCGCCCAACCAATGATCGCCCAGATAATCGCCGTGGTCAGAAGTCAGGACAATCATAGTGTCCGCCATCCGACCGGTATCTTCCAGATGGTCCAACAGCCGCCCAAGCTGATCGTCGCATTGCTTGATCAGACCCATATACGCGGGGATCACCTTTTGGCGGACCTCCTCTTGTTGAAACGCCTGTGCGATTTTGTTCCCCATATAGGCGCCAAAAACCGGATGCGGATCTTCACGCTCAACCTCATGGCGGGTGGCCGCAGGCACATGGCTGGGGCCAAACATCGCGTGATAGGGGGCGGGCACAATGTAGGGCCAATGTGGCTTAATATAGCTGACATGGGCGCACCAAGGGCCGGCTTGGGCCTCGATAAACTCAATCGTTTTGGTGGTCAGCCAAGGAGTTTCACTATCTTGTTCCCGGATGTTGGCGGGTTTGTCGGCATTTCGAAACATCCAACCACTGGCGATCTGATCATCCTCAACGCCCGAATTGGCATAGTCGGCCCAAGGGTTCTGTCCGTCGTAGCCCTTCGATTTGAGATATTCGTTATAGGGTGAGCGTTTCTCATCATAAAATCCGTCAGGTCCGTATGCCCAAAGCCCGTCATCACGCACCCAACTGTCAAAACCGCATTCAGCCTGTCGCGCGCCGATCGTGCTGTCTGGCGAAAGACCCAATCGCGCCATCCCTTCAGCATCAACCTTCATATGCGTTTTGCCGATCAGCCAACAATCCATGCCCAGTTTACGCAGGTGATCACCCATCGTGTGTTCGCCAACCCGAAGCGGAAAGCCATTCCACTGCGCCCCATGACTTGAGGCATAACGACCGGTGTAAAAACACATGCGGCTGGCCCCACAGACGGGTGACTGCACATAAGCATTCTCAAACCGAACCCCCATCGCTGCAACCCTGTCGAAATTTGGGGTGTGCAAATGCGGGTGGCCCGCGCAGCTGAGATAATCAAATCTTAGCTGGTCATACATGATGAATAGAATGTTCAATGCCATCCTCCCAAACGACGCCATGGCCCAATTTCCCGGGGCTATCGCAGGGAATTGAGCAGAGTTCGTTAAGTGAACCCTGCCTCAGATAGACATGAAACCGACCCAAACGACAACCAAGACCATTCATGGGGCGCCACCGATCATATCGAGGTTGCGCCATGCACGTCTTGGATTGGTCGGTCAGTTTTTCAAAGCGGCTAATTGCAGCCAAGCGGGGACGAACTGACTAACCAAGCAACATCACCGGATCAAAGCGCTGCATCGTCTCAAAGGTGCAGAACTCAACCGGCCCGATATCGAACTTTGGCTGACGCGCGATCAAATCTATGGCCACCTGCCCAGACAAACGGATGACTTGATCCGCCTCAGCAGCGGTCAACCACCGCAAAAGATAGCCCAAGGTAATGTGAAACTCATAAGTGCCGTGATCAGGGCGTCGCAAATTAAGGACGGTTGATAGGTCGTTGCGGGCGGCACGAAGTGCTGCCGCAGTTACCCCAGACGCGCCCGCGACACGCACTGAGAACCCACCAAACAGGCCAGTGGGTCTGATCTGAAACCTATTGGGCAAAGCCACCTCGCGCAGACGAATTTCAAAATCCAGTGTGGTCGCAGCAAGCGGCACATCGGTTGCTAGATGTTGGGGCCAACGGTCTGCCATCCGGTGTTGTTCATTGACGCCTTCAAACACCGTCATGTGAAAGCTGGCTGGCGGCAGAAACGTAAAAGCATCAGCGCATGGCCCAGCCTTTAACACCTGTTGTGCGGCAAAGAGGGCAGTATATGCATCGCTTGCCTGATCGATACGGCAAAGCACCGTGTTGCCTGCGAACCGCAATGGCTCACCACCGCTGGTGAATTTCTGACCAATCGCGGGTGGCTTTCCTGTCCCAGCAAGTTCGCCTGTCAGATACTTAAATTCGGCTGCAGTCATTCAGCAACCTCTAGAGCAACCGGCATTCGCGTCGGCGTGGTCAACCGTCGCCCTGTCTCGGCGTCAAAAAGGTGTAAGATGTCGGCCGGAATATGTAAGTTTATCGGGTCACCTTCGGTAAAATCATATTTTTCGGCTGAGATGACAGTCAGCGCGACATCCTCATACATCAAATGATAAAGCCGCCCTGAACCCAGTTCCTCGGTGAATTCGAACCGTGTCAAAAGTCCCGGCTGGCCCGGTCGCGTGATCCAGATTTGTTCAGGCCGAAGGCCGATTTGAACCAAAAGACCATCACGCCCTGCCGCAAGCGATGTTGGGATATCAATCATGGCCCCACTGTCCAGCACTACCGCGCTATGGGCGACAGACACCTGACCCGAAAGGAAATTCATCGCAGGTGAGCCAATGAAGCCCGCGACATAGGTACTGGCCGGATGATCATAGATTTCCGACGGCGTGCCGATCTGTTCAATCGTGCCCTTGTTCATGATGACCATGCGGTCAGCCAACGTCATTCCCTCATGCTGATCATGGGTCACAAAAACCGACGTCGCCTTGATCCGGTTGTGGATCCGGCGGATTTCATGGCGCATCTGGACCCGCAGCTTGGCGTCAAGGTTCGATAGCGGTTCATCAAACAAGAACACTTTGGGTTCGCGTATAATTGCGCGGGCCATGGCCACACGCTGCCGCTGACCACCGGACAATTGGCCGGGTTTTCGGTCCAGATACTCCTCCAGACCAACCGATGCAGCCACGCGCTTAACCTCAGCCAGCCGCGTCGCCTTGCGGACGCCCGCAACTTTCAGCGCATAGCCGATATTTCCCGCGACGGTCATATGGGGGTAAAGCGCATAGTTCTGAAACACCATCGCGCAGCCACGTTCGCGTGGCTCCAGCTTATTGACGACGACATCAGCGATGGAGATTTCACCTTCAGTGATGTCCTCAAGCCCTGCAATCATCCGCAACAAAGTGGATTTTCCACAACCAGATGGCCCCAAGATCACAACGAATTCACCGTTGCGAATCTCTAGATCGACGCCGTGGACAACCTCATCTTTGCCATAGGATTTACGCACATTACGAATAGAAATGTCTGCCATCTCGGACTCCTATTTATCTGTATTGATCAGGCCGCGCACGAACCAGCGCTGCATCATGATGACGACGATGATGGGGGGCAGCATAACGATCAGGGTACCGGCCATAGCGATGTGCCAGTTCGGAATATCACCGCCAGTCGTGGATGAGTTCGGGACCATCCGGCTTAACTCAACAGCGGCAACCGCATAGTCAGGATCGGTGATAACCAGCAATGGCCACAGGTATTGGTTCCAGCCCACCACAAACATGATCGTCGCCAGCGCCGCCATATTGGTCACCGAAAGCGGGATCAGAATTTGCGCAAGGAAGCGTAATGGACCGGCACCATCCATTTTCGCCGCTTCGACCAATTCATCCGGAATTGTCAAAAAGAATTGGCGGTAGAGGAACGTACCGGTGGCCGTCGCAACCAAGGGCATGATCAGACCAGTATAACTGTTCAGCAGGTTCCAGTTTAGCGCCACCTGAACCCCGGTGACCGCGTTGATCAGCCAGCTAAGACCAGTGACATCCAAGATTGTCTGAAACGGTAATAACGCATTTGCGGCGACGGCGTAGGTTGGCACGATCCGCACCTCTAGCGGCAACATCAGCGTGATGAAGACCAACCAAAAGATCGGCATCCGTAGCCGATGGTTGAAAAACACGATCCCAAAGGCTGTCAATGCCGCCAGAACCACCTTTCCAACCACCACACCCGTTGCAAGGATCATGGTGTTGGAGAACGTATTTCGAAAGTTTCCATCTTCCCATGCAGATTGCAAATTCACGAGCAGCTGGTCGCCCGGCAGCAATTTGGCCGGGATCGACATGACATCTGGCAGGGTCTGGCTGGCGGCCACGATGACCAGATAAATCGGGATCACCATGATCGCGAGGCCACTAAACAAGATCACATGAGTGACGATATTCAGGATAGGTGTACGTTCAATCATTGTTCGGGCCCTCAGGTATAATGCACGCGCCGCTCGATATAGCGGAACTGGATGAAGGTCAGGGAGATGACGAGGAACATCAGGATGATCGATTGCGCAGCAGCCCCGGAATAATCCAGGCCGCGAAACCCGTCTTCATAAATCTTGAAAACCATCAGATCGGTAGCGCGCGCAGGCCCGCCATTAGTCATCGTACTGACGATGCCGAAACTGTCGGTAAAGCTGTCGGTGATGTTGATCACGACCAAGAAAAAGAAAGTCGGCGTCAGCAGTGGCAGTTGGATATCAAACATTCTGCGCATCACGCGCGCGCCATCGATCGCGCCCGCCTCAGTCAGGCTACGTGGGATCGACTGCAGGCCTGCCAAAAAGAAGATGAAGCTATAAGAGACTTGTTTCCAAGACCCCGCAACAATCACCATTGCCAGCGCATGGTCGCCGTTCATGATCGGGTTCCAAATGTCCGGAAAGGCCTGATTGAGGTAACTCGCGACTCCGGCCGACGGGTTGAAGATAAAGCGGAATGCGAGACCGATCGCAGGGGCCGCGATAGCATAGGGCCAGATCAAACCGATCCGGAACCCTTTATAGCCGCTCAGCTGCCGGTCCGCGAACAACGCAAGGATCAGGGCCATCCCAATCGCCAGCGTTGTCGTCGCCAGCGCGTAGATAACCGAGACCCGGACAGATTTCCAATATCTGTCGTCGGTCAATATGGCCTGAAAATTCTCAAATCCAACCCACTCGTTGCCACCACCCCAAGGCTGTTCCAACGTAAAGGCCCAATACATCGCCTGCGCAGTTGGCCAATAGAAGAAGATGAAAATGATCAACAGCTGAGGTGCCACAACCAAAGCGGCAATCCAATTGTTCTTGAAATAAGCGCGGCGCATCGGGGGACCCTTTGACTAACGAAGAAAAGGGGCCCCTCCCCGTTATGGGAAAGGGCCGGATTTAGGATCGTCAGGATCTAGGGCAGTTCTTGACCACGGTAGGTGCGCGCAAACCGATCAAGTGCGGTGTTGCCGCGTTCAACCGCATTATCGAGTGCCTCTTGCATGGTTTGATCGCCTGCCAGAGCAGCCTCAACCTCTGCCAGCCACTCTGCCCGGATCTGAATGAAACTGCCCAACCGGATACCGCGGGTCAGCGGGCCCGGTGGTGTGTAGGTCAGCGACCGCAGGGCGACTTCACGACCTTTGTAAGGCGCGTTGTCATAAAAACCTTCGGCGTTCAGTGCGTCAAAACCAGATTGGGTTACCGGGATATAGCCCGTATTCGCAGCCCAAAAACGCTCAGACTCTGCAGTTGCGAGGAACTGAAGATAAGCAGCAGCACCGCGATACTCATCATCAGATTTGTTGGACAGAACCCATAGAGATGCGCCGCCAACAACTGTGTTTTGCCGCTCGGTCCCCTCAAATACCGGTATCATGGCCACGTCCCAGCCAAAACGATCAACGACCAAATTTGTTACGGCGGCGTGGGATGCTATCGAGCCAAAATAAAAGCTGCATTCACCTTGGGCAAAGCTGTCGCGTGAATTCAGGCCACCTTGCGTGGTCCGAATTTCCAGAAGATCGTCGTTCAGCCAGCGGCTGATATCTTCCATGTGGCGAACGTGCAGCGTGGTGTTGAACAACAACTCACTGTCCAGACCATCATAGCCATTGTTGTTGGAGGCGATCGGTACCCCATGTGCCATCGAAAACTGCTCTAGATCGATCCACGTCGAAGGCTCATATGCAAAGGCGCAATCCTGACCAGAGGCTTTGATCTGGTTCAGATTGGCTTCAAATTCTTCCCAGGTTTCTGGCGGCGCCTCAATACCAGCTGCGGTCAAATGCTCAGTATTAAAGTACATTACTGGCGTTGAGGAGTTGAACGGCATCGAAAACAACTCACCCGTCGACGACGCATAGTAGTTCGAAATCCCCGGGAAATAGTCATCCCAGTCAATCTCGATATCGAAATCAGCCATCATCTGCTGGACAGGATAAAACTCACCAGACATCATCAGATCGGCAGTTCCGGCATCATAGGCCTGTACCATTGTCGGATGCTGACCCGCGCGGAACGCGGCGATCGTGTTCTGCACCGCATTGGCATAACCGTCTTGGCCAACACAGTTGATAAGATAGGCATCCTGACTTTCGTTGAAGCGGTTGCAGGTCGCCTGCACAACTTCGCCCAACTGACCGCTCAGGCCATACCAGTAGTCAAATTGGATACGATCTTGTGCCGTTGCGGCACCACAAAACGCGGCGGTTGCGAGCACGGTTGTGCTCAGAATTCGAGTTATCATTCGAAGGTTCCCAGTGATTAAGAGTGCAGTAAACACGAAGGATAATAGCCGAGCGAGTTTGACGTTCTCACGATGGAAACGCGACAGTTTGACTGCCTTTGCACGACAGATACGTGACCATTCACGCTGGGGAATTGGTTTATTCTTAGAGTTCAAGGGCTTCAAATGTGACAGAGTCCATAGGTTATTTTTTCGGCAATATTGAAAGTCATCGGCCCCAATGTTCGATTGGGGCCGATCTTCTTAGCAGTCACTCAGACGTCAGATGGGTTGGGAATAACCTGATGCTCATCGATGTAGTTCTCGAAATGGATCAGGGTTTGGTCGTTTCCGCTTAACACCAGCGCCATCTGGCCCGGCCCAGTCAACCGCTCAACCTCACGGTCCGATCCAGTCAACGGGATCGACACATTGTAATGGTTGCCCGCCAAGGTGGTGAACGGCAATCCATGCCAGATCGCGGTAGAGGTGTAATGCACATGGCCGGCGATGACATGTCGCACGTCGCCGTGCATCCGCAAAATCGCAGCCAACTCTGCCCCGTTCCTAAGAATGATACGATCCACCATCGTGTGTAGCGGGCTGGCATGGTGGTGCAACACAACTATGACCGGTCTATCCTGTGCCCCATCCAGTTGGGTCCGAAGCCACGCAAGTTGCTCAGGTGCCAAATATCCTGCATGGGTCCCCTCAATCGCGCTGTCGAGCACGATAATACGTTGGCCTTTGACATCTACAGCCCTGTCGATAAACCCAGTGCTTGCCGCGTAATCCTGACCGAATACATTCAAAAATGTCGCCCGGTCATCGTGATTGCCAATCGTCATGAGACAAGGAACCTTCAGCTCTGCAATGATGCTTTGCAGCCGTAAATACGCCTCATGCTCCCCTAAATCGGTCAGGTCGCCAGCAAGTAAGACCAGATCAGCATCCTGATGCCGCTCATTGATTGCCCGCACTGCAGTGCGCAGCCGTTCTGCCGTGTCGAGCGTATAGCTGGTTGCGCCATTTGGCTGAAGGTGCAGATCGCTCAGCACCACAAGTTTCAGCTGCTCATTCATTGCCCCAGCCCCGCATCCTGCAGAAACCTCATCGATGCTGGAATGCCCGCCTTGTCGCGCAATTCCAGGATCAACCGCGGTTTGACTTGCAAGTCCGCAATTGCGCGAAAAACAGCATGCCAGCGAATGGTGCCTTCGCCGATGGCCCAGTGCCGGTCCGCATAACCGTCCGCGTCTTGCAAATGGATATGGTTCAACAATTCCCCGGCTGATTTGACGAAATAGTCGACCGGTGGCGCACCATTGGCGCCACGCGCATATTCGGCGTGCCCAGTGTCGATAGAGATGCGGATCGCCGTTGATCCAAAGCTTTGCACGATCTCTTTGCGGTGGTTTGGGTCAATATCCTCAATATTCTCAAGGACCAGAACCACACCCTGATTTTCGGCACGCGCAACCGCAGTCCCGATATTGCTGTGAATGGTCTCAAGCATCTTTTCAAATGAGCCATCGGTATTGGCAAAGTTGTTGTAGTCCCAAGTGCTGACCGGCGAATGGATGACCATTTGCGTGGCGCCAACAGCTGCACAAACATCAAGCCCCTGATCCAGTCGTTTGGCAACGACTGCCCCAACATCGGGGTCTTTGGTATGGATCGAAAAGCCCCAAAATGGGCCGTGAATGCCCAACCGACCTGAATAGCCATCAAGCTGACGTTTCACCTCATCGGCCAGCGCACGCCAGTCGCTGTTGAGCACAGATGCTTCATGGAAGGTCTGCAGCTCCAGATCGCGATCTTTTTCGCGAAGCCAGTTTGCATAAGTGGGAAGGTCAGCAACGCCAAGCGCTGCGCCAATTATCGGAGACGACATGGGCAAATCCTTTTTTAATGGTTCGCCTGTGTCCACACCCTGCGTAAGAAAATCATGACAGTTCTGCAATGATTTGCCAAAGCTTTGCAGTGCCCTCGACCAAATTTCTTGTGAAACAGCGACCCTAGGGTGGCGCCTAATCTACCGGGTTCAGGCATTCCTGAATGGAACGTAAGGTCGCCTTACCAAGTGGATTATCTTAAAGGATATGAGCCAAAAACTGCTGTGTCCGGTCATACTTTGGGTTTGAGAAGAACTCATTCGGTTCGTTTGCCTCGACGATTTCCCCTTGATCCATAAAGACAACTTTATCTGCAACCTGACGCGCAAAACCCATCTCATGGGTCACACAAATCATCGTCATCCCGTCCTCGGCAAGCTCTACCATCACATCCAGCACTTCTTTGATCATCTCAGGATCAAGCGCTGAAGTCGGCTCGTCGAACAGCATTATCTGCGGTCGTGTGCAAAGTGAGCGCGCAATTGCCACACGTTGCTGTTGCCCACCTGACAATTGCAGTGGGTATTTCAGCGCCTGATCCTCGACGCCTACCCGTTTGAGGTGCTTCATCGCCAGATCCTCAGCCTCTTTCCGTGGCATTTGCAGGCCAAGGGTTGGGGTCAATGTGCAATTCTCAAGGACCGTCAGGTGCGGAAATAGATTGAAAGACTGAAAAACCATCCCAATTTTTGAACGGATCAAAGTCTGGTTCTTGCCCGTCTTTTCAACCACCGTACCGTCAACGATGATGTCGCCTCCTTGGTGATGTTCCAACTGATTTATGCAACGGATCAAGGTGGATTTACCCGATCCCGAGGGCCCACAGATCACATAAATCTCTCGATCGCGAACCGTCAGGTTTATATCTTTCAACACATGAAACTGGCTGAACCATTTGTTCAACCCAACGATTTCGATCACTTTCTTGGCGTTTCCTGAATTGTTCATCGGTCACGCCCTTCGCCTAGTTTTCGCTCCAACCCGATCGAATAAGACGACATCGCAAAGCAAAAGAAGAAATAGATCAACGAGATAACAAAGAACGGCTCTAT
>JBLHOS010000063.1:0-17971 GCA_047623825.1 Paracoccaceae bacterium | reverse complement strand
TACGGATTGTACGAGCCTGGTCCGCGATGGACCGGGTGATCGCCTGACGGATCCACCAAGTTGCATATGTCGAGAATTTGTAACCGCGGCGATATTCAAATTTATCGACGGCCTTCATCAGGCCTATATTGCCCTCTTGGATTAGGTCCAAGAATTGCAGGCCACGATTTGTGTATTTCTTGGCGATCGAAATAACCAGACGAAGGTTGGCCTCAACCATTTCCTTCTTGGCCTGACGCGCCTCTTTTTCACCTTTTTGGACCTGCTGCACGATGCGGCGGAATTCGGAGATATCAAGGCCAACATATTGGCCAACTTGGGCCATGTCGGACCGCAGCTCGTCCACCTTATCACGGGACCGCTCAAACAGCGCCTGCCATCCGCGACCAGGATTCTCCAGCATTTGATCAACCCACGTCGGGTCCAGTTCATGGCCACGGTACGCATCGACAAACTCGCGGCGGTTAATCCGGGCCTGGTCGGCTAATTTTACCATTCCGCTATCGATCGACATCACGCGACGGTTGATTCCGTATAACTGATCGATCAGCGCGTCGATCCGGTTGTTGTGCAGATGCAGTTCATTGACTAGCAGCACAATCTCGGACCGAAGTTTCTGATAGGCCGCTTCTTCTTTGGACGAAAAACTACTGTCTTCATTCAACGTTGCCGAAATCCGAAGATCCTGCATGGCGGACAATTCCGTGTAGTCGCGCGCAATCAGTTCCAACGTTTCCAGAACGCGTGGCTTAAGGGCAGCCTCCATCGCGGCAAGGCTCATATTGGCCTGCTCGTCCTCATCATCGTCGTCATCGTCGTTGATAGGATTACCATCGGCATCAAGCTCTGGCTGATCTGGGCTGCTTGCGGCCGGTTTGACCGCAACATTGATACCCGCAACCAACGGAGCCACGCCTCCTTCGCCATCTTCTTCCATCTGCTGCCCAAATGTGGCGTCCAGATCGATGACGTCTCGTAGCAAAATTTCTTCGTCCAACAGTTCTTCGCGCCAGATCGTGATCGCTTGGAACGTCAGCGGGCTTTCGCAAAGCCCCGCGATCATCGTGTTCCGGCCAGCCTCAATCCGCTTGGCGATCGCTATCTCGCCTTCGCGCGACAGCAACTCAACCGAGCCCATTTCGCGCAAGTACATCCGAACCGGATCGTCTGTACGATCCAGCTTTTCTGTCTCAGTCGAAGACACCGCCATTTCACGCGACGCAGAGGTCTGAACCAGATCGGTTGACCCCTTGTTCTCGTCTTCTTCGGTCTCTTCGTCTTCGATAATGTTGATGCCCATTTCAGACAGCATCGACATCACGTCCTCGATCTGCTCCGAGCCAACCTGATCTGGCGGCAGCACGGCATTCAGCTGATCGTAGGTGATGTATCCTCGCGTCCGGGCCTCCGCGATCATTTTTTTGACAGCAGATTGGCTCATATCGAGAGTATGTTCCGCGTCATCCACATCGGGTTTGCGATCGTCAGTATCTTTGGCCATTCGCGATATCCTTTTGGTCCGAGATGATTCGCACCGTAGATTGTTTTGGTCTTTTAGCGCGAATCACTGATTCGCACACCTACTCAGCGGTTTTTCTTCTCCCATGCCTTCCCATCAATCAACTCCCGAATGGCGTTTGACAGCGCCTCACGGTCTTCACCGGCATCTGCGGTCTCGTTTGGGTTCGGCGTTTCTGCCGCATGCCTGGTTTGCAGGGCATGGTTTAGTCGCCAAGACAGATGAGAGTTTTCTGTCGTATCAAGGTCTTCTAGCGCCTCGGCAAGTTCATTTTCAATCCCACGTCGTGCGGATAGTTTAGCAAATTCCTCGCTTAAGCATCGGGTCGTTTTCTCAAGGTCGCCAGGATTGCGGACACAGGCAGTTATTCGCACATGACCAAGACGGAGCATATTTTCAAGACTGTCCAACAAATTAGCCGCAGTTAATGCGTGTTCCACGGCCTCTGGGCTGCGCGCCTCTGTATGCAGCAGAAAGTTCACCAGTTGCCGATGGTCTGGGCGCTGCGGGTTCAACCGCTCCAAATCACTGACAAATCGGTCGATCAACTGCGGCGTCAGGCACAATAGTGTCAGGATCAGTGCTTCGCGCAATTCGGTCTCGGCCAACGTACCTGCTGCCAGCGCCGAGCTCTTCGTGCCAGCCCGTGGCGCAGCCACCGGGGGGGTGCGCCAATTGCCATTTTTGCGTGGACCACTTGCACCGGTCGGGCGAAACAACTGCCAGCGCAGGTCCTTGAGCGCCTGACCGTAATGCGACCGAACCGATGGATCAGGGATTTTGGCGATCGCAGTTCGCAAAACCATATCAAGGGCGGCCTTACGCTCCGGGCTATCAAAAACACGACCCTCGGTCTCACGCTGCCACAATAGGCTGACCATTGGCTGAGCGGCATCAAGGGCGGCCTGCATCCCGGCTCGCCCCTTGGACCGGATTAGATCATCAGGATCCTGCCCGTCAGGCATAAGGCAAAAGCGCAACGATTTTCCCGGCTCCAGCATCGGCAGCGCCAGATCAATCAGACGCATCGCCGCGCGCAATCCCGCAGTATCCCCGTCCAGCGCGATAATCGGCTCATCTGCGATCCGCCACATCAGGCGCAACTGGCCCTCGGTGATCGCGGTGCCAAGGGGGGCCACTGTTGCCTCAAACCCCGCGGATACAAGCGCAATTACATCCATATAACCTTCGGCCACGATCAGGGGCTGACCTTTGCCCGCCGCCTCACGCGAAGGGCCCTGATTGTAAAGCGCTTGACCTTTGACGAACAGATCGGTCTCACGGCTATTGAGGTATTTGGCCTGTGCGTCGGCCGCCATGGCACGGCCCCCAAACGCAATACAGCGCCCGCGCGCGTCGCGTATCGGGAACATGATCCGGTCGCGAAATGTGTCGTAGGGTGCGCGTCCATCATCTGGTTGTCGCGCGATATCTGCAGCAATCACCTTGTCCGCAGGGATACCCTTGCTGATCAAAGCCTGAAATGCCGTTTGCTGTCCGGAGGGCGCAAATCCAATCTCGAACCGGCTCAACGCCGCCTCATCCAAACCACGTCGTGCCAGATAATCGCGCGCGGGCTGTGCCGCTGCAGTTTTCAGCTGCAGGCGGAAAAATCCGACGGCAGCTTCGGTCACTTGGGACAGTTCGGTCCTTTTATCAGCTTTCTCTTGCGCCTGTGGATCGCGTTCCGGCATTGGCATCCCGGCCTCACGCGACAAGATCTCCACCGCCTCCATAAAGCTAACGTTCTCAGTTTCCTTAACAAAACCGATCGCATCACCTTTGGCATGACATCCAAAGCAATAATAAAATCCTTGGCGATCATCGACGTGAAAGCTGGCAGTTTTTTCCTGATGGAACGGGCATGGCGCCCACATATCGCCTTTGCCCTGATTTGATTTTCGAGTGTCCCAAATGACTTTGCGCCCGACAACCTGCGACAGCGAGGTTCGGGTACGCAATTCGTCCAAAAATCCCGGTGGAAGACTCATGTCACCTTTATCAATTCGTGTGCGCCCAGAGTCCAGCTAACACCAATATGACTTAGTGTAGCCGAACAATTGACGCGATTCATCACTAGCCAGATGACTTGGGGGCGATAGGTGAGAGCCATACGCATGAAATTTACTGACACGATCACCGGTCACATACACGACGAATCCGGTGCCGTAACCATCGACTGGGTGGTTTTGACGTCTTTTGTTGCAGGCATGGGCGTCGCCGTCACAATATTGTTGTGGGAGGGTATTCGACAACCTACATCCGGGCTAACAGGTCTGTTGGGTGCGACGATCATCGAGACAGAATTTGATACGCCTGATCCGATTATCGATCCAGACGCCTAAGGACGTGCGTGATCCAGACAGCACCCGACCATCTAGGCAGTTCCAGACTATATCTGCAGCGCCAGACGGGCAGTGACACCTTTCATCGCCGTCTGCAGGTCATGCACGGCAGTGCCAGCCATCGACCGCATAACCATGATCTCAAACTCATTGGCCTTCAGCCGGGTGAAACTGGCCATCATGTGCAGCAATTGACTGCGCGCGGTATGACCCCGTTTGAACACGCCTGGGTTCAGGTCCAGCGGTGTCAGCCGCGCCAAAACATCCTCAACGCCCGTCCCGCTTAGCCGCAGTGCCGCCCAGGCGTCACTTTGATCGCTGAGTGCCGCATACCGGGTCAGTCCCGCGACCGGTGCCGCACCGATCAAGAACGCCTGACCACGCCCGGACCAAACCATCCGCGCACCGTTACGCCCGGTTGTGCGATTTGGCTTTGGAAACGCGGCGCCGTAGGCGTCGGTCAGCACTGCCGACAGCGCCTCCTCTTGCCCGTAAAATGGCATGATTGAGGTGATCTGCACCATTTCAGGCTCACTCAGCGCAAAGGCCCCGATTGTCACGGGCAACAGGCCCGCACCCGCGGATTTTTCCATCAAATTAGCCACGAACGCGCCCCCCTTCAGGATCAAAGAACACTGGATCACAAACCTCAACCAAGGTCTCGACCCCTCGCAAGTGATCAATCAGTTTCAGCGTCTCACCATGGCGCGCGCGCCCATTGGACAAAAAGCCCAATCCCAGATTTGTACCTAACGTCGGAGAGTAACAGACCGACGTCAGATATCCCAAATCGTTGACCCGCACAGGTGCAGCATCTGTTTCAAACAAATGGCCACCAGCCGTCAGTTCCTTGACCGCACCCGCCGGCTTGATCCCGACCAATTGCTCACGCACGTCCTCTTTCAGGCCCACGCGCTGCGCCGCTGCCTTGCCGATGCAATCTTTCTTGGACGAAATCATCCGGTCCATTCCGATATCAAAGGCAGTTATCTGGCCATGAATTTCCGAATGGGTGACAAAGCCCTTTTCGATCCGCAACACGTCCAGCGCTTCCATCCCGTAGGGTCCACCATCCAGTGCCTCAGCCCGGCAGACCAAATCTCGAAACAGCGCATCGCCATAGCGCGATGGCACAGCCAACTCATACGCATGTTCCCCCGAGAAGGAGATCCGGAAAAGCCGCCCTTTGACGCCTGAAACCGTGACATCCCCGCATGCCATAAACGGCCAGCTTTCCGCGTTAATGTCTTCATCAATGACCGTATTGAGCAGGTCACGCGCTTGCGGCCCAGCCACTGCAAACTGCGCCCATTGCTCCGTCACTGAGATGAAACGGACATTCAGATCTGGCCGCAGGCATTGTTGGACAAATTCCAGATGCCGCATTACTTGGCCTGCGGCAGCCGTAGTGGTGGTCATCACGAAATGCGTCTCACTTAGCCGCGCAGCTGTGCCGTCATCCATCACATGGCCGTCTTCGCGCAGCATTAGCCCATAACGCACGCGCCCGGGCCTGAGGCTCGAGAACGTGTTGCAATAAACAAAATCCAAAAAGGCCGCGGCATCGGGACCTTGAATATCGATCTTACCCAAGGTTGAGACATCGCAAACACCGACCGTGTTGCGCACATACCCAACTTCGCGGTCACAGCTTTGCCGCCAAGTCATCTCCTCCATTCGCGGGAAATAGCTGGGGCGATACCACATGCCCGCCTCCATCATCGGGGCGCCACGTTCAACCGTCGCCTTGTACGACGTTGTTAAACGCTCTGGCGCATACCCCTTACCGCGCGCGCCCGAACCAAGTGCTGCAATCGAAACAGGGACATATGGCGGGCGGTAGGTCGTGGTTCCAGTTTCCGGGATTGAACGCCCGGTGCTATCGGCCAGCAACGCCAATGCAGTAATATTGGAGTTTTTGCCCTGATCAGGCGCCATGCCTTGTGTAGTGTAGCGCTTCATATGCTCAACCGAGCGGAAATTTTCCTGCGCGGCCAGCTTGATATCCTTACTGGTCACATCGTTGGCAAAGTCTAGCCAAACGCGGCCCTTGCCTTCGACAATCCACAGCGGCTCTCCCACACCGTCTTGGTCTGTAGCCGATGGGATTTTGATCTTGGGGGCTTTGGCGCCCATCGAGATCAAGGCCTTGCTGCCCGCCTCAACCCCTGCTTTCAGACAGGCTGAGGTGGTCATAGCGCCATTGCACGCCCCCGCCGCCGTCATCCCCGGCACAGCATCCGGTGCCGGGACAAACGCCTTAATCGCGTCATTCCAAACCGGGCGTCCATTCATGTGGCAGGTAAGGTGAACCGATGGGTTCCAGCCGCCAGAAACCGCCAGACAATCTGTGTCTAAAACCTTTTGACCGCCGCTATGGCGCACGGTGATCTGGCTTAGGGCGTGGCGTCCTTTGGTGTCTATCACCTGTCCACCGGCATAAAGCATGTAGTCACCCTTGGCCGTCGCATCAGCGCGGCTGTCGACGACCGCGTTCACGGTGACGCCTGCGCCTATCAGGTCCAGTGCTGTTTGATGTGCCGCATCATTATTAGCAAAAACAGTCACAGACTTTCCAGGGCTAACGCCATACCGGTTCAGGTAGGTCCGCACGCCACTGGCCATCATAATACCGGGCCGATCGTTCATCGGAAAAGCAATAGGGCGCTCCAAGGCACCTGCCGCCAACACTGTTTGGCGCGCGTTGATCCGCCAAAATGTCTCTAGCGGCAGATCCTCATTGGCAGGCACATGCAGGCCCGTTCGCTCTAACGCGCCAAAAGTGCCCTGATCATAAGCACCCGTAACAGTGGTCCGCGGCATCAGGCGCACGCGCCCAGTTTCTGCAAGCGCGCCCAACATCTTGTGGACCCAGTCGCGCCCCGGCATGTCGTCGATCTCTTCGGTCTCGGACAGCAAGCGACCACCAAATTCAGTGGCTTCATCAGCCAAGATCACGTCTGCGCCACCTTTGGCCGCGGTCAAAGCCGCCATCAGACCCGTAGGCCCCGACCCGATCACCAGTATATCGCAATGGGCAAAGGCTTTTTCGTAGCGTCCAGTATCGGCCAAGCCTGACAACGCGCCCAGACCTGCCGCCCGGCGGATGATCGGCTCATATAACCTCTCCCAGAACGCCTTGGGCCACATGAAGGTTTTGTAGTAAAAACCAGCACTCAGAAAGTCTGAAAACAGATCGTTCACCGCCATCAAGTCGTTCTTCAGCGATCCGACCCGGTTCTGGCTATGCGCTTCCAGCCCCTCAAAAACCTCCTGAACGGTGGCCCGCACATTGGGTGTTTTTTGCGCACCACTGCCAATTTCCATCAGTGCGTTCGGCTCTTCGGACCCGGCGGTCAGAACGCCGCGTGGCCGGTGGTATTTGAATGACCGCGCCATAAGCCGAACGTCATTGGCCAGCAGCGCCGAGGCAATCGTGTCGCCAGCATATCCCTGATAGCCCTGCCCATCGAACGTAAAGCGTATGGGTGCAGTGCGATTAACGAACCCTTTTCCATCGATCCGCATTACACGCCCTCCCGCTTGGGCTGCGCCACAAGCTCAACCCGAAGGATGTCATGTGTGACTGTGTCACGCTCCACCAGCAGCCAGCTGGAACAGCCATTCTCATGATACCAAAGGTCCTTGGTCACGCCTGCAGGGTTGTCGCGCAGATGCAGGTAATTGTCCCACGCCTCAATCCCGGCTGCCTCAGCTGGGCGGGTCAAGTATGTCTCATGACCCATGTAGTAAAATTCCCGGCGATCGCGTTCCCCGCACAGCGGGCATTTGATGCGCATGACCCTGTCCTCTAATGCAAGTTATGTTGTGAACCGGTGGACTCTTCATCCATCAGATGACCGGTGCGGAATCGGTCCAACCGGAACCGCGCCGCCGGCGCATGGTGTCGGTCCGTCGCGATAAGATGGGCAAAGCTGAAGCCGGATCCGGGCAACGCCTTGAACCCGCCATAACACCAGCCACAATCGATATAGAGCCCGTCAATATCCGTTTTGTCGATAATCGGTGACCCGTCCGGCGTCATATCCATGATCCCACCCCAACTGCGCAGCAGCTTGGATTTGCCGATCATCGGCATCAGGGTCATGCCCGCCTCGATCACATGCTCAGCTGTCGGCAAATTGCCCCGCGCCGCATAAGACGCATACATGTCCAGATCGCCGCCAAAGACCAGACCACCCTTATCAGACTGACTGATATAGAAATGGCCGGCACCATAGGTCACGACGTGATCTAGGCAGGGTTTCAATCCTTCGGTGACAAAGGCCTGCAAGACGTGGCTTTCGATCGGCAGGCGCATACCGGCCATAGCCGCCACCTGCCCCGACCGTCCCGCAACCACGATGCCAACTTTCTTGGCTTTGATCGCGCCACGCGTTGTCTGGACGCCGCGCACTTTGCCGTTCTCTATATCGATCCCGGTCACTTCGCATTGCTGGATCAGATCGACACCGCGTTGATCAGCCCCGCGTGCATAGCCCCACGCAACCGCATCATGGCGCGCCGTGCCACCGCGTTTTTGGTAAAGCCCCCCGTAGATCGGAAAACGAGTCTGGTCATGGTCAAGATAGGGCAGCAATTCGCGCGCCCCTGCCCTGTCCAACAAGATCGCATCGTCACCTTGGTTGATGATCGTGTTACCGCGCCGCGCGTGGGCATCACGCTCGCCGTCGGAATGGAACAGATTGATGATACCGCGCTGCGAATGCATCACGTTATAGTTCAACTCTTGCTCCATACCTTCCCAAAGCTTGAGGGAGTGGCTGTAGAATTCTGAGTTTCCAGGCATCCCGTAATTGGCGCGCACAATCGTAGTGTTGCGGCCCACGTTGCCCCCACCCAGATAGCCTTTTTCGACAACAGCGATGTTTTTCAGGCCGTGTTCCTTGGCCAGATAAAACGCTGTGGCCAATCCATGGCCACCGCCACCGATGATCACAATGTCATATTCCGCTTTGGGTGCAGGATCACGCCAAGCCGGACCCCAGCCCTTGTTTCCCGTCAGGCCCTGTTTGAAAACCTGCCACCCCGAATACCGCATGCCAACCTCCTGAACGTCAACTGCAATGAACCGCACTTTGCGACACTATTCAATGTGTTGATGCGCAAGCAAAGCGCTTGGGTGAAATGCGCCAATCTACCCGTGAACGACTCTCAAAACTCTGATTAGGCTCAGGATTGGTTCAATCTGATTGTCCCATGGGCAAATCGGGGCCGTGTCACTGTGAAATTAACAAATTCTTGAGGGGCTATGCCGACGTTAAAGGCTGGCACATAAGGCAAGAAAGTCTCAACCAAGAACAGGCGTTCACCACGCTCCATGATCGGCAATCGATCCTCGAGCTCTACCAGGTCCGGCCGGCGCAACCGGGTCCGGCCACCCGTGGCATACGACCAATCCACGCGATAATCATTCCTGGCCCGCCGGATCAGCGTCACCCGCATTTCAGACCCTTCAGTATTGCGCGTCAGAAATTGGAAAACGCTGTTGAGACCATCAATATCGGTATCTGAAAGTGCCTCGGTTTGGCGAGAGAAGAAATCCGCCACTGCATAGGTCGCTTTGAGCGAGGTGTTATAGGTTCGAAAGGCATCAAAAAATACAAAGCTTGCAACGAAAAGCCACGCAAGGATGGGCGTAATAATGACAGCCTCTACGGCAACCGCAGCGCGCTCATCTTGCCAAAACTTTTTAAGGGATTGTGTCATTGCGCCATCCTCAATCCGGCTCGTTCACAAAGATCGTACTAACCATCATGTGCATGAAACCTTGGTCATCTTGTGTCAGCTTCAAACCGTAACCGGACGTCGGCAAAATCCGTTCAACCAGCGCGCAGGCGCGCAGCAGCATCAGGTAGTTCTGGGTGCCTGGATCGAATGAATTGGCCGGGGTCACGGTCCCTCCAAGATCGACGCAAAGCGTATCTTCGTCAGGAAGTTGATATGTGTTTTGATTTATAACCCGCAGGTCCAACAAAAGCGTTTCCACGCAGTTTGGGATCAGCAGCGCATTATCGCAAATATTCTGGCGGATTTGATCATGTGTGACTGAAAGACCGGATGTCAGCCGCAAATGACGCACCGTGCTATCCACCGCACGCTCCAACATCACCTGACGGGTCATGATCATTGCGGTTTCAAACGCCGAGATAAAGACCATCAGCAGCACCGGGAATACAATCACGAATTCCACTGTGGCTGTGGCATCTTCGTCGGCCAAGAACCGGTGGATTACATTTCGGATCATCATGATACTCGCTTACTGGATCAATTTTAACTGGTTGATAGACCGTGCAATCGACGCGAAAGCCTCAGATATTTCGATGCCTTCCACGTCGTAGTAGTGGGCCTCTGTTGTTGCACAATCGAACATTACATCTTGACCAGCTTGTGGCGCTTCGAAGCCAATTGCGAAGATTACGATGCCTTCTGCACCCGCTGCGGCACAGATGGACCGCAATCTGCGATCCGCAGACGTGGTGTTGGAGTACAACTCAAGTGAGTTGTAGCGCAGGGAATTATAGTAATCCCAATCCTCGGAGTAGTAATAGAATTCCCCCGCTAGCTTGCGTGCGGTGTACTGCGCCCACAGGTTAACCCATGGAATGGGCTGCGGATCGGCGCCCCAGGCAGTTGATCCGTAACCGTCGCTATGCGGGTAATAGAAAAGGTCGTAGTCTGGCAGGTAGGACGAATAGCGACCGCTTGCGTTATCGAAATACACTGTCGACGGACCGCGCTTACGCTCTTGAATAATGTCCCATTGCTCAGTGTTTTCACCATCGGTCATCAAAATGATAACCTTCAGGGTTTCGTCATCATCATACGCCACTGGGCGATTTATAAAGTCATCATCAACGACATTACCCGCAACCAAGGCTTGCAATGCAGGCCGTGCCGCCGGATCCAAAAGACCGACGCCCCATTTCATACCGAGGTCAATCGCAGTCCAGCCGCCAGCTGACAGACTATTAACATAGCTCACCAGCTCGCCAGGGTTTTCTGACCATGGCAGGATCGATGCTGAGTCGTTGGTTTGGCAATGCGCCACGCTGAAGTCGCGATAGGAATTGCTGTTTGAATAGTCGAAATGGGCCAAACGCTCAATCTCAACGGCCGGATCAATCACAGTTGTATTGAAGTCGGCTTCATCAAAACGGGTACAACTGCTATTGTTGTGCTCAGCTGACAGCGTAAAGACACTCTCAATCGTTGAGCCTGCATTGACCTTACCATTATAGGGAATGATTGACATCGAGATGGTGTTCTCTGACGCCGCGGGGTCCAAATTCGGGGCCATCACTGAGTTGATGAACTCCGATGCCGCCACATGCAGGTTTTCCATCTTGTCGTTCCAGGCCATCGAACCAGACACATCCAAGACCATGGAAATCTCGATATTCATGATCCGCTCTTCGGCGCTGGAAAAACCAGGTGCAGTCATGGCGTGAATGTCGAACATGTTCATGAACATCATGTTGACGTCCATTTCGACGTCGGCCGTCACGCGTCGGTAATTCAGGCCCTCATCCACATCAACGTCCAGCCGGTAGCCTTCCAGGCCGGCTTTAGCGAAATAGTCGATCACCACATCTTCGGGGTCTAGCGTCTGGTTCATTGCAGCCGCGGCCAGAACGGCGCGGTCCAGAGTGTATTGGAGCTGAACGCGCTGTGTCTCGTAGCGCATTACATCTATCGCGATACCACCGACGCCCAGCATCATGATGAACATCATCAGGCCGAAAATCGTCACTGTACCGTTCTCGTCAGCCAAGAACTGCCGATCCGTCAAAAGCGCGGCCTTAGCCTGCAGTTTTGCCGATCCAAGTAGATTCATGGCTGAAGCCTCCTACGCGTCAAAACGGGTTCCGTGGCTTGCGCCCACGTATGCCCCCGCACAACTTCTTGCGGCAAACCAAGGCTAAATTTGGGCAACAAAGCGGAGGAAACAGGGTGTATTCACATCAGTGAAAATAAATCTTTTACAATAATTGTGCTTGGCTTGGGGTTTCGGTGCCCAACTCACTGGATGAAACTTGCACAACGAGTTCAGCTGTGGTCGGAGTTTAGTAAGCACTTTCACCTATTTGTGTGCCGTCATGTCTCGAGGAGGAGATAATATGACCCGTGGAGAGCCGAGCTTTCGCCAATCAGTAGATCTAATGTTCAGTCGCGCCGTCGCCCTTATGGACCTGCCGCCTGGCTTGGAAGAAAAAATCCGCGTCTGTAACGCAACCTATATTGTGCGTTTTGGCGTGCGCCTGCGCGGGGAAATCAGAACCTTTACTGGCTATCGCTCTGTCCATTCCGAACACATGGAACCGGTCAAGGGCGGCATTCGGTATGCCACGACAGTCAATCAAGATGAAGTCGAGGCACTCGCGGCCCTCATGACATTCAAATGTGCCCTCGTTGAGGCACCTTTTGGCGGCTCCAAAGGTGGCCTTTGTATTGATCCACGCGAATATGATGAGTTTGAGCTGGAACGGATTACCCGCCGTTTCGCGTATGAGTTGATCAAGCGCGACCTGATCAATCCCTCACAGAACGTCCCTGCCCCCGATATGGGCACCAGCGAAAAAGAAATGGCAATCATTGCTGACCAATACGCCCGGATGAACACAACCGACATTAATGCGCGCGCCTGTGTCACCGGCAAACCCCTGCATGCTGGCGGCATTCAGGGCCGGGTAGAGGCGACCGGCCGCGGCATCCAATATGCCCTACAGGAGTTTTTCCGGCACAAGGACGACATCGCCAAGGCAGGCCTCGTCGGAACACTTGATGGTAAGCGCATCATCGTTCAGGGCTTGGGCAATGTGGGCTATCACGCAGCCCAGTTTCTGACGACCGAAGACGGCGCGATCGTTACCCATATCATCGAACGCGACGGCGGCCTGGAAAACCACAAGGGCATGAACATCAATGCCGTGCGCGACTGGATCGCTGAACATGGCGGCGTGAAAGATTGTCCTGAAGGCACTTATCACAAAGACGGCGTTCGCCTGCTAGAGGCCGAATGTGACATCCTGATCCCGGCCGCGATGGAGGGGGTGATCAACCTTCACAACGCCAACGCAATCAAGGCGCCACTGATCATTGAGGCTGCAAACGGCCCGATCACCGCCGGCGCAGATGAAATTCTGCGCCAGCACGGCTGCGTGATCATTCCCGATCTTTATGCCAACGCAGGCGGTGTGACAGTCAGCTATTTTGAGTGGGTCAAGAACCTTGGCCATATCCGATTTGGTCGGATGGGTCGGCGTCAAGAAGAGGCGCGCCACCAACTAATCGTTGATGAGTTGGAGCGCCTGTCTGCCGCGTCTGACGTGAAATGGCACCTCAGCCCCAACTTCAAAGAAAAGTACCTGCGCGGCGCCGGAGAGTTAGAGCTGGTGCGCTCTGGCCTCGATGACACGATGCGGATTGCATATCAGGCGATGCAAAGTGTCTGGCACAGCCGCGAGGATGTCTTGGACCTGCGCACTGCGGGCTATCTTGTCGCCATTGGCCGGGTCGCCGACAGCTACCGCGCCAAGGGCCTTTAGACTTCGGTCTTTATACTTTGGTTTGTGCAACGGCGGGGATCACAGCCCGCCGTTTCAACACATGCTCACGCCACGTTATGAAACTGATCGCCGCAATAATTAGGCCGCCCCCGGTGATGACCCAAATATCAACGTCCTCATCAAAAAAGACGGCGCCGAGCGTGGTCGCCCAGATCAATTGCAGGAACGTAACAGGCTGGGTAACAGCCAGCGGCGCTGCCCGAAATGCCAGCGTCATCGTGTAATGGCCAGCCGTCGCAAAGACCGCGACTAGGAACAGCCAGGCCAATTGCTCCAATGTCGGGGTGACCCATACGGCAAACGCAAATGGCGCCAATCCAATGGTCACCGTTATCGACAACATGCCCACCACCACCATCGGCTCCACTTCATCGGCCATGATTTTGGCGATCAGGTATCCAATGGCAAACATCACGGCGGTCAACAGCATCGCCAGATGCCCCGTCTCAATTTCACGAAATCCTGGGCGCAGGATGATCATCGCCCCGAGCAGGGCGACACCGACGGCCATCAGCCGCCGAAAAGCCAATTTTTCGCCCAACACCACGATTGCCAGCAGCGTCACATAAACAGGGTTGAGGTAATTCATCGCCGTGACTTCTGCGACTGTAATCTGGGTCATTGCATAGAACCAAAAGACCACTCCGATGGTATGAACCACCCCGCGCACGCCAAACAGCGTCAACGCCCGGCGCGAAAGGTGCGCGCGCAAAATCGGACGGATCATTGGGATCAAGAACACCAGTCCCAAGAAATATCGAAGGAATGCTGCCTCAGCGGGTGGAATTCCTGTACCAACAAATTTGACCACGCCAGTTACCGCCACAAACAGCAGTCCCGTCACAATCATCCAGAAAACCCCCATCGCGGGGCTTTGATCAGGTCGTATCAATTGGACGCTTGCCTGTGCCATGACGGCATCTGACAGTGATCAGGTGTCTGGCGCAAGACCCTGTGATCTAGATAAAAAAGACCAACTTCAGCGACAGGGTCCACATCACCAGCCCAACAAGGACATCAAGGGCCCGCCAAGCGCGCGGTCGGGCAAAAAAGGGCGTCAAAAGACGCGCGCCATATCCCAGTGCGAAAAAGAAAACAAAACTGGACAGTATCGCCCCTGCACCAAACCAAATCTCCCGACCGGGATAGTTGGTGGCGATAGAGCCAAGCAAAACAACCGTATCCAGATAGACATGTGGGTTCAGCCAGGTCAGCGACAAGCAGGTCAACACCGCCGCGCGCAACGATGCCGCTTGTGTATTGGCCACCTGCAACGCGTCTGCCCCGCGCCATGCCGCCACCAAGCTTTTGGCGCCGTAAAATAACAAGAATGCGGCACCACCATAACGCAACACCGGCGCCACCCACGGCAAGACCTCGGCAATGATGGCAAAGCTTGAGACGCCCAATATGATCAGCAACGCATCCGACAACGCGCACGTCAGGCACACCGCAAACACATGCGACCGGCGTAATCCTTGCCGCAACACAAACGCATTTTGGGCGCCTATCGCCAGGATCAGGCTGAAGCCCAGAAAAAATCCGGGGAAAAAGGCCAACGACATGGGTTAGATCTCCTGCTCGGTAGGCCCTTATTACGGCGATGCCCGGCATAGGCTAGGTCAGCCTACTCGTGTTGCACAAATTTCACTCATGATTGAGGCCGACACCCTGAACGCCATGAGCACTGGTTCATTTAGGGCGGTGTCAGGTTGTCTCAAAATCACGCAATCGACCGGGCACCGTTTTAACCAACCGTTCCGGGAGGGAAGCGCCGTTATTGCCCGTTTGATAACCCGTTTAATCCAGTGGCACGCCCCGCCGGTCCGCCTGCATCACTGATAACGCTGCCAAAAGCCCGGCAAAAGACACGGCCAGCATCAGACCCAACAATGCAAAGGCCCCGGTTTCAGGCGTGATCAGCACGCTGACCAATCCCGTCAAGATCGCCCCATCGCCCACTGTCAACGCGCCGGCCAATCCCGATGCGCTGCCCGCCAATTGCGGCCGAACCGACATCGCGCCTGCACTACTGTTGGGCATGGTCAGCCCGTTGCCCAGCCCCACAAACATCACCGATCCAAACAGGGCCAAGGGGGTTTGGATCCCCAACGCAAACAAGATCAACCCCATCGTCAGGCCAAAGCATGCAGCGACCCGTCCGGCCAGCATCATCTTGGTCAGGCCAAACCGTGAGGCGAACCGACCCGATAGGAACGTACCCACCAGATAGCCGCCCGTAATCGTGCCGATAAAGAACCCCAAGACCACTGGCGACATCGAAAACATTGCCATCTCGACCAGCGGCGCGCCTGCGATAAAGACGTAGAATGCCCCGGTTGAGAACGCCATGCACAGCGCATATCCCCAGAACCGCCGTGAGCCCAACAGCTCTGGATAGGTCCGAAATTGCTGGATGAACGTGGCCGACCGGTGCTTATTAGTTTCCCCCAGATCGCCCCAGACCAATGTTAACAAGATCGCCCCTGACATCGCGAAGAACGCGAAACTGGCGCGCCAGCCAAAGACCTGATCCGAGATGCCGCCCAGCATTGGGCCCAACATCGGGGCCAACGCCATGGCCATCGCCATATACCCCAACAGGCTGGCGGCCTTTTCGGTTGAAACCATATCGCGGACCACGGCCACAGACACAGCCGCGCCGCAAATGACAGCACCCTGCATCAATCGAAAGCCCAGAAAGACCCAGATGTTTTGCGCAAGCATGCAACCGACTGAGGAGACGGTGAATAGCACAAGACCGGTCAAGATGACGGGGCGGCGGCCAAACCGGTCCGACAGCGGCCCCATGATCAGCTGCAAAACCGCCGCGATCGACAGGCTGACCAATCCGTACTCGGTTTGGAAATCCTCCGCGATATGGGACAATGATGCTACGAACACGTTCAGCGATATCACCGACAGCCCGATTAACAAGATCAGCGTCACCAGATGCGGTGCAGTGGTGGCCGCGCGAATCACCGGTAGAACTCTGTCGACGACATCGGCTTTACCTTTTGCACTGCTTTGAAGCTTGAGTGGGAGCGGACTGGTCAAAAACAGCAAGCGAGCAAAGCCGAATCGGGCGTGGCACAGGCTAAACCATTCCATTATGGAATATTAAACATCAACAATATTTTCTTTTGTTGTATTTTTTGCTGTGCCAATGTCAGGGATCAGATGGAAGGAGCGCCCAATGCAACCTCAAAGCCTCTCGGCCTTTTCTCGCGGCACCCAAGGCGGTAACGCCGCAGGTGTCGTGATCGGTGATGTGCTACCCGATCCCGCGACGATGCAAGCGATCGCAAAATCGCTTGGCCATTCCGAAACCGCCTTTGCGGCCCCGTTGGGCAAATCTTGGCAAGTGCGCTATTTCGCCCCCGATGCCGAGGTTGCCTTTTGTGGCCACGCAACGATCGCACTTGGTGCAGCGATGGGGGCCAAATTCGGCGAAGGCATCTATCAGCTACGCCTATCTGAAAGTGAGATTTCGGTGGCCGCCAGCAACACGCCGGACGGTTGGGTCGCCAGTCTGCAATCGCCGCGCACCTGGTCCAAACCACTGCCCGATGATCTGGCCCAGCGCTTGTTGTCTCTATTTAACCTGTCACAGGCAGACCTTGATGACAGACTGCCGCCAACTTTGGGTTTTGCCGGCGTCCGTCATGCCATTTTCGCGCTCAGATCGCGCTCGCGGCTTGCACAGATGGCCTATGATTTTGGCGCCATGCGGGCCGTGATGGCGGCGGCAGATCTGACAACCGTAAGCCTGCTTTTCATCGCCTCAAAGACAGAGTTTGTCGCTCGGAACGCCTTTGCCATTGGCGGCGTGGTTGAGGATGCGGCAACCGGTGCGGCGGCGGCGGCCCTGGGCGGCGCATTGGTTGATCAAGGCTGGTCAGGGCTGCGTGGCGGCGGCGCATTCACCATCTTGCAAGGTGACGATATGGGCAGCCCGTCGACCTTGCAGGTCGAGGTCACCGGCACGCCCGGCGACAGCGTCCGGGTCAGCGGCTCAGTCTACATTATCTGACCTATGAAAAAGGCATGGATAGCGCCTGAAACTTCCACCATGGCTTTTTGTATACATGGGATGTGCATGGGTCGTGCAGAATGTATTTTAGTCAATCAGAGCTGTTCCATGACCTCATCCGAGGCCTCAAAATTGGCGATGACATTCTGCACATCATCGTCATCTTCCAGCGCATCAATTAGCTTCATCAGCTTTTGCATGCCCTCAAGATCCAGCTCAGTGGTTGTGGTGGGACGCCAAACCAGCTTGGTGCTTTCGCTCTCACCCAACTCGACCTCAAGTGCGGTCGAAACCTCATTCAAGTCAGTATCAGCACACCAGATGACATGACCGTCTTCAGTGCTTTCAACGTCTTCTGCGCCGGCCTCAATAGCGGCCATCATCACGGTGTCAGCGTCGCCTACATTAGCTCCATAACTAACCTGACCCTTGCGATCGAACATGAACGCGACAGACCCCGTTTCACCTAAGTTTCCACCGTTCT
>JBLHOS010000062.1:0-18468 GCA_047623825.1 Paracoccaceae bacterium | reverse complement strand
TTATCAAAAACTTCGCAAAATCCGAATCCGGCGCAGTCACTGTTGACTGGGTTGTTCTGACAGCCGCCATCGTGGGCTTGGGCCTGGCCGTTATGGCCGTTGTGTCCGACGGCGTCGGCAACCTGTCACAGGACATCGACACGCAGTTGACAGGTCAGGGGATCGCTACGACCTTCACTGCTGAACAGCTAGACTAATCCATATAGAATTTAACGGTCCCAGATGGGACTGTGAAAAGGCCGCGCTTCTGAGCGCGGCTTTTTTTATGCTTTAAGGGTTTGATCCCGCTCATCAGGTGAAATGAAACTTCGTACATTTCTAATTAATTCCTTTGTATCGCCCAATTCACGCCCCGATTCACATACAAGTTGCAATCATCCAAGGCGGCGATGAGCCACCAGGGCGAGGCAGAAAACGCAATCTTTTTTTGGAGCTAAAACCATGAACGCACTTATCAAAAACTTCGCAAAATCCGAATCCGGCGCAGTCACTGTTGACTGGGTTGTTCTGACAGCCGCCATCGTGGGCTTGGGCCTGGCCGTTATGGCCGTTGTGTCCGACGGCGTCGGCAACCTGTCCAGCGACATCGAGGGCCAGTTGACGGGTCAGGGGATCACTACGGCCTTCACTGATGATGATGAACAGCTAGATTAATTTCCGCAAAAAATGGCGACACCCTCATTGTGACAAAAGGGCCCTGCTGGAAAGCGGGGCCCTTTTTCGCTCGTTTACGATTGGGGCAAGGGTTTCCTTATTTGCAACAATATTGACCGATTGCTTCCAGGTAATTGCCTAAATTAGTCCTCAATTGCCCCATTCTTGCCTTAGTCCAGTTGCATTCAGGAAGGGTCTGCTCGGGGCGTCTGCCGCGCCCGCCACTGACAAAGCTACTGGAGGGAACTACGCAATGTTTATAACCAAGGTCGCGCGATTCGCGATGGACGAAAATGGAGCCGTAACCGTTGACTGGGTTGTCTTAACGGCAGCACTTGTCGGTCTTGGACTGGCCGTCATAAATGTTGTCGGAAGTGGTTTAGATAACTTGGCCAACGATATCCGCACGCAGCTTGAGCGCGACCACATCAACACAAGCTTCGACTAAAACCTTCTTCCAACAATGCTTTGAATGCGCGTCCTTTGTTTTGCAAAGTCCGTTTTCGTTTCAATAAAATTAGACCAAGTCTGCTTGGCCTCGCCGCCGTCTTGCCACATTCCTGCCCGGACCTGCAGGTCATGTACACCTTGTCCTTGAGACACTGGTTGCAGAATGCGCCTCGCCCGGATCGATATCGGGTGCCTTCTTTCAGGTATTCATGCAGGAGCAAACCAATGCCAACATATGTTTTCAAATCGTTTCTCTCGAATGAAAGTGGCGCGGTCACAGTTGACTGGGTCGTTTTGACAGCGGCCCTTGTCGGGCTGGGACTAGCCGTAATGTCTGTTGTTTCAGGTGGTTTGGAGAATCTCTCAGGCGACATCGCTGACCAACTGGGCGAAGACCACGTCAGCACCGGTTTTGCCGCCTCTACGGCAACGACAACGACGACGACGACGGACTAACCCCACGTTCAGAGCCCTTTGTGTCCAACATAGAGTAACGGATGCGCGCGTAGGGATAACGACAGATCCGACCGCATGCCCTGCTGTTGTAGGCGGCATGCGGTCATCCTTAAAGTCACATCAAACACGTGAGGCAACCACGATTTTGCCGCAATACACAGCTACCCCATTGTAGATTAAGGTGGTTTTGGCGTGAGCAGGCAAAGCCTTAGATAAAAGGACGAGCACAATGCGTTTGATTTTTGGACTGGTTCTGATCGTTGGGGTCGGACTGGCAGGTTTCGCGGTTTATATCGCGCAAGATCGATTTTCACAGTACCAGCAGGCGTTGGCAAACCAAAGCGACGCTATTGTACCAACATCTGAGGTCTACGTCGTGACCCGTCAGGTGCTGTACGGACAACTTTTGAACCGCACAGACGTGATGGCCATTCGCTGGCCCACTGAACACATTCCGTTTGGCGCCTTCACAAGCTTAGACGACTTGTTTCCGCCAAACGTTGATGAGGCACGCACCGTCCTGCGCGTGATGGAGCGAAATGAACCTGTCTTAATCTCAAAAGTGACCGCCCCCGGCGAAGATGCCGGCGTCGCCTCTCGCCTTACCCAAGGGATGCGGGCATTCGCATTGCGCGTCGATGTAGCGTCCGGCGTTTCTGGCTTCTTGCGTCCGGGTGACCGGGTCGATGTTTATTGGACAGGATCTTCACGGGGTGAGAGTTTCACACGCCTGATTCAAGCCAGCGTCCAGATCATCGCGATTGACCAGATCACCGATGAAGATCGCAACAACCCGACCATTGCACGGACGATCACTGTTGAGGCTCCACCAGATCGGATCGCCGCCCTGGCCCAAGCCCAAGCAAGTGGAAATCTATCACTGGCCTTGGTTGGTGTACGTGACCAAACCGAAAGCGATAACTTCGAAATCAACCAAGACGACCTGCTAGGCGTTGTCCAGGAAGAGACTGTGCAGATGGAGGCGCCAGAGATTTGTAGCGTGCGTAATCGGCGTGGCGCAGAGGTGGTCATCACCCAAGTACCCTGCACGAACTAATCTCTAAACACCGATTTAGGCCCCCACATGATGGGGGCCCATCTTGTTTTTGGACTATAATTTGGGCAGCGTGTTCTGAAAACCACATAAATTTCACCTCACAAGCACCTGATTCTTGCAAGAAAACTCTTATTCAGGCATGTTGTTCGAAAGCGGGCGATAAATGACCCACTCCACACATGTGATCAGAGAGGCAGGATCACGATGAGCAGTATTCGGTGTTATATAAGCGCAGCCCTGTTGGGTTGTGCAATTTTCCTTACGTACCCTGTGACATCACACGCGCAAGGACTGCGCGTTCTTGAGGGCGCAACATCAACGACGTTGCGTGTTCCGATGAATCGCGCAGTTGTCGTCGAAAGCGATGACATTTTTGCGGAACTGTCGATTGCCAACCCAGAAATCGCCGATATCGCGACGCTATCAGAGCGGACGATTTATGTCCTTGGCCGGTCCCCTGGCCGTACAACGATGACACTTTTGGGGGCCGACGGCTCGCTGATTGCGAACGTCGAGGTTCAGGTCATCCCAGACGTGGCAGAATTCAAAGAACATCTTGAAGATATCTTACCAAACGAGGACATCGAAGTGCGCACTGCCAACGATGGAATCGTGATGTCAGGTGTCGTCTCTTCAATCCAGGCAATGGACCGCGCGCTAACACTTGCCGCGCGTTATGCCCCCGACCGAATTTCAAATCTGATGGTTGTCGGCGGAACTCAGCAGGTTATGCTGCATGTTCGTTTTGCCGAAATGACGCGCAGCGTCAGACAGGATCTTGCTGCCAGTTTTGGCGTCAATGGATCACTCTTTTCTGGTGATGCAGGCGTTACCGCTGGTAGCGGTGGGAGCAACACGGCCGGGACTTTTGGGACTGCAAGCTCTGCTGTTCCTGCGAACTTGTCTGGCCGCGCTGGCGCAATTGGCTTTAGCTTTGGCAGCGACGCCTTGCAGTTCTCACTGACATTGGAAGCCTTGGAGCAGAACGGCGTTGTTCGGACCTTGGCTGAACCGAATTTAACAGCACTGTCGGGTCAATCAGCTAGTTTCCTTGCGGGTGGTGAGTTTCCAATCCCTGTTGAAACAGACAGCGGTGTAGTTGTTCAGTTCAAACCGTTTGGTATCCAATTGGACTTTACGCCGACTGTGGTCGCCAATGAGGTCATCAATCTTCAGCTCAGCGCTGAGATATCTTCGATCGACAATACGCTGGCATTGACCGACGGCACACCCGGACTGTCAACGCGATCAACCTCGACGACGGTTGAGATGCGCGACGGAGAGAGTTTTGTCATTGCAGGGCTCTTGCAGGATGACTTCCGCGACTCGATTGGTCAGGTTCCATGGTTGGGCGATATTCCAGTCCTTGGCGCTCTGTTTCGCAGTGCAAATTATCAGCGCAACCAAACTGAACTTGTGATCATCGTTACCGCCCATTTGGTCGCGCCAACACGGGGTGAGGCACTGATCCTGCCGACCGATCGGATCCAGATCCCGACTGAAAGCGAATTATTCTTGTTCGGCCGGACAATCGGTGGGGCAAACCCCCGTGGATCCGCCGCTGCCGATGTGGCGCAGCAAGACTTTAGTGGGTCCTATGGCTATGTGTTGGAGTAAGGTTATGAGAACACGGTTCCACATTCCTTTGATCACCATATCACTGATTGCCCTAACCGCCTGCACGCCGCGCGCCTTGTTTCGTGAGGCAGGTAGCCAATTGGACGAAGGCGCCTTTGGCAACCCGACGATGCAGAACAATCTGCTGATGCGCGGCGATGTCTCTGCAATTGTAACGGATCTGTCGCAGCGTTTTGCGGCAGAAGTCCCGACAACGCTGACCTTTGAATTTGATAGCGCCCACTTGGATGATGCCGCCCGCAATGTGTTGCGTCAGCAGGCATCGTGGATCCGGCAGTTCCCCGAAGTTCGCTTTAGTGTCTATGGTCACACCGACCTAGTTGGATCTGACAGCTATAATGAAAATTTGGGCCGTCGTCGCGCTCAGACAGCTGTGAATTACCTTGTGACACAAGGGATTGAGCGTGAGCGTCTTGAAGCATTGGTCTCACTAGGTGAAAGCCAGCCTGTTATTGCGACGGCAGATCCGGAACGGCGCAATCGTCGCACGGTGACAGAAGTGTCCGGTTTTGTAACAAATCACCCCATGGTTCTGGACGGCAACTACGCCCAGCTGATCTACCGTTCTTACGTATCTTCTGGCGGCAGCAGCGACTAAAGATCTGCGACCTTAAGGTGTCCCGACGGTCCACAAATACCTCATAGTTTCAGCATTTTGGTCGTATTGTTGACTAAGTTGACAAGCAAGGTTGTCTCAAGTGAGGGATGATTCCGCGACGAGCACTGTGGAACTTATCCCCGCCCGCATCACAGCGAACCTAATTTGCTGCGATGTTAATCAAGACCGCACAACCGCGGTCCGAATTGGGAATTTGAGGAATGAGTGGCGGACTTGCTCTAAAATCTGACCCCGCACCGATCGTCGCCTGTACGATCGCGAGGAATGTTCAGACATTCGATCTTTTGATCGACGACATGGAAACTGAGCTTGGCGAAGCTTGGGGCGACCTAACGTTTGAGGAAGCCCGTGGATTTTTGGCCCAGCCAGAGGCCAATGGCCTCGAATTTGTTGCGTTTGCTGTCGATGATAGTGACGAAAAAGATATCACGCTGATCGGTGACCTGATCAAAATTGCCAAAGACAAAGGCATCAAGGTCATTTTGATCGCCGAAGACGTCAGCCCGATCGGCTTGCATCAGATGCTAAAGATCGGCGCGGATGATTTCGTACCCTACCCACTTCCTGAAAATGCGCTTCATGATGCGATTGACCGCATTCGCGAAGCTGCAACGGCACCTGTGGCCGCAGCGGCCCAGCATGGGACGGTGCCACACAATCCTGCACCGAAACTGGAAGCTCATACCGCGATTTTTGCTGTCCAAAGCCTTGCAGGCGGAACTGGTTCGACCACTCTGGCCGTTAACCTGGCCTGGGAGCTGGCCAATATCGACAAAAAGACATCTCCGTCCGTATGTTTGATGGATTTTGACCTACAATTCGGATCTGCGTCGACCTTCCTCGACCTGCCGCGGCGCGACGTGATTTTTGAGGTTCTGTCTGATAGTAAGTCGATGGATGTTGATGCTTTCAAGCAGGCTCTTGTCACCTATAATGATAAGCTTTCAGTCTTTACCGCCCCCGCAGATATCCTGCCTCTGGATATGATCGGGCCTGATGACATCAAGTGTCTGTTGGATCTGGCCTCCCAGTGCTTTGACATCATCGTGATCGATATGCCGACAACCGTCGTTCAGTGGACTGAAAGCGTGCTGATGGCCGCTGACGTCTATTTTGCAACACTCGAATTGGATATGCGGTCGGCGCAAAACGCAATCCGCTTCACTAAGGCTATGCGTGCTGAGGACCTCCCACTTGAGAAAGTACACTTCGTCCTGAACCGGTCGCCGAAATTTACCGACCTCAACGGCAAAAACCGCGTCAAGCGGATGGCAGAAAGCCTGAATATTGAGATCAACACCTTGCTACCCGATGGCGGCAAACTGATTTCGCAAGCGTGTGATCACGGTGTTCCTCTGGCCGAAATGGCCAGAAAGAGTCCTCTGCGCAAAGAAATACTCAAGGTGGCGCAAACGCTCCATGCCGCCCTGCTGGCCGATAGCCAAGCAGCCAGCAAATAACGGAGACGGAAATTGTTTTCACGCTATAAAAAAGACGAAGGTGCATCGGCAGTAAGGCCGATCATCGCACCGGAACCGGTTAAGAAAAAGGCCGTAATTGCGGCCGATCCGAGTAAAGTCCAACGTCGCCCGGGTACCGCAGAAAAAACAGCCGATACTGCGTCTGAAGTCGCAAACCTAGACAAAGAGCAAAAGCGGCGTCTGCGTCTGGATGAGTTGAAAACCGAAATGCACCACCGGTTGCTCGACAACCTCAACCTTTCCGCGCTCGAAACCGCAAAAGAGGCTGATCTTCGGGCCGAGATTGTCTCCATCACTAATGACGAGTTGAACGAATTGGGCGTGGTGCTAAACCGTGAGGATCGCCAAACCCTACATACTGAGCTGTTTGACGAGGTCACTGGCCTCGGTCCGCTTGAGCCACTGCTGAAAGACGACGACGTTAACGACATTCTGATCAACGGCCCCCACCGCGTGTTCGTAGAACGCGCTGGTAAGCTGACGTTGACCGATGTGCGTTTCAAAGATGAGCGCCATCTGTTACGCATCATCGACAAAATCGTTTCAGCCGTTGGCCGGCGTGTCGACGAAAGCAATCCATATGTTGACGCCCGCCTGAAAGACGGATCGCGCTTCAACGCGATGGTGCCGCCCGTTGCGGTCGACGGCTCACTGGTCTCAATCCGGAAATTCAAAAAAGAGAAGCTGGCCATCGACGATCTGGTCACCTTTGGCGCCTTCAACGAAGAGATGGCAGCCTACCTTCAGGCCGCCGTAGCCACACGCCTGAATATTATTGTCTCTGGCGGTACAGGGTCGGGCAAAACGACCACGTTGAACGCCCTGTCATCTTTTATCGACAACTCAGAGCGGATCCTGACGATTGAGGATACTGCAGAACTTCAGCTTCAACAGGTCCATGTCGGCCGGATGGAAAGTAAGCCGCCCAACGTAGAGGGCAAAGGTGCAGTAACACAGCGCGATTGTCTGCGAAACGCGCTGCGGATGCGTCCTGACCGGATCATCGTAGGGGAAACCCGTGGCGAAGAGGTGATCGATATGTTGCAGGCCATGAACACTGGGCATGACGGATCTATGACCACCATTCACGCCAACTCGGCGCGCGATGCATCCAGTCGTTTGGAAAACATGATTGCGATGGCCGGGATCGAAATGCCGATCAAGGCTGTGCGCGCCCAGATCTCCTCAGCGGTGAACCTGATTGTTCAGGCAAGCCGTCTGCAGGACGGCTCTCGCCGCATGGTCTCAATTACCGAGATCACCGGCATGGAGGGCGAAGTCATCTCCATGCAAGAGGTGTTCCGCTTTGAACGCATGGGACTGAAACCAGACGGCACGATCATTGGTCGCTTTACCGCCTGCGGCGTCCGTTCACACTATTCTGAGCGGTTCCGTCAATGGGGTTATGACCTACCGATGTCAATCTACGAACCAGCGGGGGACTGAGCGCTATGGAATTAAGTATTGAACCCCTTATTTACATTGGCATTTTCGTTGGTGTGATTTTGTTGGTCGAGGGCGTCTATTTGATGGTCTTCGGCAAATCAATCAGCTTGTCGGCGCGGGTCAATCGCCGCCTAGATATGCTGGAAAAGGGCGGAACACGCGAAGATGTCTTGGCCAAACTCCGCAAGGAGATGAGCCAGCACGCCAAATCGCGCACAATCCCGCTTTATTCGTTGATCGCAAGCAAGGCGCAGAAGGCAAATATCGCCTTCACACCGCAACAGCTGATTATGGTCATGTTTGGCCTGATCGTGGCCAGCTTTCTTGCGCTAACAATTGCAACTGGCGCTGGTTTTGCCATTCGTTTAATGTTGTCCACCGGAATGGGCATCGGTGCCGTGATGTTTTGGGTCGATAGTAAGGCCAAAAAGCGTCTTGCCCTACTGGAAGAGCAATTACCGGATGCGATTGAGCTTTTGGTCCGCTCATTGCGCGTTGGCCACCCGTTTATCGCCGCCATCAACAACGTCGCGAAAGAAGTGTCCGATCCGTTGGGTTCTGAGATGGGTGTCATCGCAGATGAGGCGGCTTATGGTCGTGATATCAGCGAAAGTATCCAATCAATGGCTGAACGACTGGACATGCAGGATTTACGCTTTTTGGCTGTTGCTGTCGGCATTCAGCAGAAATCGGGCGGTAATCTAGCTGAGATCCTTGAAGGTCTGGCACGCGTGATCCGGGCCCGGTTCAAGCTATTTCGTAAGGTTAAGGCCATTACATCTGAGGCCAAGGGATCTGGCATGTTCTTGTCAGTTTTCCCCATTCTAGCCTTGGTCGGTATCAACGTGATGCAGCCTGACTACTACGAAGACGTCATGGAAAGCCCTGTCTTCATCTACGCCTGTGCCCTCGTTCTGGCGATGCTGGCGGTGAACATCATCGTCATGCGCTGGATGGTTAACATAAAGGTCTGAGAGAACAAAATTATGGAAATGATCAACGATCTATTGATGCAATACCTTGGTCCACTTGGATCATTGATAGCCGTCGGCATTCTGGGTTTGCTGCTGGTGGTAATCGCACTTCCTGCGTTCCTATTCCGTAGAAAAGACCCATTGGAGCGCTTGAAAGCAAGTAACCGTGAAAACATCCGCGAAGTTGAGGCGGCGTTGCGCCGCGGCGGCAAGGATGGACGTCTGGATCGGTTCGCACAATTCCTAGAGCCTCAAGACCAGGCCGAACTTAGCGCGATGCAAATGACGTTGATCCGTGCTGGCTACCGGTCAAAGGGGGCTGTTCAAACATTCCACTTTGCCCAGTTTGCGCTTGGCATGGGTTTTTTGGCCTTGGGTGTTCTTTACGTTCTAATCGGCGGTGAAATGACGGCTCAAAAAAGCATCATGACCGTGCTGATCCCCGGTGGCATCGGATATTACTTGCCACGCTACTGGGTTCAGCGCCGCGTCGGAACTCGCGAAGAAGAGATCGTGACCGGCTTCCCTGACGCGCTGGACTTGTTGTTGGTCTGCGTTGAGGCAGGTCAATCACTAGATCAGTCCATTATCCGCGTCGCCAAAGAAATCCGCCCCTCCTACCCTGTACTGGCCGAAGAATTGTCGATCGTGGCCTACGAAATGAAGGCAGGTAAAGAAAGATCAAAAGTCCTCAAGGATATGGCTGAACGCTGCGGCGTGCAGGACGTGAACAGCTTTGTGACCGTTCTGATCCAGTCTGCCCAGTTTGGTACATCTATAGCTGACGCGTTGCGGGTCTATTCTGATGAGATGCGTGACAAACGTCTGATGCGCGCCGAAGAAAAGGCTAACAAATTGCCGACAAAACTGACGCTGGCCACGATGATGTTTTGTGTGCCGCCACTTTTGATTATTCTGATCGGCCCGTCGGTTTATGGTATTTCTCAAACGCTAAGTGCATCTAGTTCAGGATTTTAATCATGGTGAAGCGGGGGCTGATCATTGCGTTTCTCAGTATCACGGTCGCGGGGTGTCAAAACACCTCGCGGCTTGAGCCGTTGCAGCAAGGTCTGAACGCCCCTGAGGGCACGGTTGTTTTACGCAACAGCGTGGATGGATTGACCGTCGGGCATCGCCTGATGGAAGCTGGCGAATATGAACTGGCACTGCGTGCCTATACGCGCGCTGCTGGTGAACAAGGTGCCACCACAGACGTATTATCCGCACTTGGGTCAGCTAATTTGCAACTGCGTCGACTGGGTCAGGCTGAACGATTGCTTCGGCAGGCCATTGAAATAGAGCCTGATTTTCCAGCTGCGTGGAATAATTTGGGCGTCGTTTTGATGGAGAAAGGCGAATATGGCGAGGCGAGGCAGGTATTTCGCCACGCATACGCGCTGGATAGTGGCGAATCGGACGACATCCGGGAAAATCTGCGGCTTGCTATCGCAAATATGGAAAATTCAGTCTATGCTGAGCAGAATAATGATAATGACTTTGACCTGGAGCGAAGAGGGGACGGCCGTTATGTCCTGATCCAAACTCCATGATCAAAGCGTTCGAGCAGTAAGAGGACGCCATGCGCCCATTGATCCGGATCACACTTGTGATCGGCACAAGCTTCACGCTTGCGGCCTGTGAAAGAGGTATCGGAAATGCAGAAGTTGAACGCGCCATGGATGGCGGGATCAACGTTATCGACGAAAGCAATCTCAACGACATCATGCTGACTGCAGCTGATCCCGAAGAGGCCGTGTCGTATTTCCGTGAAAGCTCTCAACGCCAGCCTGACCGCGTCGACCTAAAGCGTGGTCTTGGTCAAAGCCTTATCCGGGCCCGCCGCTCCACCGAGGCCGTCGTTATCTGGCGTCAGGTCGTTGATAGCGATGAGGTCACAGATCAGGACCGCGTGGACTACGCCGATGCCCTGATCCGGACCGGGTCATGGGTAGACGCTGAAGAGCAGCTGGATTTGATCCCACCAACGTTTGAGACCTATGAGCGTTACCGGCTTGAGGCCATCATCGCCGACAGCAACCAGGAATGGGACAGGGCCGACAGTTTTTATGAGACCGCCGTTGGCCTGACGATCCGTCCAGCGAGCGTTCTGAATAACTGGGGCTATTCCAAACTAACGCGCGGTGATTTCGACGCCGCAGAGCGTTTGTTCACTGAAGCTATCACCTATGATAATGAGCTGTTCACCGCCAAGAACAACCTAGTCATGGCCCGGGCAGCACGGCGTGACTACAACTTACCGCTCGTGCAGATGACCCAGACCGAACGGGCACAATTGCTCCATACGATGGCGCTGGCGGCGATCCGTCAGGGTGACGTGGACGTCGGGCGGGGCCTCTTGGCAGAAGCGATCGACTCCCATCCTCAGCATTTCGAAGCAGCAGCACGTGCCTTACGTGCGCTGGAAACAGACGTTCGGAACTAAGATAATGTCGCTAACATTTCAACAAGCCGCTTGGTTTTTACCCTTCGTTCTACCGATTTGCATCTATGTGTCATGGTCTGACCTAAAGGACATGCGCATCCCCAACATGGCGGTGCTGGCCTTGGTCGCTGTCTTTGTGGTGATAGGCCTGTTTATCCTGCCGCTAGAGACATTTGGCATTCGTCTTTTGCAGTTGTTGGGTGTGCTGGCGATCGGCTTTGTGGCGACGTCTCTTGGCCTGATCGGGGCCGGCGACGCAAAGTTTGCAGCCGCGATGGCGCCGTTTATTGCAGGCGGCGACGGGCTGTTCTTCTTGATGCTTTTCGCGATCGTCCTGATCGTGTCATGGCTGACGCACCGTGCATTAGGGGCAGTACCGGCAATTCGACGCGCAACACCGGAATGGGTGTCATGGGATCGCGGTAAACTGTTCCCGATGGGCGTTGCCCTTGCCGGGGCTTTGGTCGTTTATTTGGCCCTTGGTTTAGGGCCGACGACCTGAAGAACGACTTTTACTGATTGGAAAGGCTCCGACCGGTAAAATTGCACCGCGGGGTATCTGGAGCTTAGCGTTAGGGGACACCTGATGAACGTTCAAACAACTGAAAGCCATGCACCAACTGCCCTGCGCAGCCTTGGCGAAACCGGCCTACCTATGGTGATGATGCGGGATATTTTGCTCAAGACCATTTTCCGCCAAAATGTCGAAAACACCTCTGAGATTTCTGAGGCGGTCCGCCTGCCGATGCCGTTGACGCAAGCGCTTATCGATATGCTGCGCGATATGAACTTGCTGCAGGCCATGGGCACATTGCATGCCACCTCCAGCTCAGAAATGGGTTACCAGCTGACCGATGCCGGCAAAGCCCGCGCCTTGGATGCATTGTCACAATCTGAATATTACGGCCCCATGCCGGTACCGCTGGAAGCCTATAAAGAACAGACCAAACGCCAGTCGATCAAGAATATTCGCGTTGATAAAGAACGGCTTAGCGCCTCTATGGGTCACTTGATCCTACCCGATGGCATGTTGGATCAGCTAGGACCCGCAGTCAGCTCCGGTCGATCTGTATTGATGTACGGACCGCCCGGTAACGGTAAAAGCGCCATCGCCGAGGGAATTCGCGCCGCCATGGGCGATCTGATCTATGTACCGCATGCATTGTCATATGCCGGCCAGGTCATCACACTTTTTGACCCGATTGTGCATACTACTGCAGAGCTACAGGTTGATAAAAGCGCTACCGGATTGCGTCGGGGGGCTTCGCGTTCTGACACTCGCTATGTCCTGTGCCAACGCCCCACTGTTATGACCGGTGGTGAACTTGCGTTGTCGATGCTGGACCTGAACTTCAACCAAACGTCGCGCACCTATCAGGCCAGCCTTCAGCTAAAGGCGACGGGCGGCGTCTTTATTGTCGACGACCTTGGTCGCCAAGAAGAACCGCCACAGGCATTGATCAACCGCTGGATTGTTCCGATGGAGGCTGGCTACGATATTCTGACCCTACAGTCGGGTGAGAAGTTTGAGGTTCCATTCGATACGCTAGTCATCTTTTCCACCAACTTTCATCCCAACGAGCTGTTTGACGGTGCCGCCCTGCGCCGGATCTTCTTTAAGGTAAAGATTGATGGGCCGACCCAAGACCAATTCTTAAAGATTTTTGCGATGGTCGCCCGCAAGAAGAAGGTTCCGTTGAATGAGGCTGCATTGGTGCATCTTCTAAAGAAGAAATACCCCGAGGTGGACTATGTCTACGCGAATTATCACGCGCCTTTCTTGCTAGATCAGGTCATTGCGATCTGCGAATTTGAGGGGATCCCATACCAGTTGCGACCTGATCTGATTGATCGGGCGTGGGCCAACCTATATGTCAAACAGGAGGCAATCGCGCATTGAACATCGGGCCCGTCGACTGCGACAGACCGTCTTAGATCGCTGAACGCTAAAAAGGTAATCCCCTTTTTGATCTTACGTGCGTATGTCTAACCTATGGCAACGCTCCCTCAGATATTCCACGACTGGTTTGCGGCACGTGGCTGGCATATTCACCCGCACCAACAAGAGATGTTGGACTTGGCCGACCAGCCTGCACAGCTTTTGATTGCCCCCACCGGCGGCGGTAAGACGATGGCTGGGTTCTTGCCGACATTGGCTGAACTGGCGGACGGACAGCACAAAGGGCTGCATACGCTCTATATATCACCGCTCAAGGCGCTGGCAGCTGACATCAAACGAAACTTGCGAGCCCCGGTTGATGAACTCGGGCTGCAGATCCGGATAGAGGATCGCACAGGCGACACCACCCAAACCCAACGCAAACGCCAGCGTGCCGATCCACCCCATATTCTGCTGACGACACCCGAAAGTCTGGCTTTGCTGATCTCATACGACGACGCACCGCGGATGTTTGCGGGACTGCAACGCGTCATCGTTGATGAGATCCACGCCTTGGCCGAAAGTAAGCGTGGCGATCAGTTGATGCTGGCGCTGTCGCGTCTGGGAACGCTGGCCCCTGGGCTGCGACGTGTCGGTCTGTCGGCCACCGTCGAAAACCCCCAAGCGATCGCCCATATTCTGGCGCGTCATCCAGATCCCTGTGCAATTCTAACGGCAGATCCAGGCCCTGCCCCCGATATCCAAATGCTGCAGACCGACACCAAGCCACCGTGGTCCGGCGGCGGTGGAAAATACGCGATTGAGGCGGTTTTACAGCAAGTCAAAGCACATCGCACAACGCTGATTTTTCACAACACCCGCGCGCAAGCTGAGATCTTTTTTCATAATCTTTGGCTGGCCAATTCCGAAAGCCTGCCGATCGGCATTCATCACGGCGCGCTGTCGCGTGAGGCGCGAGAAAGGGTAGAAGCGGCGATGGTCGCAGGATCGCTGCGCGCCATTGTGTGTACCGGATCTCTGGATCTGGGCATAGATTGGGGCAACGTTGATCTGGTTATCCAAGTGGGTGCGCCCAAGAACGTCAAACGTCTGGTACAACGCATAGGGCGGGCCAATCACCGCTACAACGCCCCCTCAAAGGCTATGCTGGTGCCTGCGAACCGGTTTGAAGTTGTTGAGTGTGTGGCGGCCCTGCAAGCCGTGCAAGATCGCGATCTGGATGGGGAGCCTGCGGGTGCTGGTCCACTAGACGTATTATGCCAGCACATCCTGATTTGTGCAGCCGCAGGCCCATTTCACGCGGACGCCCTTTATTGTGAGATCACAACCGCTGGCGCGTATTCCGCCCTTGACCGAGAGACCTTTGATCGGTGCCTCAATTTTTGCGCCACCGGGGGATACGCGCTGCGCACCTATGATCGATGGCAGCGGCTGGTTCAGCGGCCAGACGGGTTTTGGCAATTGCGCGACCCACGCGCCACGCGCCAGATCCGGATGAATATTGGCACAATTCTGGATACTGATAAGCTAAAAGTACGGCTCAAAAACAAAAGGGGGGGCACGCCGCTTGGCGAGGTTGAAGAAAGCTTTGCCGCCACTCTGGTCACGGGCGACACCTTTTTAATCGGTGGGCTCATCGTTCGGTATGAAGGCCTACGCGAAATGACGGTTGAAGTGACAAGGTCACCGTCAAATCGCCCCAGAGTAGCGACCTATATGGGCAGCAAATTTTCGAATTCCACACAGCTAAGTGGCCGTATTTTGGACAAATTTCAGCAAGAAGATTGGCCAGAACTGCCCGAACACACCCGCGAATGGTTGGCCCTGCAACGCAACGTTTCAAAGCTACCGCAGCGCGACAGATTGCTGGTCGAAAGCTTTCCCCATGATGGTAGGCACCATGTCTGCGCCTACGGGTTTGCAGGCCGCAACGCGATGCAAACCTTGGGCCTATTGCTAACCCAACGCATGGAGGCCGAAGGCCTTCAGCCGATGGGGTTTGTCGCAACTGATTATGCAACTCTGATTTGGGGGTTGGAGCCGTTGCGCGACGCCGCACCACTATTTGTGAGAGAAAATTTGTACGAGACCATGGAAGCTTGGTTGGCGGGCAACGCAGTGATGAAACGAACCTTCAAAGGTTCCGCCATCATCGCTGGCCTGATTGATCGCAACATGCCGGGGCAGCGCAAATCTGGCCGACAGGCCACATTCTCAACCGATATCCTCTATGACACCTTGCGCAAATATGACCCCGATCACCTGATGCTTGAGATCACAAGGCAAGAGGCCATGCGCGGTTTGGTCGATTTTGGTCGGATAGAGCAGATGCTGGACCGAATTGACGGTCGGATTGATCACCTGATTTTGCCTCGCATCACACCATTGGCCGCACCACTGTTTTTGGAGGTTGGCCGCGTTCCCGTGAAGGGCAAAGCAGAACAGCGCCTATTGCAGGACGAAGCCGCGCGCCTGATGGCGGCCGCAGGGCTTGATTAGTCCGACAACCCATGTCATCGAACGAACCATGAACGGATGCCATTTCACATTTGCCGGCGCTAATTTAACCGCCCTTCCCTCGGGCGCATTGTGGTGGGACCGGGTTCAGATGCTGTGCGTATCAGACCTGCATTTAGGAAAATCCGAACGTATGGCCCGGCGGGGTGGCCCGATGCTGCCCCCCTATGAGGCGCGCGAAACCTTAGGCAGGCTTGAGTCCGATATCCACGCAATGGCCCCTGAAATAGTGGTCTGTCTGGGTGACAGTTTCGATGATCTGGCCGCCGCACACGAAATTGATGCAGATACGCTGTCTTGGCTGAACGCGTTAATGGCCGGACGACGCTGGATCTGGATCGAAGGCAACCACGATGCAGGCCCGGTTGATATTGGTGGTACAAATCTGCACACGCTCTATGAACCGCCGCTCATGTTTCACCACATCGCGCAGAAAACAGCCAACGGTGAGGTTTCTGGCCACTACCACCCAAAGACCCGATTGAACCTGCGGGGCCGGGTCATCACGAGGCGTAGCTTTTTGTTCGACGCATCCCGCCTGATCTTGCCAGCCTACGGCACGTATACCGGCGGTCTAGAGACCCAGAACGATGCCCTGTCGAATTTGATGGCACCCGACGCCAAGGCGATATTGTTAAATGATCCGCCTTTGATGGTGCCGATGCCGCGCTAGCGCCGTCCATGACTGTTCAAACGCAAAATCCAACAGAATTGCAGTCGCTGGCTTACCAATGGGCTGGGATAGGCTGGAAAGACGTGCTTTCATTCATCTGAGTATCACGCGGCTTTGTCGCGGCAATCAATGTACCCTTTTGTGAGGCAATGACGATAGATCCCATCATCCTCGACAAGATCTCCAACAGCTTCAATTCGCAGGGCCTGATGACGACTCTTTGCGCCCAATTGGGTGTTGTTAAGTCTGGCTATGTTGAAATTTCAGCACCCATTACAGCGGCTGTGGCGCAACAACATGGGTTTGGGCATGCCGGCCTGACGTTTTCTATCGGCGACAGCGCCGCGGGGTATGCAGCCCTTAGCGTGATGGCACCTGATCAAGAAGTTCTGACTGTTGAGATGAAGATTAACCTGATTGCCCCCGCCGCAGGCGTCAGGTTGGTGGCAATTGGTGAGGTTATCAAAACCGGCCGACGACTGACCGTTACCAAGGCAACTGTCCATGCTGAGGATCAGGACGGCACCCGTAAACCGGTAGCCGTCCTGTTGGGCACAATGATCCCGGCCTAGACCGGCCAAAACTGGATCAGGCCGTCAGGCCTTCTGGCTCGGCCAAACCGTTGGCGCGGCAGCATGCCGTCACGGTATTGGCTAGCAAGCAGGCGATTGTCATTGGACCAACACCGCCCGGAACCGGGGTGATCGCGCCCGCCACAGCCGAGGCCGATGCAAAATCGACATCACCGACCAGTCGATATTTTTCGCCGTTTGGAACACGGTTGATACCAACGTCAATCACCGTGGCGCCCGGTTTGACCCAATCGCCAGTAATCATTTCAGGACGCCCGACAGCCGCGACCAAGATGTCCGCGGCCCGACAAACTGCCGCCAAATCTTTGGTCCGACTATGGGCGATCGTGACGGTGCAACTGTCACCAAGCAGCAGGTTCGCCATCGGCTTGCCCACGATATTGGACCGCCCAACAACAACCGCATTCAGCCCAGATAGTGAGCCATGGTGGTCACGCAGCATCATCAAGCAACCAAGCGGCGTGCACGGCACCATCGATTTTTGACCAGTGCCCAGCAGACCAACATTTGAGATATGAAACCCGTCAACATCCTTTGCAGGATCAATGCTGTTGATCACAAGATCGCTGTCCAGATGTCCCGGCAACGGCAACTGCACCAGAATGCCGTGCACTGCCGGATCGTTATTCAGTGTCTTGATCAGCGCCAAAAGATCTGCCTCGGAGGTGTCTATTGCCAGCTTATGCTCAAAGCTGGCCATGCCAACCTCTAGGGTTTGCTTTCCTTTATTGCGGACATAAACCTCACTGGCTGGATCCTCACCCACCAGCACGACGGCCAGTCCGGGCGTGATGCCGTGGTCGTCGACCAGCCGTTTAACATGATCCGCGACCTGCGCCCGAACCTTGGCTGCAAAGGCTTTGCCGTCAATAATCGTAGCGCTCATTCTTGCCTCTCCAAAATCTGTCGTTCCACAGCATCCAGCGCCGCGCTGACCCCGCGAAGCGAGAACCCGGCACCCATTCCACGATCGGCACCCAAAAACCGCCCGTTCTGAACCACCAGTCGGTTGCTCGCACGCATCGCTGTCACCAACTCACCCGTGATTTCCGGGTTCATGACATAAATCGTGTTAACGGTCAGGGTTCCGTATTGATCACGCGTAACTACGTCGACCTCGGGCACGTCTATACTGCGGCTCCCAAAATGGAAAACCGCCGCAGTCACTGTCTGGTAAGTAATCTCGCCGGCGTTCACTTCAAACGTGTATCCGCCCGCATCCAAACGATTAACTGTCAGGCGGCTGCTGCCGAAAAACGGGTCATCGCCTGGTTCCAAGCCCGGCTGCACCACCCTGCAGTCACCCGCACCACCGTCCCGACAAATCGCCAACCAATCGCCGTGGTAAGCGCGGAGTTCACCAAATTCATGAACGAACCATTCCTGAGCCGCAACTGGACTGGATAGCAAACTCACCGCAAACGCTAAAAGTAACCGCATTAGAACAACCCTTCGATTTCGCCGGCTTCATTGAGCATGATCTGCTCAGCAGATGGCACGCGTGGAAGGCCCGGCATGGTCATGATTTCACCGCAGATGACGACAACGAACCCTGCCCCGGCGCTCA
>JBLHOS010000061.1:0-18822 GCA_047623825.1 Paracoccaceae bacterium | reverse complement strand
TGTGGATCGGATGTGCTGGCCACTTTTGCCTTCAATCTCATCTAACAATCGGGCATATGCTGGGCAGAGTTTTACCCGGGAGAGGCCTGTTCGATGCACGATATTCGCACCATCCGCGACAACCCAACCGCGTTTGACGCAGGGCTGGCCCGTCGGGGCCTGTCCGCGCAATCGCCCGCCATTCTGGCCCTTGATGAGACGCGCCGCACCTGCATCTCAGCCGCTGAGGCGGCACAGGCAGATCGTAACGCAGCCTCCAAGGATGTGGGCCGCGCCAAGGCCGCTGGTGATGAGGTCGAATTTGAACGCCTGCGCGCCTTAGTCTCGGATAAAAAACAAGAAATCGCACAGCTGGAGGAGCAGGCCAAGATCACCGACGCCGCCCTGCGCGACATGCTGATGGGTCTGCCAAATATCCCCCACGCCGGCGTGCCAGACGGTGCCAGCGAAGATGACAACATCGAGATCCATCGCTGGGGCACGCCCCGCACGCTCAATTTCGCCCCGTTGGAGCATTACGCCCTGCCCGGCGTCAAATCTGGTATGGATTTTGAAACCGGTGCCAAGCTGTCAGGCGCGCGCTTTGTCGTGCTCAGCGGCGCAATTGCCCGTATTCACCGCGCCTTGGCCCAATTTATGCTTGATACCCACATCACCGAAAATGGCCTGACAGAGGTCAATGCGCCCGTCCTTGTGCGCGAAGAAATGATGTACGGCACCGGTCAGCTGCCAAAATTCGGTGAGGACAGCTATCAGACCAAAGATGGCTTCTGGCTGATCCCAACGTCCGAGGTGACGCTGACCAATATCGTCAACGATGTGATCGTTGAGGACAGCTATCTGCCCCGCCGCTACACCGCCCATTCGCTATGTTTCCGCTCCGAAGCAGGTTCCGCCGGTCGCGACACCGCCGGCATGCTGCGCCAACACCAGTTTGAGAAGGTTGAGATGGTGTCGATCACGCATCCCGATCACTCGATGGCGGAGCATGAGCGGATGACAAAATGCGCCGAGGGCATCCTTGAAGCCCTTGAATTGCCTTATAGAACTGTCGTTCTGTGTACAGGTGATCTGGGCTTTGGCATGATCAAGACCCATGATCTGGAAGTCTGGCTGCCCGGACAAGATCAATACCGGGAGGTCAGCTCTGTCTCGGTCGCGGGTGAGTTTCAGGCCCGCCGGATGAACGCGCGGTTCCGCCCAGCTGGCGGCGGCAAGCCTGAGTTTGTGCACACGCTGAATGGCTCTGGCCTGGCGGTCGGCCGGACGCTGATCGCAGTTTTGGAAAACGGGCAACAGGCCGACGGATCGGTTATTTTGCCCAAGGCGTTGCTGCCCTATCTTGGCGGCAAACTAACCTTGGATACCGGGGGCGCCCTTGTCTGATATTCCCAAAATCAGCGGCGGCGGCGACGCCAAGATGAAGGCAATCTTGGTGCTGAGCGCGACTACATTATTTGTCATCGCGCCGTTCCTGACGCCCGGCTTTGCCGGTTTTGCCCCCGATCAGCTGACCTATCCGGTTGGTAATCCTGCGATCCAACCCGCAGGCTATGCTTTTGCAATCTGGGGAATAATCTACGCTTGGTTGTTGGTCAGCGCCGGGTTTGGATTGGTAAAACGCGATACCGATCCGGGTTGGGATGCAGGCCGCTGGCCATTGTTCATCAGCTTGGCAATCGGGGCCAGCTGGATCGCAGTCGCACTTAGCGCGCCTATTCCGGCAACCGTGCTGATCATTGTGATGCTGATCACCGCACTCTGGGCGTTGTTCAAGGCCCCAGCCGCGGACGCATGGTATTTGGCAGTGCCCTTGGGGCTTTATGCAGGCTGGTTGAGTGCGGCAAGCTTTGTCGCGCTGACAACTGTGATGATCGGCAGTCTAGGCTGGCTGGATGCCGCAACCGGCAGCTGGATCGGTCTGATCGCTGCATTGATTTTTGCCAGTGCTGTTCAATCGCGCCTACGCACCCCCAGCTACGGCATCGCATTTCTTTGGGCCCTTTTGGGGATCATCGTCGAAAACGCCTCTGGCAACGTGTTGTTTGCGGGGGTCACCGCAGGTGGAATGGTGGCATTTGGCGCGCAGTGGCTGCGTCAATTGCGAGGCTGAGCCGCGCAAAATCGCAGCCCTCTTTACCGACCAGCCCCCCTCAGCTAACAGAATACGACACCTGCCCCAGAAAAGGCCTTAATATGCGCATCCTGATCACGAATGACGACGGCATCAATGCGCCTGGCCTGAAGGTTCTGACTGCAATTGCGACTGAGATCGCAGGCCCAACTGGTGAAGTCTGGACGGTCGCCCCCGCCTTTGAGCAATCGGGCGTCGGGCACTGCATTTCCTACACTCACCCCACAATGATTGCAGAGCTTAGCCCGCGTAGGTTCGCCGCCGAAGGATCGCCCGCAGATTGCGTGTTGGCCGGTGTGCATGACGTGCTGAAAGGCCAACAGATTGATTTGGTCCTGTCAGGCGTGAACCGCGGTAATAACGCTGCTGAAAACGTGCTCTATTCCGGCACGATCGGTGGTGCGATGGAGGCCGCATTGCAGGGTCTGCCAGCAATCGCCTTATCGCAATTCTACGGGCCGGCAAATGCAACAGTCGATGATCCGTTTGACGCCGCCGTGGTTCACGGTGCCGCTACTATTCGGTCACTGTTGGATAAGGCCCCTTGGGACGGCGCCGATTACCGGCTGTTTTATAATGTGAATTTCCCGCCGGTTCTGGCAGCAGACGTCAAAGGCACGCGCGTTACTTCACAAGGGTTCCGCAAGGATGTGACCTTTGGCGTCACGCCCCAAGTCTCCCCTAACGGCCGCCGCTTCCTGTGGGTGCAAGGTGGTCCTCAAGACCGCCCAACCGCCCCCGGCAGTGATGCGCACGCCAACTTGGAGGGCTACATCTCCGTCACGCCAATGCGCGCCGATTTGACTGCTTATGACACATTGGCCGATCTGAAGGCCCGCCTTGAATGATCAACGACGCCGAACAGAAAATGCAGTTTCTTTATGCGCTCCGCTCCAAAGGCGTGACAGATCCGCGTGTTCTGGGTGCCATGGAGAAGATCGATCGCGGAACGTTCGTGCGCGGTGTATTCGCAGCGCGCGCCTATGACGACATGCCGCTGCCAATCTCATGCGGGCAGACGATCAGCCAACCCTCAGTTGTGGGTCTCATGACCCAAGCACTGGATGTGTCACCGCGCGACAAGGTTCTTGAGGTCGGCACAGGCTCTGGCTACCAAGCTGCAATTCTTAGCCAGCTTGCCCGCCGCGTCTATACAGTTGATCGGTTTCGCCGCCTGACCCGCGATGCTGAGACGACTTTTCACAAATTGGGCCTGCCCAACGTTACCGTGATCACCGCTGACGGCTGCTATGGTCTACCTGACCAAGCGCCGTTTGACCGGATCCTTGTTACGGCCGCCGCCGAGGATCCGCCCGGTCCACTATTGGCCCAACTCAAAGAGGGCGGGATAATGGTGGTTCCAGTGGGTCAATCAGATGCGGTTCAAAGCCTGATAAAGGTGACCCGACGTGCCGATGGCCTGCACTACGAGGAGCTATTGCCAGTCCGCTTTGTCCCCCTGGTCGAAGGGATCGCACAAGACTAGCGTACGAAGGACACTGAGGGGTGGAAAACGCACGCCATTTCGGTATATCCTATATGCAATCGTGCGTTTTGACCCCGGTAAGGGGCGCCCCCGCAGTATTTAATGTTTTGAGGATCAGAGCCTATGTCCCGCAAATTTATTGCGACGATTGCCCTTCTTCCGTTTTTGGCAGCCTGCGTAGGTGATACAGGAACCTGGGATCTGGATTGGCGCGCCAATGGAATTTCAAACGCCACTACGGCTGCTCAAACCGCACCTCGGCCGGAACCCGACGCCAATGGGTTGATCACCTATCCGACCTATCAGGTGGTTCTGGCCCAACGCGGCGACACAGTGGCTGATGTGGCAACACGGGTCGGCATCCCGGTTGAGGAACTGGCCAGCTTTAACGGTCGCAGCCCCGCAGACAGCTTGCGCGCTGAGGAGGTATTAGCCTTGCCGCGCCGCGTCACACCACAATTTTTCGGCACAACAGGAACAAACGACATCGCGTCGATTGCCTCTGCCGCGATTGATCGGGCGGGGCCCAGCAACACATCGATCACAACCACTACGCTTGAGGTCCAAGATGGGGCAGAACCGGTGCGCCACCGCGTCGCCCGGGGTGAGACTGCCTATTCAATCTCGAGGCTCTATAGCATTTCCGTCCGCTCGCTGGCTGATTGGAACGGCCTCGGCCCAGATCTGACCGTACGCGAAGGGCAGTTTTTGTTGATCCCGCTGGTGCTGGAGGATGCCGAACCATTGCAGAACAGCGGTTTGCCCGGCAACTCGACCACTCCGGTACCACCATCTGCATCTGATCCATTGCCAGAACCGATTGAAACTGCGGTCTTGCCAAGTCCGCAGAATACGACCCCCACGCCCGCAGCGCCAGTTTCGTCAACGCCTACCGCCGCAAGCCGGATGCAACGCCCTGTCTCTGGCGACATCATTCGCACGTTTTCAAGCCGAAATGAGGGAATTGATATTGCCGCAGCCGCAGGCGAAGCCGTGCGCGCCGCAGCCGACGGTGAGGTTGCAGCCATTACCCAAGATACCGATCAGGTGCCGATCCTGGTGCTGCGCCACCCCGACAACCTATTGACGGTCTACGCCGGCATCCAAGATATTCAGGTGGCGCGCGGCGATCGCATTTCGCGCGGCCAGACCGTGGCCAGCGTTGGCCAAGGTGACCCGTCGTTCCTGCATTTTGAGGTGCGTCGCGGGTTCGAAGCGATCGATCCAGTCCCGTTCATCCAATAGGCTAAAAGGCGACGCCGCGTCGCCCGGCCAAATCTATGAAGTACTGCCAGGCAACCCGACCGGACCGTGACCCGCGTGTTGCCTGCCATTCAATTGCCTCGGCCCATAGATCCTCATCTGAGATCTCGATGCCGTGCACGTCGCAATACCCCCGGATCATCGCCAGATACTCATCTTGCGTGCAGGGATGAAAGCCAAGCCAAAGTCCAAATCGGTCTGACAATGATACTTTCTCTTCCACCGCCTCAGAGGGGTTAATCGCAGAGGAGCGTTCATTCTCGATCATGTCGCGCGGCATCAAATGGCGCCGATTGGATGTGGCATAGAACAGGACATTGTCGGGCCGACCTTCAACGCCACCATCAAGAACCGCCTTAAGCGATTTATAATGTTGATCGTCGTTGGAAAACGAAAGATCATCGCAAAACAAGATCACCCGGTGATTGCTTGTGCGCAAAATCTCCAACAATCGGCCAATGCTGGGCAGGTCTTCGCGCTGTACCTCAACCAATTTCAGTGACAGGCCCTGATCCAGAACAGCTGCATGGATTGCCTTCACGAGTGAGGATTTTCCCATACCCCGCGCACCCCAGAGAAGGGCGTTATTGGCCGGCAGGCCCCTCGCAAACTGAAGCGAATTTTTCAACAAAGTATCGCGGGACCGATCAATCCCAACCAGTAAGTTCAGACCAACGCGGTTCACCTGCGGCACAGGCATCAGACGGTCCGGGCTAGTATGCCAGACAAATGCGTTTGCGCCTACCCAATCGGGCGCTTGTGCGGGTGCGGGGTGCATCCGTTCAAGCGCCTCAGCGATCCGGGTCAAAAGCGCATCAGTCATGTGTCGGCATCATCGTCCTCATCATCCAGCAATCCGTCTTTGCGAAGCTGATCATCGCGCTGCTTATCAACAATGCGGACCAGTTGGATGGAGATTTCGTAAAGGCCATAGACCACGACAAACAAAATGACCTGAGTGATGACATCAGGTGGGGTTACCAACGCGGCCAGCACCAAAATACCGACGACCGCATATTTGCGCATGTCCATAAGCCCTTGGGCTGATACCAGACCCGCCTTACCCATTAGGGTCAGCAGGACTGGTAGCTGGAAACATAAACCAAACGCAAAAATGAATTTCAGCGCCAAATCAAGGGACTCTTTGACGGAGCCCAGAAACACAGTCTGCAATTCTTGGCTCTCCTCAGAGGGGACAAAATCCCCCGTGCCGGTCAACATACTGGCCAGCGCCGGGATCGCATCAGCGAACCCGATAAAGAAGTTCAGGGCCAGCGGCGTCACCACATAATGGGCAAAAGACGCGCCCATTAAAAATAGGACCGGAGAGGCAAAAATGAACGGCAAGAAGGCGTTCTTTTCAGTGGAATAAAGACCAGGTGCCACAAAGCGCCACAGCTGATGAGCGATCACCGGGAACGACAATGCAAAGCCGCCGATGATCGAGATCCGGATCAATACAAAGAACTTTTCCTGCGGTGCGGTAAAGATCAGGCGCGGATCTTCGCCACGAGCGCGCAGCACATTAGCCAGCGGCTCCGAGACGAAATTCAAGATCGGTTCGGCGATAGTGAAACACGCCACCATCGCAATGACAAAGGCCAGAACAGACCAGATCAAGCGTGTCCGCAACTCCGCCAGATGTTCGATGAGCGGCGCCGCGCTCTCCTCCACATTGTCCGCTTTCATTCTTTTGTCGCCTCAACGGGGGGGAGCACTTTCGCCTTGGGCTTTCGCTTTGGTTTTGCAGAGGCCGCGGGTTCCGGCGTTGCAGCAGGTGTAGCAGTTGCAGCGGCGGGTGCGGCAGCAGCCGCGGTCGCCGATGTAACTGGGGCAGCAGTTGCCTCGGCCGCGACCTTCTCTTTGGCTTCAACGGTTTTTTTGGTGCGTTCAGCTGCGGCCAGCTTGGCCTTGCGCGCGTCCTCAGCCCGTTTTTCGGCCAATTTCTGGGTCGATGAACCGACCTCATATTTAGAAGGATCAAGATCTTTTAGCGGATTAGCCGCATCTTTCAACGCGTCCAGTCCCATCTTTTTGGGGTTGGCCATCTTACGCAAATCACCGGCAATGTCGCGCAAACCAGATTCGTCTGCCGCCATGTCCATCGATTTTTGAAAATCACGAGCCATGCCGCGCATACGCCCGACCGCTTTGCCCACTGTCCGAAACATACCGGGCAGGTCCTCTGGACCCACAACGATCAACGCCACAATGCCCACGACCATCATTTCCATTAAGCCGATGTCAAACATGACTGGCTCCTATCCTAATCGCAGTTGGTTCCACGTTTAGGCGTTGTCGCGTTCGGTTTCTGGCGTGACGTCGCGTGCTTGTGCCACAGTATCTTCCGGGGCCACTTCGATTTCTTCGGTGCTATCTTTCACGCCGCGCTTGAACGCGGTGATGCCTTTGCCGACTTCGCCCATCAAGTTGGCAATTTTGCCTCGGCCAAACATCACCAAGACAACAACGGCAATCAAAAGCAGGCCAGCTGGTCCAATATTATTCAGCATTGTGTTCTCCCTCTGCAGGTCGAGCTATTCGCGACCTGTATAATAGACCTGATATAGGTATGATTTTTGTTGACCAGATCAAAGCCCCAATCGGATGAAATCTAAGAAATTGATGACCAGGCTATTTCGGAAACACAAAACAGCGGTCGCGCCGGATGCTTAGCCACAGCGGTGTGCCCGGTTTTGGCAAAAATACCGCGGGAACCGTCGCCTTCAGCAGCTGCTTGTTAAAGTCCATCCGGAATTCAACCAAGCTTTCGTGGCCCATGAAACGTGCGCGTTCCACGACGCCGCGCGCGGGCGTGCCGTCTTGCGGCGTCGTGTTTGGCCCGCGACCGTTACGGTCAAAATCGATCTTCAAGTGCTGAGGCCGGAAAATGATATCTACTTTGGTGCCATCAGGCACGCCGGGCGCCAGGAACTGACCAAATGCCGTGTCGGTAAGCGCACCATTCACACTTCCCGCAATAATATTGACGTCTGAAAAAAATGCGGCGGCGTCTGGATCACATGGATTATTGTAGATGTTATAGGGCGCGCCCTGCTGGACAATCCTGCCGTCGCGCATCAACGCGATCTGGTCGGCCATTCGCATTGCCTCTTCGGGCTCGTGGGTGACCAGCAATACGGCCGTGCCCTCTTCTTTCAGCAATTGCAGCGTTTCATCCCTGATCCCGTCGCGCAAACGGTTGTCTAGGCCAGAAAACGGTTCGTCCATCAGCATTATGCGCGGGCGCGGTGCAAGGGCACGGGCCAGTGCAACGCGTTGCTGTTCACCACCAGACAGCATGTGGGGCGCTTTATCAGTGTATCCCGATAGATCCACGCGTTGCAGCAGCTCAGCCACACGGGTGGCCTTCTCTGCACGCGAACCTCTCAAACCAAATGCAACGTTCTGGCCAACCGACAAATGTGGAAATAGCGCAAAGTCCTGAAACATCAGGCCAATGCCGCGCGCCTCTGGTGGCAGATGCAGTGCACCGTTTGAAACCACTTCACCGTCCACGGTGATCGCGCCTTTGTCTTGCCGTTCAACCCCCGCAATCACCCGCAATGTCGTGGATTTTCCGCACCCTGATGGGCCCAGAAGACACATCACCTCACCCGGTCCCACGCTAAGTGACACGTCATCGACAACCGTTAGACCGTCGAATCGGCAGCTGATATTCTCAACCTTAAGGCGGGGGAGGTTCGGCACGCGGTGAATACCCGATCAATTCCATCGGCTTTTGCAGCTAACAGGCCAAGCCATTGGTTTCAAGATCTGAGTGTACGTCCGCGTTTTAGCAGCACGCACCCGGGGAGCCTTCAGCATCGCCGAAATCCATCGGCACCTCGGTGCCACAGCCCTCAAACATCCTAAAATAGGTTGAGAAATCGCCAATAAATTTAAAATGCGGAGCAAAACGGCTTTCCTGCAACATTGCACAAGTATTTCCAAAGACCGCAAAAGTTTTGCCGCGTTCGATGACATGATGACCATCTAGAACAAATGCCTCTTCGGGGTGCTCAACCGTGCCTTTGTAAATTACGGCCTGTCCATAATTCTCACATGCAGGCTCCAATCCATCCAATTTGAACAGTCGGAACGTTGCGGACGCAAACCGGTGCATTCCCAATTTTTCCCGAAGTGCCGCGTTTTCAATAGTCAGGGGGCGGCTTTCCACGATCCGCGGGTCATGGATCTTGCTCAGTACTGATTTAAGGTACGCTGGCATCTGTGCAGGTGCGCAGGTGCGCAGGTGTGCAGCACACATTGGTTTGCAAATTGGCAGAGCTTTGCAACGTCTGGCCATAGTATTCCCGCACAGATTGGTGGGTCATTCGATTTTTCCTTTGGGTTGGGCCGCGACGCTGGCAGAGCATGACAGCAAGCGCAAAAGCCCATTGGTCTGCTCACGCCAAGTTGACAAAAGACGGTGTCGGCCCAAGCCATGGACCCGGGTTTCTATACCATCGATTGGCGCGGCCTTGCGGCGGATGCCCCCCCGTAAACGGCACTCTGACGTTCGCGGTTGAGTAAACGCTTTGGGTCATGACACCTGGGCCCTGACGGCGATCGTCTCAAAATTCACACTTTATGCCAGTGGCTTGATGGCAACCAGACTGTTGATTTTCCGCGCAATAATTGCGCCACGCGACGCCGACCTTAATCACTGGCTTGCCCGACGGGTGCTTTGACTTTCGCTTTTGGCCCTTTTGATCAGTACAAAAAGAATCGACCTGAGTGCAGCCACCTTGATGGGAAGTTTGTCTAGCACATGGGACATCAAGACACTTACCCAGCTGTGGTCAGGACCGCAGGGCACGACATTGATTTTTCGGGCCTTGGGGTTCGCCGTCACAGCACTTTGTACGCTACATCTCGAACAGCTTTGGCCGCTAGCGTTAATGGGATCAGCGGGCTTTTCGCGAGGAAACTTTTGCCAAGTACTTCGGACCTATGGTCGACGAGCTATGGATTATTCCTGTTGGCCCAATTTTGCTGGTCTGCGGGTTACTGGGCCCTGCGGCGGTCAACAAACTGCGACTGGTCCCAGCGATGCGGGCGGGAGACACAAAGGCCTTTGGCAAATTGGCCCTGTCGATCAAGGTAGAGACCCGCCTGTGTTGCCAATATCTTCGCGCTGACCGCCGTTTTGACAAATGCGGTATCAATGCCTGGCGGCTAAGTGCGATTGGCTGAGTACTAGCACGTTTAGGGACGCAGATCGAACGCGATTGATTTCAGCTGGCGGCCATTGACCTGCAAGGCCAACCGATGCGCACCCGGGTACAGCCGGAAGGTCGTCGCGTCACCCTTGAACCGATGCTTCTTGGTCAGCGTTAGCGGGCGACCCGGCGCAATTTCGGCCTGTTTGATCTTGAATACCTTGGGCGCCTCACTGCCATCTGATTTGCGAAACCAGATCACATAATCAACGACAACCGGGGTCAGCGCGTCGGCGCAAAGCTCGGCCTCAAGGGTCATCACCTCACCGATGGCAGGATTTTGTGGGCAAAGTGTCATCGACGTCAGCGTCACTTGCGCATCGGCGTCATAGCCCAACAAGGCCAACGCTTTTGGATCCCCCAATTTAACCAGCGTTCGCAATGCGTGACGCATCATCCAAGTCAGCTCTTTGACGTCTTGGCGGGCCTGCACACGCCAATCTTCCAGCGTCGCAACCACACGGCCCGGATCAAATTTCGCAATATCATTTAGGTGGTTCGCGACTGATCTTGTGACGTAGCGCGTCGGATCTGCATGCAGATGATCAAGATATGGCATTGGCGCCATCGGATCCAATGTGATGGATTTGGCCCAGGGCAATCGCGGGCGCAACCCCTCACTTACTAGCCGCCGAACATGGTAATTCTCATCGTTCGCCCAGATCTGTAGCCGGGCCAAAGTTTCCTTGGGCCAGCGGTTCACGAAGGGCCTGATATAGAATTCCATCGAAAAGCGTTTGGTCGCGGCATGCAGCAGATCCAGCGCCCGTTCACGGTGCAACTCCAGACCGTGGCGCACGGCCAAAATGCCCGGGACCGCGTGAATGAAGCGGCCAAAATCATCGTCCTGCTTGCTCGGATCAAGGGCTGCGGGCATCGCTGCCTCTAACTGATCGGCCATTTCGGCAAACGTAGGCGCAAGACGCACCTCAACGCAGTCGGCGATCCAATCCAGCCGTTCCAATAGCTCTTTCCCGGCAAGGCCCGGCACACATTGCGCGACAAACCCGTCGGCATCGAAACCCGGAACGCGCGCGCCATACTCAGCCGCCAATGCGGCGACCGAGCCCGGATTGAACAGGTGGTCTTTAAGCGAAAAGCCCGTGCTCATATGGTGGCGACAGTGGCCCCGCCATCCAGCAAAACGTTTTGGCCAACCATAAAGCCTGCATGCTGCGAACACATGAACGCGCAGGTCTGGCCAAACTCTTCTGCTGTGCCATAGCGGCGCGCGGGGATCGTCAGCTGCCGGTTTGACTTTGCCTGATCCAGCGACACGCCCTGCGTTTTGCTGACACCAGTATCAAGTGAAATGGCGCGGTCGGTTGCATGAATGCCGGGTAGCAAGTTGTTGATCGTGACCCCAAACGGCGCAACCTGACGCGATGTCCCCGCAACATAACCCGTCAAACCAGTCCGCGCCGCGTTAGACAGACCCAAAGCCGGAATTGGCGCCTTAACCGATTGTGAGGTGATGTTGACCACCCTGCCCCAGCCCTTGTCGATCATCTGTGGCAAAAGCGCTGTCATCAACAGGATCGGCGTCAGCATATTGGCGTCAATTGCTGCGATGAAATCGTCACGCGTCCAGTCGGTCCAAGATCCGGGGGGCGGGCCTCCGGCATTGGTTATCAGAATATCGACATCAGACGCCTCGGCCAGAACAGCAAGTCGGCCATTCTCGGTTGTGACGTCTATGGCCACCGTGGTAACCTCAACACCGTAAGTTGCCCGGATTGCAGCAGCCGTTGCCTCCAACGCCTCTACACCACGGGCATTGAGAACCAGATTGACACCAGCCGCGGCCAGCGCCTCGGCGCAACCTTTGCCCAACCCCTTGGAGGACGCGCAAACCAGTGCTTTTTTACCAGAAATTCCCAAGTCCATCGATCTCTCCCTAATCTTGCTTTAATTGTTGGGTAGCATTGGCTTTGCGTTATGGCCAGAGGTGCTTGTCGTTATCCGACCATGCGCGCACCGATCAATGCCAATCAGGAGGCCCCATGACGACCCGCCCACCGCTTTTCACCTTTGATACCTATGTAGTCACGGATCTAACCGTCAGTACCGGTGCGAATTTGGGTGATCCTATCGGCAGTGCGGATGCGGCAATCATGGGCGATATCTACCTGCTTCGTCGGACAGCGAATTGTCTGAAAATCTCAATCTGTGACAGCCCTTCCAGTGGGCAAGAGGTGGCGGACGGGTCACAAATTGGCACGCCCGGCGATAAGGTCACATTGGAGCTGTGCCATACCTTAATGGCGCCTGACGGCTCTTTGGTCGAACTGTTGTTGTTAAAACTGACTGGTGATAAAGACACGTTGCGGCTGATCTTGCCGCTTGCGACGCTGGAGCCCAATACCGAGTACGAGTTGCTGGACACTGAGGTTGACGCCGCCCCCCGCCGCTTTGCCGATATCGCCTCAGTCAGCTTTCTGTGGGGCACTCATTTGACCCGTGCGGATGGCCGTCAAACGCCGGTTGAAGACCTGCTTGAAGGTGATCGGCTTTTGACCCGCGACCATGGCGTGCAAACCATCCGTTGGATCGGGCACAAAACCGTGCGTGCAACCGGGTCAATGGCGCCGGTCCGCATCTCTGAGGGCACCCTGAACGTGGCACGTGATTTGCGGCTAAGCCCCCACCACCGCCTGTTCATTTTTCAACGTCACGATGAGATTGGGGCCGGTCGGGCTGAGGTCATGGTCAAGGCGGGCTACCTATTGAACGGGCAAAGTGTTGTTCAGGAAAAGGGCGGCTTCATCGACACATACACATTGCTGTTTGACCACCATGTGATCATCTACGCCGAAGGTATCGCAGTAGAGAGCCTGCTGGTCACAGACGGCACCCGCGCCGGATTGCCCAAAGATATCAAACTATCGCGGTCTGCCGAGGGTCGATTGTACGCCACTACTATCGAAGTGACACGGTCTTCTTTTGACGATGAGCCGGAGGATGCCGTCGTCCGGCTGACCCGTGCCAGCCGTGGACAAATCAAACCGCGTTAGGTGGTGGACGGCTGCATCATAAAGAATTCATCATAGGGGACCTTGCCGCCCAATACATGATGGACTGAAAGCTCTTTCATCTGCGTCCGATCCGCATTTTCTGTGACCATCGCATAAATTCCAAAAATTATGCCTAGAAGGCACGGACCATTACGTATGCTTGCCATTGATGACATTTCCGCCTCGTTCTGGGTCCAGTATCCGCCAACCAATGTTGCTGCGATTTGTGAATGCTTAATGCCCTAAATGTTCAAATAATGTACGATCCGCATATCCCTGCCATGACTGCGTTCCCCGATTGCGCAAATCTTCGCCGTCGCCTATATCGCGCCCATGCTGGATACACCGACAAACCGCCCTCAATTGCACCCTGAAATTGCCCGACGCCGGACCTTTGCGATCATTTCGCATCCCGACGCAGGCAAGACGACGCTAACGGAGAAATTTCTGCTCTATGGCGGCGCGATCCAAATGGCAGGACAAGTCCGTGCCAAAGGTGAGGCGCGGCGCACCCGTTCTGACTTCATGCAGATGGAAAAGGATCGGGGCATTTCAGTCTCAGCCTCGGCAATGTCGTTCGATTATGGCAGCTACCGGTTCAATCTAGTAGACACGCCCGGCCACTCTGATTTTTCCGAAGACACCTACCGTACGCTGACGGCTGTAGACGCGGCCGTGATGGTAATCGACGGAGCCAAAGGCGTGGAAAGTCAAACTCAAAAACTGTTTGAAGTTTGCCGGATGCGCGATCTGCCGATCCTGACCTTTTGTAACAAGATGGACCGGGAAAGCCGTGATACCTTCGATATTATCGATGAGATTCAGGAAAATCTAGCCATTGATGTGACGCCGGCCAGTTGGCCCATTGGCGTCGGTCGTGATTTTGTTGGTTGCTATGACCTGATCCGTGACCGGTTGGAGCTGATGGACCGCGCCGACCGGAATGTTGTGTCCAAAAGCATCTCTATCGAAGGGCTGGACGACCCGAAACTAGCTGAACATTTGGCCCCCGATGTTCTTGAAAAACTACGTGAAGAGATTGAAATGGCGCGCCAACTTCTGCCGCCATTTGACCGCGATGCGTTTCTTGAGGGCTCGCTTTCGCCGATCTGGTTCGGGTCCGCCATCAACTCATTCGGCGTCAAGGAATTAATGGACGGTATCGCCAGCTACGGCCCACAGCCCCAGATCCTGAACGCGGACACCCGCCAAGTCGCACCTGAGGAAACCAAAGTCGCCGGTTTCGTTTTTAAGGTGCAGGCAAATATGGACCCAAAGCACCGCGACCGCGTTGCGTTTGTCCGGCTCGTCTCTGGTCATTTCAAACGCGGAATGAAGATGACGCATGTGCGGTCCAGCAAGATTATGTCGATCTCAAACCCAGTCATGTTTTTGGCGTCTGACCGCGAATTGGCTGAGGAAGCCTGGGCAGGCGACATCATCGGCATTCCAAACCACGGACAATTGCGGATCGGCGACGCACTGACTGAGGGCGAAGGCCTGCGCTTTATCGGCATCCCCAGCTTTGCGCCCGAACTGCTACAAACCTGCCGCGCGGGTGATCCGCTCAAGGCCAAACACTTGGACAAGGCCTTGACCCAATTCGCCGAAGAGGGTGCCGCCAAGATCTTTAAGCCAACCTTTGGGTCTGGTTTTATTGTGGGTGTTGTTGGCGCGCTGCAATTTGAGGTTCTGGCCAGCCGGATAGAGCTGGAATACGGTCTGCCAGTTCGGTTTGAACCGTCGCAATTTACGTCGGCGCGGTGGGTCCATGGCTCCCGCTTGGCCGTGGACGCGTTCTCAAATGCGAATAAACAGCATATCGCGACCGATAATGACGGCGATCCAGTCTATTTGACGCGCCTGCAGTGGGATATTGACCGGGTTGCTCGCGACTATCCCGATATCACGCTGTCAGCGACTAAAGAGTTAATGATTTAACCAGACCTTAACCTTAAGGGTGCCAGTTTGCGTCATGCGGGGTCTGGTCTGTTTTCTTTTGTTGCTATGTCTGTCTTGCACGCCCACCCGGCCTGCCGGGCAGCTCAACAGTGACATCACGGGCGTGCGTGGTGGATACTCAGCCCAATTGGTGGTTTCAGACCACGTGCACCACGTCATTTTGGCCCATGTTATTGTCGCCGAACATCAGGGTGAGCGGTTTCAGTCATTGGTCTTTTCGCAAGTGCGCGACGGGGTCCACACTCTTAGGATCAACAGCATTTGGCGGAATGGCACCGAAACACGGCTGTCGCGCTATGATCGACGCACGCATATCTGCGTCAATGGCAATTGCCGCGCGCGGGTCATGGGGTATCTGCCGCTTATCCAATCGCAGATGTCCATTGCGCGTCAAACAGGCATCAGCGGTGATCTTTTTGGCCCCTCCGGCCCCATCGCTGTGCACGTACCTGCAACACTTTTTCTTGAGGCAGAAGCGCAGTTTACTTCCTTTTGACAAAGACGGCGCGCGCGATACTGTAGCGCGATGAGCACGCAATCAAAATCAACGATGCAAGACATGTTAGACGCCCAGACAACATCTGAGGCGCCGTTCACGCTGTTCCCCGAAGATATGCCAGCTGCCGATATGGATCTTGCCGCCTTGAGCACGGCTCGGATCACCCCACCTATGGGCCTGCCCGAGCAAGAGGCGTTTGGCGATTTTGCTGTGCGCAGCCGTAATTTGGCCCGCGCATTTGCGTGGCAAAGCCCGCTTTTGGTGCTGAATGGTCAATGTATCACCTTGTTGCGCCGCGCCGACCCACCCCCCGATATCGCCCCACTTTTTAACCGACTTTGGGAGGAACATGCCGCCCTTTTGGTTGCGGGTCTTCCACCCCGCTGGCTGATCTCGACGTCTGCGACATTCGCCAGCTTTGGCACGACACCAGTGCGCAAGCAGGTCGGCGAAGGCCTTGCGACCCTATTTGCGATGCTCAAATTGTCCGAGACTGAGCGGTTATTCTCAAACAAAGGCCCGACAGAGCCTTTTCCACCGGGCCGCTCTGATCATGTGCTGCCCTTGGGTCTGAAACCGTTTGCGATGGCGCGGGGTGATCTACACCGTGTGCTGCTGACCCGCCTTTGGACCAGCGCACAGGCCGATCCGGCCATTACTTTGTTGGCTGAGACCCTTATTTTAAACCTTCTGGAAGACCCAGGAACCGTTTTTGCACGCTTTGCCACAATGCGGGCGCGGCGGCGTGGTCCGGGCACATGACATAACAAGCTTGATTTGACGTCGCCGCCCAATTGCTCTATGTCGCGCATATCGAAACGGTAGGCGTTTTGAGACTTCGCGGAGCGCGATAAGTGTATGTGTGCTCCATCTTTTTCCGGCTGGCCCGAAGCCAGCGTGACCTGGACGCATATGACAAAATTTTCCGATCTAAACCTTAACCCCAAGGTCTTAAAGGCCGTTCTCGAAGCTGGCTATGAGACGCCCACGCCAATTCAGGCAGAGGCTATTCCGCCTGCACTTGAGGGACGTGATGTATTGGGCATCGCCCAGACCGGTACTGGTAAAACCGCCAGCTTCACCCTTCCGATGATCACGATGTTGGCGCGAGGCCGCGCCCGTGCGCGCATGCCGCGCAGTCTGGTGTTGTGCCCCACGCGTGAACTAGCAGCCCAAGTTGCCGAGAATTTTGACTCGTATGCCAAGTACTTGAAACTAACCAAAGCCCTGCTGATCGGCGGCGTCTCGTTCAAGGAACAAGACCTGCTGATTGATCGCGGCGTTGACGTACTGATCGCCACACCAGGCCGCCTGCTTGACCATTTTGAGCGCGGCAAACTGATCTTGACCGACGTCAAGATTATGGTTGTAGACGAAGCAGACCGGATGCTCGACATGGGCTTTATTCCCGATATCGAGAGAATTTTCTCGATGACGCCGTTCACCCGTCAAACATTGTTCTTCTCAGCCACAATGGCACCAGAGATTGAACGAATTACAAATACGTTCCTCAGCAACCCAGTAAGAATCGAAGTTGCGCGTCAAGCGTCTGCATCTGAGACGATCACGCAGGCGCTGGTCAGCTTTAAGCCAACCCGCAAAGACGTATCCGCAAAGCAAAAACGCGAGATGCTGCGCGCGATCATCGAGGCTGAGGGTGAGGCGTGCACCAACGCAATCATCTTCTGCAATCGTAAGGTTGATGTGGATATCGTGGCTAAATCGCTGAAGGCGAGCGGCATGAATGCCGAGCCGATACACGGCGATCTGGAACAATCACACCGGACCCGCACGCTGGACGGCTTTCGCGATGGATCGATCAAGTTCCTAGTAGCCTCCGATGTGGCGGCCCGTGGATTGGATATTCCAAATGTCAGCCATGTTCTAAACTTTGATGTCCCGAGCCATGCTGAGGATTACGTGCACCGGATTGGCCGCACGGGTCGCGCTGGCCGGTTGGGCAAAACCATCATGATCGCGGTCCCATCGGACGACAAATACCTTAGCGCAATCGAGGCTTTGATCGGCAATTCAGTACCCCGGATGGATCCTCCGTGGTCACCGACGGGAAGTACGGCGCCAGCGGCGACCGATACGCCAACAGTCGCGACTGCGTCTGAGCCCACGTCTGCGGATGCGACAGAGAAAAAACCGCGTCGCACAAGTCGCAGCCCAAGCCGGAACAAATCCACCGCAGCGCAAGCGGTCGCAGCGACTGCTGAGGCGGAGACTGTTACGGCCGCGCCAACGACGCCTGTTGCAGAACCTATTGTGGCTGTGTCCGAACCGACACCTGAACCAAAACAGCAAGCAAAAGCACCAGATTCGCGTTCGCGCAATGCACCACGCACCAACCAGAAGTCCAACAATCGCGGTGGTCGTGGTGGTAGTAGCGGTGGTGGAAATGATCGCCAAAATCGAATGCTAGGCATGGGTGATCACATGCCCACATTTATCGCGCTCAGCTTTGATGAGCGGCGCGGCGGCCCTGCGGCTCCATCTATTGACGACGGTGAGGACGAAGCACCCGAAAGCTTTAGCAATGAGACTGCCGCCTAATCTGACGTCGCATACGGATATAGACTAAATCGGCCCCCTATTTTGGGGGCCGATTTCGTTTGTTAGGCCATCAAGCGTGATATCAGAACCGTCACTTCTGGTTTTTTGCCCACTTCGCCCATGCAGACCTGGCGGACGATGCGTTTGACCGCCTCTTCCAGCTTGTCATCATCGCCAACAGTTTTAGGCTCCAACGTCGGCAGCACATCGGACAGCCGGTCCTCTAGGTAGTCCGACAAGACATCACCCTTGCCGATACGTTCCGGCAGGCCGCGAACAGCGACCCAAGAATCGTCCAACAGGTCGTCAGCTTCATCAACAATCAACGCCACGACAACCAGCCCATTGATCGCAAGCCTGATCCGGTCCCGTACGACCCCATCAAACGCACCAACCAAGCTGGTCCCATCAAGATAGGTCCGGGCGACGTCGACATGCTCAACAATGCCGGGGGAATTTCCAGTCAGCTCAACCAGCGATCCGTTGGGCGCAACCACCGACAAGATGCCTTTGGCTGTTCCCAATTTGGCGTGCTCGCGCAAATGGCGATGCTCACCATGCATGGGCAACAAGATAGATGGCCGGATTAAATCGTGCATCGCCTCAAGATCTGGGCGATTGGCGTGACCAGAAACATGGTAGAAGCCACTATTTTCATCGACAACATCAACACCGATCTC
>JBLHOS010000060.1:0-18824 GCA_047623825.1 Paracoccaceae bacterium | reverse complement strand
GCTAGCTCTATGTCGAGCGCAGCCATGCACTGCAACAGAAACGCAGAACTGAAACCGCCACGGCTTATTTTGTTTGCCACACCGCCGGAACTCATATCAACGCCTATTGCCTTAAGGCGCTCTGTAAGCTGGCCTACGGTCACGCCTTGGGCCTTCAGTGCCTTGCGCACCATATCCTTTGCCTTGTCCTCGTACTCCGCGTTTACAGGGCTTGCCTTACGCGCAACAGGTTTCGGCGGCGCTGGTCGTTGCGCCTGATCAATCATATTCATGCGGCACCTTCTATAATAACCGAATATGGTGAATATATGTGTTTACTTGGGTTCTGTCCACTGCCGTATATAGCTAGCCAAATAAGGTTAGCATCATGTCGCAACACTTCCTCAAAAGCTTTTGTTTGGGATGTTCAAGTGACCTATCAAATTACGTCTGTGACGAAGGTTGCAGACAGGTCGGCGTTTGATGAATTCACGGTCGAATACTGCGAGGTCGCTTTCAGGAAATTACGCGATGCTGTTAGGCCGACGCATCAAATTTCGGAAGCTCTGGCCGCATCGTTTTGGTCAAGTCTGGACAAGGCTCTACGGCCGTCAGGTTGCTTGATCCTCCCCCATGACGCGACTGAACGATTGGTCGGATTTAGGGCCTTGTGACCGTTGGACCTCCCTGCCGGAGAGGTGAAAAGGCTTTACGTGCGCCCTGAGGCAAAAAGTCACCGACTGGGTCGCGCATTAGTCGATGTATGGATCCGGACCGTGCGCGATATGGGCTGGCGACCTCTTTTGATCTACGCAATTACGGATAATCACGACATGCTGCGGACCTATGAAAGTATAGGGTTTCAGCCTGTCGATCGCTACCTTGGATGTGTTGACATGGTCGATCTGCAATACGATCTGCAATAGTTCAAACTTCCGGCGATTTGAGGGACGGGCGCAAAATTTACTCAATGAATTAGCAATTTCCAAATTATGTTCTTGCTATGAGCGTGAGGTCGTTTATCGGAATGGGCACACCACTCAGAGAGCAAATGACCTTACAAACCCAAACCGCCCCGATCTCATCCTTGCAAAGAAACCCTAAACAGTGGGTTCAAATCCTAGCGAAGTATCGAGAACCGAATAGTCTGCGAAGCTTTTTTGAGCTGGCCGTCAGCCTTATCCCCTTTGTCGCGCTTTGGGCTTTGGCATGGTGGGCTTTGTCGTACAGCTGGTGGTTGGGTTTCGCGATCGCGGTTTGTAATGGGGCGTTTTTGGTTCGGGTTTTTGCGATTCAGCATGACTGCGGCCACGGCGCATTTTTTAGCAACAGGTTGGTCAGCGATTGGGTCGGCCGGGTTCTGGGTGTGCTGACGTTGACGCCTTACGATGTTTGGCGCCGGACCCATTCACTGCACCACAGTCAATCCGGCAATCTGGACGCGCGCGGCATTGGCGATGTCTATACGATGACGCTCGATGAATACAGCATGCTGACGCCGTTTCGCAAATTCCTGTACCGGGTCTACCGCCATCCGCTAACGATGTTCGGCCTTGGTCCAACCTATCTGTTCTTGTTCCAGAACCGCCTACCCCTGGGGTTGATGCGGTCGGGCGTGAAATACTGGATCAGTGCGATGGGCACGAATGTCGCGATCGCCGTAGCGCTGGGCCTGATCCTTTATTTTGGTGGCCTACGAGTTGTACTGCTGATCTTTCTTCCAACATCATTAATTGCATCATCCATTGGGGTTTGGTTGTTCTACATCCAACACCAGTTTGAAGACACCCATTGGAAGCAAGGCGAAGACTGGCAGATGCATGACGCAGCCTTAAGCGGAAGTTCGCATTATGATCTGCCCGTTGTGATGCGGTGGATGACGGCCAATATTGGCATTCATCATGTGCATCACCTGTATGCGCGCATCCCATTTTACCGCCTGACAGAGGTTTTGCGCGATCACCGCGAACTGGTTGAGGCGAGCAGGCTGACCCTGTTTGAAAGCCTGAAATGTGCCAGCTTGGATTTGTGGGATGAGAAGGCCGGGCGGCTGATATCATTTGCCAAGGCCCGTGCGCGAATGGCCGAACCTGCGTGAATGCTGGCTGTCCTACACCGTTCAAAAGTGTTCATGATTTTTATTTACTGACCTAATTGAGAATGAGAACACCGTCTGTTGGGCTTGACCGGCCTTTTGCAGGTATGTGCGTCGCGCTGACCTCGACCATATAATGGGTCGACATTTTGCACCAAGGGCTGCCCCTGCTGCCTCTTTGATCACAAACAGCGCAGAAAAACCTGCAGAACCAGCAAGCTTGGTGTGCTGTCCGATGGGAAATATGATGTTGCAGGGTGTGGGGGTGATACGATCAAAGCTTTTCTGTTTGATCGCACCCTGCTGTCAAACGCATGCCGATTGATCGGGCCGGTCGTTACCTACTCGGGACGCAACAGTTTTGCGACCAAGCCACGGCTGATCGGCGCTACGATCAGAACGGTCGGAAAGGCGATTGTCCAAGAGTTGAACCACGCAAGGATCCAATTGCCCATGAAACCGTCGATCATGCCTAAGAAACGGTAGGTGGTGATGCCAGACACCAGAAACGACATTAGGCCCGACAGGATGAGACCAAACAGAAGTGGGGCAAATCGCGCAGGGATCATGAGGTACCTTTGAAGAACAACGCTGCATATCCACGGCAGGACTGGGGTAGATAAAACCCGCCAAAACGCTCAGGAAATGTGGCCATTGGGGCGATGAGCTCAGAATTTTGGTGAGGAATTTTGGACGCTCTGCTGAGTAAAAGATCCGTAGAGTTTGACCCTGCTCTGCGTGACACCGCCCACCTGAGGCCGCTGATACGGTTTGGTTCAAACGAGAGTCTGTTTGCACCACGCAAAAAGAATCCAAACCTTGCCCTCTTCCCAAACGCTCAAAGCTAGGATTGTCAGACAGATAGGGGTTGAAAACTAATCAGCATACCTGATTGCTGGTTGTTTTTGAGCATCATCGGGCAAAGCGCTGATGATTTTCCCCGGCGTAGCGCCCCTACCTTGCGCCAGCTGGTTGACGGACTAATCGGGACTGCGGCTGAAACAGGCTGATTGAATTGCCGTATGGATCCTGAATGTATTGAAACCGCCCTGCGAGGACATCGACTGGATTACCAATAAGGGTCCCACTGGCGAATATGCAGTGATCCGAAGCGACCGACAGCTCGTCGGATCCCGGCAGGCGGGCTGTCAGGGGGCGCTGTGTCGCCCTTAGAACGACTCAGTCCAGGGTCTGAGCGACAGTTCATTGGACCACGCAGACCGATGTTGATCGATCAATTGCAGATAGGCCGCAGCGACCGCATCTGGCTGTAGCATCCGGTCCGCGTTGTCGTCGCCGCCATTACCGGGCTGCGCCGCCCGGTTCGGATCAGCAATTGCGCCATCGATATTGACCCATGCGACATGCACCCCTTTTGGATGAAGTTCTCGGGCCATGGATTGCGCCAATCCGCGTTGAGCAAACTTACCCATGGCAAAAGGGGCTGATTGGGCAAAGCCTTTGACGCCAGCCGAGGCGCCAGTGAACAAGATCGTACCGCGTTTGCCATTCACCGGTTCGTTGGTCAGCATCGCCTTGGCGGCCTGTTGGCCCATCAAAAACGCACCAAAGGCCGTAACCTCAATCGCGCGGCGTACGGTTTCTGGATCCAGCTCAGCAATCGGTCCGCGCTGGCGGGCGGAGGGATTGTAGATTGCGACGCGGGGGGCTGCGGGCAGGGCATCAAACAGCATGGCCATAGCGGCGGGATCACTGCCATCCATCTGATAATGCAGCGCCTCAGTCTCAACGACCAGATCGCTCAGTTTGTTGGTATCGCGCGCGGCCAGATGTAATGCATAGCCTTGGGCGTGCAATTGGCGGGCGAGGGCGGCGGACAGGCCGGAACCGGCCCCGATAATGACGGCGATGGGTTTTGACATTGCGACCTCCTATAAACGCTTTGAAAAACGATGCAGCGTTGGGATGGTCGGGTCAATTCTGACAGTCGCACAGGGGGTGAGCGGCAGCAGGTATGATCAGCAGTTCAGCTCATCCACTGGGATGATCTGGAAAAAAGTGCCGCTGGACCAGATGCCAAACCAATCGGTGTCGTTGACGTTGTTTGTGACGCCCAGATCAACCAGCCGATAAAAACTTTTGCGATCGATCAGCGCCTCAAGTCCAGCGCGGACCATTACGTAGGGCGACGGCTCACCACTTGCATCGCGAACAACGCGCAGCGGATTTTCAGGGCCGCAAGTCACGGCGTCGCCCACATGGGTTGTGAAGGTTATCACCTGCTCGGGGCCTGTACCGGCCACCTCAAAGTCCTGTGCGACAAAGGGCACATCTTCGACCCGCAATCCGACTTTTTCGACGGGAGTCACGAGAAAGTATTTTCCGTCTTCCATCTTGAGGATTGAGGAGAATAACCGCACCAATCCCATACGGCCGATGGGCGTTCCTTCATGAAACCAAGTCCCATCGCGCTTGATCTCCATGTCGATGTCACCGCAAAACGGCGGGTTCCACAGGTGGACCGGTGGGACTTTGCCAGATTTTTGGGCGGCTTTTACGGAGGCCATGAGGCTTTCAGCCGAAGGTTTCACGATGTTTTGTCCTGACATGTCTTTTGCCATTTGTGGTTGGTGCCATATTTGTCTTTAGTACTGACACATATGCCATGATCGGAGCTTTGCCATGCCTGACGCCGAAAACCTAGTTGCCGAGATAGAAATCTTAGGAAAAAGGCTGGTCGCTGCCAAAGCAAGTATTGCGCAAGCGATCATCGGGCAAGACGAAGTGGTGAACCTATCGCTGGCCGCAATGTTGTCGGGTGGCCATGCCTTGCTGATGGGTTTACCGGGTTTGGGCAAGACGTTGCTGGTTGATACGCTAAGCACGGTGATGGGCCTCGACGGTAAGCGGATCCAGTTTACGCCCGACCTGATGCCGTCTGATATTCTGGGCTCCGAAGTGTTGGAGACGGCAGTTGACGGATCGCGCAGCTTTCGCTTTTTGGAGGGCCCGGTGTTCTGCCAGTTGCTGATGGCCGATGAAATCAACCGCGCGTCGCCGCGCACGCAATCGGCGTTATTGCAGGCGATGCAGGAACATGAGGTGACAATCGCGGGTCAACACCGAAGCTTGCCCGCGCCGTTCCATGTGCTGGCCACGCAAAACCCGATTGAGCAAGAGGGCACCTATCCATTGCCAGAGGCGCAATTGGACCGTTTTTTGATGAAGATCGATGTGGATTACCCGGACCGGGAAACCGAGCGTGGGATCTTGATGGCGACAACCGGGACGAAAACCGCGGTGGTTGAGCAGGTCTTTACCGCAGCCGAACTAATCGCAGCACAAACTGTTGTCCGCCGGATGCCGGTGGGGGATGCGATTGTGGATCTGATCCTTGATCTTGTGCGCGCCTGCCGCCCGGATACCGAAGACGCGCCTGATGTTGTCAAAAGCTCGGTCGCATGGGGTCCCGGTCCACGGGCGGCCCAAGCCCTGATGCTGACGGTTCGTGCGCGTGCGTTGCTGGACGGACGCCTTGTGCCGTCGGTCGATGATGTCGCCGCAATGGCGCGTCCGGTGTTGGGCCACCGAATGGCGCTTAGCTTTGCGGCGCGCGCCGAAGGGGTGGTTCTGGAAGATGTGATTAATGAGGTCACAGCGCGGGTCACGCGCATTGAGGCGGCGGCTTGACCGACCCCTCCCTTCACACGCCAGATACGCTGCGGCACCGCTCAGAGGCGGTGGCAAGCAGCCTGCCCGTCCTGATGGCCGATGCTCAACATCTGGCCGCGACTATCCTGCTTGGGGAGCATGGCCGCAAGCGTGCAGGCACTGGTGATGAGTTTTGGCAATACCGCCAAGCCGAGGCGGGCGATGCCCACCGCAGTATCGATTGGCGACGGTCGGCCCTGTCAGACACGCATTTTGTGCGCCAAACCGAATGGCAGGCGGCGCAAAGCGTGATGTTGGGTGTGGATGATGCCCAATCGATGACGTTTTCTGGTGGCAAGGATCGCCCCTCCAAATTGCGTCGGGCCCAGACTTTGGCGATGGCGCTGGCGGTTTTGGCGGTGCGCGGCGGTGAACGGGTCGGCCTGATCCACCTGAGCGAACCCCCACGCGGCGGTGAGGGCCAGTTGATTAAACTGGCCGCAGCGCTGATGGATCCTGAGGATGCAGGTGACTACGGCGCGCCAAAACCAAGGGTTATGCCGATGGGGTCGCGCGCGGTGTTTTTCTCCGATTTTTTGGGCGATCCTGCGCCGGTCGAAAAGGCGCTGACCCAAGCGGCTGATCGCGGCGTCAAAGGGGCACTGGTGCAAATTCTGGATCCCGACGAGGAGGCGTTTCCGTTTGACGGGCGCACAGTTTTTGAAAGCATGTCGGGTGCCGTGCGGTTTGAGACCTTAAAGGCCAAAGGCCTACGCGAGGCGTATCTAGAGCGATTGGCTGCCCGCAAAGCGCGATTGCAGGACGTGGCGCGGCGCACTGGCTGGCGTTATCACTGTCATCACACCGACAAGTTGGCGGAACCTACGTTGCTGTGGCTTTACCGAGCGCTTGAACGGGTGCGCGCATGATCGGCTCGCTTGCTTTTGGGGCCCCGCTGCTGCTGGTTGGCCTGTTGGCCTTACCTATTTTGTGGTGGTTGCTGCGCGCAGTGCCGCCTGCGCCGATCCGTCGTCGGTTTCCCGGTGTGATGTTGCTGTTGGGGCTGAAGGATGATGACAGCCAGACGAATAAAACACCGTGGTGGCTGTTGCTGCTGCGGGTCCTTGCGGTTGCAGCAGCCATCATCGGCTTTGCGGGACCGGTATTGAACCCAGTTGATGAACGGGCTGGATCGGGGCCGTTGTTGGTTGTGATGGATAGCAGTTGGGCCAGTGCGCGGGACTGGTCGGCGCGGCTTGAACGTGCTGGGGTTTTGCTGGAGGAGGCGGGGCGCGCCGGGCGGCCGGTCTCATTCGTGCGACTGACAGATTTACCGTCGGGCGATCTGCAGGTGCAATCGGCGGATGTTTGGCGCGCGCGGTTGGACAATTTGACACCTGATCCCTTTGCGCCTGATATGTTGGCCGTTCTAGAATGGGCAGAAACATTACAAGGCCCGATGGAGGTCTTTTGGTTCGCCGATGGGATAGCGCGTGATGGAACCCGCGCTGTCGCTGATCAATTTGAAACGTTAGGGTCGGTGACGGTATTTCAGGGCCTGACGGATGTTTTGGCGCTTGGCGTGCCACGATTTGAGGATGGCATCATTTATGTACCCGCTCTGCGCATCAACGACGGCCAAGAGCGTCAGGTTACAATGACCGCCCATGGTCTGGATCCAGCCGGGATTGAGCGGGAACTGGCGCGCCAAGAGATGCGGTTTGAGCGCGGCGAGACCCAGACCGAATTGTCCTTGTCGTTGCCCGCCGAATTGCGCAACCGGATCCGCCGGTTTGAAATTGCTGAGGTTCGGGGTGCCGGTGCCGTGGTGCTGACTGATGACGCGCTACAACGGCGCGAGGTGGCCTTGCTGGCTGGGGCCGCGGATCAAGAGGGGCAGGAACTGCTGTCAGCACTACATTATCTGCGCCAAGCGTTGGAGCCAACAGCAGACCTGCTGGAAGGTGAGCTGAGTGACATGCTGCTGGCAAATCCAGATGTGATCATGCTGGCAGATATTGCGCAACTTAGCCCAATAGAGGACCAAGGATTGCAGGACTGGGTCAAAGCCGGTGGGCTTTTGGTGCGGTTCGCCGGGCCTCGACTTGCCGGATCTGACGTGGGGCGCAGTGCCGAGGAGCCGTTGATGCCAGTGCGCCTGCGGGCGGGCGGCCGGTCTGTTGGTGGCGCTATGAGCTGGGGCGAACCGCAAGCGATCCGACCGTTTGCGGATGATACGCCGTTTTATGGGCTGCAGGTGCCCGAAGATGTGGTTGTGACCTCACAGGTTTTGGCGCAGCCCGATCCGACATTGTCAGAGCGCACGATTGCCGCACTTGCCGATGGCACGCCGCTGGTCACGCGCAAACCTCTGGGGCAGGGGCAAGTGATCTTGTTCCATGTCACGGCGAATGCGGAATGGTCGAGCCTGCCATTGTCGGGACTGTTTGTGCAGATGCTTGAGCGATTGGCGATTTCAACTCGGCCGATCAGCCCGGATGCAGCGGATATGGAAGGCATCACTTGGGTGCCTGAACTGGTGCTGGACGGGTTTGGTCAGGTGCGCGATGCCGGCAGCCGGCCGGGGGTTGCGGGTCTCGATCTGGCGCGCGCACAGCTGTCTGCGGGTCTGTTGCCGGGGCTTTACGCGGGCGGTGATCGCCGCGTGGCGCGCAACGTGATCGGTGCCGAAACCGAATTGCGCCCGGCGGTTTGGCCCGCCAGCGTTCGGCTGGAAGGCATGTCAGTAGAGGCCGCAACTGAGCTGATGGCGGCATTTTTGAGCACTGCGTTGATCTTGCTGCTGGTTGATAGTTTGGCGGCACTGTGGCTGTCGGGGCGTTTGTCGCTGGTGCGCCGGTCTTCTGGTGCGGCCGCGGTGGTGATGGGCTTGGCGTTGATGGTGGCGCCAGCTGATGCGCAGCTGTCAGCGCAGGATGAACTGGCGATCCTTGCCACGTCCGAGATTACTTTGGCCTATGTCATGACCGGCGATAGCCGCCTGGATCAGGTGTCCTACGCTGGGCTGACCGGGTTAAGTACAACCTTGTTCCGGCGCACCTCGGTTGAACCAGCAGAGCCACTGGGCGTGAACCTTGAGTTGGATGAGCTGGCGTTCTTCCCGATGCTTTATTGGCCGATAACGCCGGATCAGCCGATCCCGTCGTCAGAGGCGTACGCTCGGCTGAATACCTATCTGCGGTCTGGCGGCATGATCGTTTTCGATACGCGAGACGCTGATATCGGACGCTTTGGATCGGCTACGCCAAACGGGCGGCGGTTGCGCGAACTGGCGGCTCCGCTGGATATTCCACCGCTGGAACCGATCCCAGAGGATCACGTGCTGACCCGAACCTTCTATCTGTTACAGGATTTTCCTGGTCGACATCTTAGCCGCGATGTTTGGGTTGAAGCTGCACCGCCGGACGCCGAAGTGGTTGAGGGTATGCCGTTTCGAAACCTGAACGACGGTGTGACCCCTGTGGTGATCGGCGGCAATGACTGGGCCAGTGCCTGGGCTGTGGATGAAAGCGGGCGGGCGATGTTCCCGGTCGGGCGCGGATATACCGGTGAGCGGCAGCGCGAAATCGCGTTCCGCTTTGGCGTTAATCTGGTGATGCATGTCCTTAGCGGGAACTACAAATCGGATCAGGTACACGTCCCGGCATTGCTGGAACGGTTGGGACAATAGGCATGGCGCAGGATATCTTGTTTGATCCGCTGATTTCATGGCCCCTGATCTGGGGGCTGGCGGCCGCCCTGTTGGTCATGACGGCGCTGGCCTTCTGGCGTGGTCTCATAGGTTGGCCGATGCGCGCGTTGGCCGGTATTGCCTTGCTGGCAGCGCTAGCCAACCCTGCGCTGCAAAATGAGGAACGCGACCCATTAAGTGATATTGTCTTGCTGGTGATTGATGAGACTGCAAGTCAGGGACTGTCGGACCGCGGGGCGCAGGTGGCTGAGGCTTTGGCGGACCTACAAGCCGAGGTTGGCGCGTTGGGCATGGAGTTGCGCGAAGTGCGTGTTGGCGACGGTGAGGGCGACAGCGGCAGTCTGTTGATGACCGCCTTAAACGAGGTATTGGCCGCTGAGCCGCGCGCCCGGATCGCAGGTGCGATCTTGTTAACTGACGGACAATTGCATGATGCGGGCTTGGCGCCTGATTTGCCGGCCCCGCTGCACGTGCTGCTGACCGGTCGGCAAACCGATTGGGACCGTCGGCTGGTCATTCACAATGCGCCGGCGTTTGCTATTTTGGACGAAGAGTTCATTTTGACAGTTCGGTTGGAGGATCAGGGAGCTGTGCCGCCTGGTTTGGGTGGATCGTCGGAGCTGTTTATCTCAATTGATGGGGATCCGGCGCGCCGGTTCCTTGTGCCCGTCGGGGAGGATCTGGAATTACCCCTGACGCTAAATCATGCGGGGCAAAACGTGTTACAGTTTACGGTGCCCGAGGCCACCGGTGAGCTGACGGACCGCAATAACTCAGCCGTTGTGCAGATCAACGGCGTGCGTGACCGGTTGCGGGTTTTGTTGGTCAGTGGTCAACCGCATCCGGGCCAGCGGACATGGCGTAATTTGCTGAAGTCCGATCCATCGGTCGATCTGGTACATTTCACCATTCTGCGCCCACCCAATAAGCAAGACGGCGTTCCCGTAACTGAGTTGTCGCTGATCGCCTTTCCAACCCGTGAGCTGTTCATGGAGGCGATTGATGAGTTCGATCTGATCATCTTTGACCGCTACCGCCGTCGCGGTATCCTACCGATGCTGTATTTGGACAACGTCCGGCAATATGTCGAAAATGGTGGGGCTTTGTTGGTGGCGGCAGGGCCTGATTTTGCCTCGGCAGACTCGCTCTACCGCACGCCGCTGGCTAATATTATGCCGGGTCGGCCTACAGCACGGGTGATGGAGACGCCGTTCTTGCCAATGGTCACAGATCTGGGAAACCGGCATCCAGTGACGACTGGGTTGCAGTCTGCACATGCGCCGCTGTCGGACCCCGATGCGCCCTGGGGGCGCTGGTTTCGCCAGATTGAGTTGACTGAGCAGAGCGGGCAAACTGTGATGCAAGGGGCAGATGACGCACCGCTATTGATGCTGGATCGGGTCGGAGAGGGGCGCGTGGCGCTGTTGGCCTCTGACCACGCATGGCTGTGGGATCGGGGCTATGAAGGCGGGGGGCCGCAACTGGAACTGCTGCGCCGTCTGGCCCATTGGATGATGGCAGAGCCAGACCTTGAGGAAGAGGCGTTGCGCGCCGAGGCCGTTGGGCAGAACTTGCGGGTCACGCGCCAGACGCTCGCCGGTGCAATCGGGGCTGTGACCATCACGGCGCCAGATGGATCCCAGCAGTTGCTTGAACTGGAAGAAGTGGCGCCAGGTCGTTTTAGCGCGGAGGTCAGTGGCACAGATGTCGGGCTTTACCGGCTGGCCGAGGGTGATCTGGAAACGGTCATTGCCTTGGGCCCCGCAGCACCGCGAGAATTTGAAGAGACGATTGCAAGTGGCACGCGTCTGGAACCAGCGGTGGGGGTGCTGCGCGGTGGTATTTTACGGTTGGAAGACGGCCTCCCGGATTTGCGACGCGTGGCTGAGAGGCGCAATGCCGCTGGTCGCGGCTGGATAGGCTTGACCCCGAGGGCAGCCTATCTGACGACGGATGTAACGGTGCGGCCGCTGATTTCTGCCTGGATTTTCTTATTGTTGGCCGCTGGACTGATGCTGGCTGCGTGGCTTCGCGAAGGGCGGCGTTAAAGGGATGTGTCCGTTTGGTGCCAAAGAGATTTGATGCCTCCGGCGGGGATATTTTCTGAATAACGAAGGGCGCGCGCGTAAAAGGCTATTCTTCGACATGGGGGGTGGGTGAGCAGACGAAAGCCAAGTGTGCTCCCCTGAGCAGCGCGAATGTTCCAGCCATCCGCATAATCATCCCAACCAGTATCTGAATGGTGCAACGTGACGCTGAATTGCTGGCTATCGCCCCAGTTTGTGACGTCAACGGCCAAGATTTGAGCGCGATCAGCCGCCGCGATCGGTGCAAGCAAGGTCAGGACTGACAATCGATTTCGCATGCGCCACATATGTTATAAAATTACGTTCTGCATGTCGCACAGAGGCGTCATCTGTCAAAGAGACTTGTCAATTGACAGAATTGGTTATATTTCTTTACCAAATTGGGCGGAACGGGAGGGAACATCATGGAAATGCCAAAACCAGATCAGATGATCTTGTCAAAAAAAGCGCGCGTCGTATCGCGGCTTCAATCGGTGCTTCCCCTAACCGCAGTGATCTACGACGAGGCTGAAACCAAGGCCTATGAATGTGATGCGCTGACTGCGTATCGCTGCCCGCCTATGGTGGTGGTGCTGCCCGGATCGACCCAAGAGGTCGCAGCTGTTCTGAAGATTTGCCATCAAGAGGGCGTGCCAGTTGTGCCGCGCGGATCGGGCACGTCGCTGGCTGGTGGTGCGTTGCCAACCGCCGATTGCGTTGTTCTGGGGGTGTCGCGCCTAAGTGACGTGCTGGAAACCGACTATGACAATCGATTTATCCGGGTGCAGACAGGCCGGACAAACCTAAGCGTTACTGGTGCTGTTGAAGAAGAAGGATTTTTTTACGCGCCTGATCCGTCAAGCCAACTGGCCTGCGCCATCGCGGGCAATATTGCGATGAACTCTGGTGGCGCGCATTGCCTAAAATATGGCGTGACCACGAATAACCTGTTGGGTGTGACCCTGGTCACGATGGATGGCACGATCATGGAGATCGGCGGCGCGCATTTGGACCCGGCGGGGTATGATTTGCTGGGGGTGATTTGTGGCTCTGAGGGGCAATTGGCTGTGGTTACTGAGGCGACGCTGCGGATTTTGCGCAAGCCAGAAGGCGCGCGGCCCGTGCTGATCGGATTTGACAATAATGAGGTTGCAGGGGCCTGCGTGTCGGACATCATCAAGGCAGGCGTTTTGCCAGTTGCCATTGAGTTCATGGACCGGCCTTGCATTGAGGCGACTGAGGCCTTTGCGAAAGCCGGCTATCCGATGTGTGAGGCGTTGTTGATTGTTGAGGTCGAAGGCTCAGACGCAGAAATTGATGAGCAATTGGGCGTGATCATGCAGATTGCGCGCAAACATGATCCGGTTGAGTTGCGCCAAAGCCAATCAGCAGAGGAGAGTGCCAAGATATGGTTGGGCCGCAAATCTGCTTTTGGTGCGATGGGTCAGATCAACGATTACATGTGTCTTGATGGGACGATCCCGGTGTCAGCCTTGCCCGAAGTTCTACGACGGATCGCGGAATTGTCCAAGCAATACGGCCTAGATGTCGCCAACGTGTTCCACGCAGGCGATGGAAATATGCATCCGCTGATCTTGTTTGACGCCAATAAGCCCGGCGATCTGGAGCTGTGTGAGGAGATGGGCGCCGATATCTTGCGGCTTTGTGTTGAGGTTGGTGGTTGTTTGACTGGTGAACATGGGGTCGGGATCGAAAAGCGCGATCTGATGACCGTGCAGTTTGCGCCCGCAGATCTGGAATGCCAGATGAAGGTCAAGGACGTGTTTGATCCGGCTTGGCTGTTGAACCCGGCAAAAGTGTTTCCGTTGGCTGTGTCAGACGGTCGACGCCGGTTGCAACACGTGGCGTGAGGGTGGGGGCTCGCCCCCATCCCCAGGATATTTGAGGAATAAGGAAGAGAGTGGCTGGCATGTTGACGCCGAAAACCGAAGCTGAATTGTGTGAAATAGTGGCGGGCTCTGCGGGTGCGCTGCGCATTCAAGGCGGCGGTACGCGGCCCTTGGGGCGCCCGGTTGCGGGTGATTTGCTAAGTCTAGCTGAGTTGAGCGGCATTGAGCTGTATGAGCCGGGTGCGTTGACGATTGTAGCCAAGGCAGGCACGCCTTTGGCAGAGATCGAGGCGGCCCTTGCGGCCGACAATCAGCGGTTGCCGTTTGAGCCAATGGATCACCGGACGTTGCTGGGCACCGCAGGTGTGCCGACGATTGGCGGCGTGGTGGCGGCCAATGTTTCTGGCCCGCGGCGTATTCAGGCGGGGGCGTGCCGCGACAGTCTGATCGGTGTGCGTTTCGTTGACGGGATGGGCGCGGCAATCAAAAATGGCGGTCGGGTCATGAAGAATGTCACCGGCTATGATCTGGTGAAGCTTTTGGCGGGCAGTTACGGCACCCTTGGCGTGTTGTCTGAGGTTGCATTCAAAGTCCTACCAGGCATTGAGGCCAGCGGTTGCGTGATGATCGACGGGCTAAGCGATGCCAAGGCGGTTGAGGTCATGTCCGCAGCCCTAGGATCCCCGTTTGAGATCAGCGGTGCCGCGCATTTCCCCAAGGGGATTGACGAACATCCGATCACGATGCTGCGTCTGGAAGGGTTCACCAACAGTGTGGCATACCGAATTCGCCAAGTTAGCGAAATCGTCAGCGCTTATGGTTCGGTGCGGACTGAGCGTGAGCCGGAGGTAATGAAGGCCAGTTGGGCTGCAATTCGCGATGCTGCGGTTTTTGCAGACCGGTCAGGTGATGTGTGGCGTCTATCGGTCAAGCCAAGTGACGCACCCGGCGTGGCCGAGATGATCGGCGGCGACGTATTTTATGACTGGGGCGGTGGCCTGATCTGGGCCTTGGTTACTGAAGGCACCGATCTGCGCGCCAAGCTGAGCGGATTTGCAGGGCACGCGACCCTAATTCGCGCCAGTGCGGCGACGCGCAGCGCGCTGTCGGTCTTTCATCCGCAGGCCGCACCGATCCAAGCGTTAAGCGATGGGTTGCGCGCTAAGTTTGATCCCCGTGGGATCCTGAACCCTGGCCTGATGGCCTGAGGACGCAAAAATATGCAGACGAATTTCAGCCCTGAGCAGATGAAAATTCCCAAGATCCAGCGCAGCAATGAGATTTTGCGATCTTGTGTACATTGTGGGTTTTGCACAGCGACCTGCCCGACTTATCAGATTTTGGGCGATGAGTTGGACAGCCCAAGGGGACGAATTTATCTTATAAAAGATATGTTGGAGAACAACCGTCCTGCAGATGAAAAGACAGTCAAACACATTGATCGGTGTCTCAGCTGTCTGGCCTGTATGACCACGTGCCCAAGTGGAGTGCATTACATGCATCTGGTGGATCATGCGCGTGAATATATTGAGCAAACCTATAAGCGGCCCCTAAGTGACAGGGCCTTGCGTTGGGTCTTGGCGCGCATTCTGCCGTATCCCATGCGTTTTCGCGTGGCGTTGTTGGGGGCCAAGATCGCGCGGCCTTTTGCGCGGCTAATGCCAGATGCGCGCCTGCGTGCAATGCTGGAGATGGCGCCAAAATCTATCCCACCGGTTAGCCGTAACGATGACCCGCAGGTGTTTAAGGCTGAGGGGACGCGGAAAATGCGGGTTGCCTTGATGACGGGCTGCGCGCAGCGGGCGCTGAATACCGATATCAATGATGCCACGATCCGGCTGCTGACCCGGCTGGGTTGTGACGTTGTGATCGCAGATGGGCAGGGGTGCTGCGGCGCGCTGACCCATCACATGGGCAAGACCGCTGAAAGCCATAGCACTGCGGCCAAGAATATTCTGGCTTGGGGGCGTGAGATGTCAGGTGACGGGCTGGACGCCGTCGTCATCAACACCTCGGGGTGCGGGACGACGGTTAAGGATTACGGCCATATGTTTCGCAATGAAGATTTGGCTGGGGAGGCCAAAGCGGTTAGCGCAATCGCGATGGACGTGTCGGAAGTGTTGATGAAATTGGACCTGCCGCAAGGGGACGACAAGGGGCTGGTCATTGCGTATCACGCGGCCTGCTCGTTGCAGCACGGCCAGCAGATCAAGACCTTTCCCAAGGATCTGTTGAAGCGCGCGGGCTACAAGGTGGTTGAGCCTGCGGACAGTCATCTGTGCTGTGGCTCTGCTGGGACCTACAATCTGATGCAGCCTGAGATCTCAAAACAGCTGAAGGCCCGCAAGGTTCAGACCTTGGAGGCCAAATCGCCAGACATCATCGCGGCGGGAAATATCGGTTGCATGATGCAAATCGGTGGCGGCACAGACATTCCGATTGTGCACACCGTTGAGTTGCTGGATTGGGCGACTGGCGGACCAAAGCCACCCGCTTTGGACCAAGACGGAAAACGGACGCCTGCGGTTCCGATCCTGCGCTAGGCATCAGCCCCAATTTCGCCCAACTATTTTCATAACCTTCGCCCGACGTTTTACGCGGTCGGAGGGACCATGCGCGCTTCTGTTTCGATTGTTGCTATCATAACGTGTCTGGCTTTGCCTGCGTTGGGGCAGGATCGGGCGCGCTTTCCGACAGTTGCCAGCAGCCCGGGCCCGCTACAGGCCCTTGAGACTGTCGACCAGACCCGTGGTTGGGAAGCGGTGGGACGACTGGACACCGGCGTGGGGTTTTGCACTGCCACTTTGATCTCGGAAGATATCATCCTGACAGCCGCCCATTGCCTTTATGATGAACAGGCAGCGCGGTTGGGCGATGCGCAACTGATTTTTAACGCGGGTTTGCGCATTGGCCGACCCGATGCGCGGCGCCGAATTGCGCGCAGCCTGATCCATCCCGACTATGAACATGGCCTACCCGATGATCTGCGTTTCGTAGGGAGTGATCTGGCCATCCTGCAGTTGGAAAGTCCAATTCATGACCCTGACATCCGCCCCTTTGCGACGAACGGCGTCGCGATCGTAGGCGACGGCGTGCAAGTTGTCTCATACGGTGAAGACCGGGCTGATGTTGCCTCGCTAGAGGATGATTGCCAGGTCTTGGCGCAGGATCTGGGCGTTTTGGTGTTGTCGTGCCATGTGGTGCGCGGATCATCCGGAGCACCGATCTTTTTGGAATATGGCGGCGAAATGAATGTCGTCTCGGTCGTCTCAGCGCGGGCGCAATGGCGTGATGAGCCGGTTGCGCTGTCAGTTGAGTTGCAAGGTGAGTTGGACGTGATGCTGGATCTGTTGGCGGGCCAACAGGCAATCTTAAGCCAATCCTTGCCGCAGGTCCGCAGATTGGGGGACGCCGACACCGGGCGCGACAACATTGGAGCGCGGTTTGTAAGGCCTTGATGTGCCCCTCTTGAAACTGCCCACCGATCTTCCCAACTCTATCTTGTTCCGATGCCAAAGATGGGTCGGGATGTTTCTGGTGGGGCCATCTGGACCGCCAAACACCTTGTGTTATCGCTCAAAGGAGGATGACTTGATGCGAAGCTATGATTTAACACCACTCTACCGGGCCACCGTTGGTTTTGACCGCGTGGCTGACATGCTGGATCGGGTTATGACCCAAGACGTGACCGCCAGCAGCTATCCCCCGTACAATATCGAAAAGACTGATGACAATGCGTATCGAATTTCGATTGCGGTTGCGGGCTTTTCTGACGCGGACCTAAGCGTTGAGCAGCGCGAGAATGCGTTGGTCGTCTCAGCCACCAAGGCCAAGGATGAGATAGTACGGACGTATCTACATCGCGGCATCGCCACGCGCGCCTTTGAAAAGCGATTCCAACTGGCCGATCATGTGCGGGTCACCAGTGCAAATGCCGCTGATGGCATGCTGCATATCGATCTGGTGCGCGAAGTGCCTGAGGCGCTGAAACCTCGCCAGATTGAGATCGGTGGATCTAAGGCCCCGGCCCTTGAGGCCCAGAGCACGGTCTGACGCAACCTAGATCTGGCCCAGATCTAATCCCAAACTGACCACGACAGACGCAGCCCCTGACCGGGCTGCGTTTTGCATATTAACTATGGCGAGACTCTGTTCACGCTTTGGTAAGACCTTGGACCTAGCCTAAAATCAACGGGTCAGGCGGCCCATCGGCGATGGATGGGCCAATGTTTGATATTCAGAGATCAGCAGATGATGCGCGGCTGGCTTGCGAGGCAGCCCAATTGTCATGATTGATCGCGCGCCCCGCTCTCCCCGCCCACAATGGAATGCCTTGTCGCCGCTGATGTCACGGATCGGTGGTGGCCTAATCGTTAAGGTTTGCCAGGCAGGATTGGCGTTTCTGGTGATGATCTTTCTGACGCGCAGTATTGGCGCCGAGGTGTTCGGCGAATTTGCCTTTGGGGTCGCAACTGCAGCATTGGTCGCCGTCTTTAGCCGCTACGGTTTCCACGTTTACATCGTCTACGCGGTGAACCGTGCCTTGGCGCAAGGGGCTGGCACAGAGCTACGCCGCATCCTGATCATTAGCGGATCTTTTGTTGCCATCTTATCCGGCGCCGCGGCGCTGATGCTGCATATGCTGGCAGGGGCCGTACCTGGTTGGAGCATGAGTGTGCCAACACAAGCCGCGGCTTGGTTGATCGCACCTGTAGCGATTGTGCAGGTCGCGAGTGGCGCCCTGCAAGCGCTTGACCGGGTGGTTCTGGGGCAGGCGTTGGAGGGCATTGGCCGGCCTTTGGTTTTTTGCCTTTATGTTGCGATTGCGTGGGGGTGGGGCGTTGGTTTGGATGTTCAGACGCTTTTGCTGGCATTTGGGTTGGCCGAAGTGACGTTAATCGTCATAGCGGCTGGATTGATTGCTGGGCGACTGCACGCGGTGACCCTGCGAAATCTGCCGTCGCGTCCAATTCAGCACAACGTATGGCGATACCATGTCCGTGCCGCGACGCCGTTCGTTTTGGCCAATGGAATGGTACAGCTTTACATGTTGGCTGGGCTGATCGCTGTTGGTATCTGGATGAGTGCCAGTGACGTCGCAGTTTACCGGGTGGCCAGCCAGGTCGCGGGCCTGATTGCATTTGGTTTGCAGGCGCTGCAGGCGGCCCTTCAACCAAGCATTGCGCACGCCTCGGCAACGCCGCAGGCCTTGTCCACCGTACAGCGCCAACTGACCTTGGGAACGCGGGGCCTGTCGCTAGCCCTGAGCCCAGTTGTCGTGTTGTGCTTTTTCTGGCCCGACTGGCTGTTGTCGTTGTTTGATGCCAGTTTCGAAAATCATGGCGCAGTTCTCAGAATTCTTGCCATCGGACAAACCGTTAGCCTGTTGTCGGGTGTGAACGGTGCGATCTTGAATATGAACGGACTTGCCTGGATCACTGCGCGCTGGTCGGGAATGGCGTTTGGCGTGCAATGCGTGCTGATCGCGCTGTTGCTGCCGAGCTTTGGGA
>JBLHOS010000059.1:0-19111 GCA_047623825.1 Paracoccaceae bacterium | reverse complement strand
TGGCACTGCATATATCCGCTGCTCTCGACCAGCCCCAAATAGCTGGATAGCGGCCATTGCCATCTTAGGGTTATCGAATTTAGGGATCGGCGATGGATCCATCACATAACGATCTTCCACCAGCACAGGATAGGCATAGGCGGTTGCGATCTCACCATGTTGAGAGATGTCCTCATATAGCTTTACGTGCATCAGCCCATATTCTTCCAACGCATGCATCTTGCGGGTCTCGGTCTCACGCGGTTCCAAAAACCGCAATGGCTCCGGGATCGGCACCTGATAAACAAGGATCTGATCCTCAGTCAGTGGCTCTTCGGGAATGCGGTGCCGGGTCTGGATGATCGTCGCCTCAGACGTCGTCTCAGTCACCGCGACACCGGCAGTTTTTTCAAAGAATTTGCGGATCGAGACGGCGTTCGTTGTGTCGTCGGCTCCCTGATCAATCACCTTCAGTGTGTCGTCCGGCATCAGGCACGCAGCTGTGACCTGAACCCCGCCTGTGCCCCACCCATAAGGCATTGGCATCTCTCGGCTGGCAAACGGCACTTGATATCCTGGGATCGCCAGACCCTTAAGGATCGCGCGCCGGATCATGCGTTTGGTCTGCTCATCCAGATACGCGAAATTATAATGCGCTTGTTCGGTCATTCCGCAGCCTCCTGCGCATTTTGCGCTGCTTGGTAGGATTGTGCTTCCGCCCGGATCCGCCGGATCAGTTCCAGTTCAGACTGAAAATCGACATAATGGGGCAGTTTGATATGTTCCAAAAAGCCGCTGGCCTGAATGTTGTCTGAATGGCTCAGGACAAATTCTTCATCCTGCGTCGGGGCGCCGACATCGTCCTCACCCAACTCTTTCCAACGCAGGGCCCGATCAACCAGCGCCATGGAAATGGCTTTACGCTCACAATGGCCAAAGACCAGACCGTAGCCTCGGGTGAATTGCGGTGGCTCAGTTTTGGAGCCCATGAACTGGTTTACCGTCTCACACTCAGTGACCTCTAACTCACCGACAACGATAGAGAACCCCAATTCCGGGATCTCCATCTCTACATCACAAGTACCGACCCGTAACTCACCGACAAACGGATGGTTGCGGCCGTATCCACGTTGCGAGCTATAGGCCATGCCTAGAACAAACCCCTCATCGCCGCGCGTCAAAGATTGTAACCGCAACGGACGGTTCGCCGGAAAGGCCAATGGCTCCCGCGTAAGATCTGGCGGTGTTTCGTCCAGATCAACGTCGAGCTGTATCAGCCCGTCTTTTATCAGAAATTCGGCAATATGCGGAGTAGGTTCTTCGCGCGCTTCGGCTTGCGATGCGGCTTTGGGCGGCAGTCCTTCAGCGGCCAATTTGAACTCCAGCAACCGGTGCGTATAGTCAAATGTAGCGCCCAAAACCTGCCCACCCGGCGCATCTTTAAAGGTCGCTGAGATGCGACGGTCACAAGCCATTTCACCGGTCTCAATCGGGTTGGTCATCCCGATACGCGGCAAAGTGGTTCGGTAAGCACGGATCAAAAAGATAGCCTCAATCAGGTCCCCGCGTGCTTGCTTGATCGCAAGTGCCGCCAAATCCGGATCATAAAGCGAACCTTCGGCCATGACCCTATTAACCGCCAGTTTCAGCTGTTCACGGATCTGTGGCACCGAAAGCTCGACGACCTCAGGATCTCCACGGCGCTGTTCATCCAGCCAGGCATGAGCGTTTTCAATCGCCCGTTCGCCACCCTTTACAGCAACGTACATCAGTTCGCCTCCTTGATCCGGGTACTGCGTGGCAGCCCCGCAACTTTGTTTCCATCGACAAAAAAGCAATCAATTCCAAGTGGAAACCGTGCATTGTTCATCTTGAAGAAGGACAATTCCGGCAAGGACAGTAAGGCTTGATCCTCAATCCCTGGGCCTTGCAGCACCATATTCGTGTTCGATAGATTTTCGGTCTCAACGATTAGTGTCACGGACCGGTCGGGATATTCCGATGTCCCGATCCGCCACGGCAGATCTCGCAGATCATCCCAGTTTCCGAAGGCAAAATCGGCTTTATCGGCAGACACCAGCGGCGCGTTGCACTGAAAGGTGATCCATGTGCGGATCGCGTCTGTGTCATAGGCCCCCACCAGATGAACCTTGGTCTCTGCATCAATCAGGGTCAGCGCCAGAACACCCGCCGCTATCGACATCGGGGCTGGCGGTGTGGCCCCTTCCAAAACATATATCCGACCAGGTCGCGCCAAGGCCTGCATGGTGTTGCGAAAAGCAAAAGCCGACTGGGTCGGGGCCTCTACAAATCCGCCCGTCAGTGATTGGTCATCCATCAGTTTTCTCCCCGCACCATCGTAAAGAAATCAACCTTGGTTGCTGCTGCCTTGGCCGCGCGCGTGGTTTTTCTTGCCTGCGCCTCGGCCTCCAGCGGGCCCAATACGACCCGGCGCAGCAGTGCCGCCTGCCCGGTCTGCATCATCGCATCTACCAAGGCTGCTTGATGCGCATGGGTTTTATCGCGCCCCTGCACATAGCCATGACCAACAGCGCCCTCAGTCAATTTGACACTGCACCGCGTGACCGTCATTTCGCCTAAGTTGAAGGCCTGCCCAACAGCGCCGATACGGCCCCGCACCATTGCGCCCCCTATCTCGGGTTGTCGCAAGACGTCATGGTCCGGCAGCGTGCCGAATTGCACCAAAAGCGCATCAAGCTGGGCTGGCGCTGCCTTGGCCAAAATACCAAGCCAAGTTTTACGGTCGGTCATTTCTTGAAGATTGCTGGTCATCTAGACACCTTGTGGATTTGTCTACGTTACTATACAACTAGACAACTTCTAGACCCATATCTCGAGTCGCTCAACCCCACCTCTCGTGAAACTTCTGTGACAGAATGCCCATAACCCAAGATTCACCTGCCGCAAAAACTTCAGTCTGGAAGGCGATTCTGGCCACACTGACCGCCGAAATTGCTCAAGGTCAGTACCGCGCTGGTGAGAAAATTCCGACCGAAAGCGCGCTGGCTGCTCGGTTTGGTGTGAACCGCCACACGGTTCGCCGCGCAATTGCGGAGATGTCGGGGCGAGGTCTGGTCCACGCCCGGCGCGGTGCCGGCGTTTTTGTTGCCTCAGTTCCGACCGAATACCCGATGGGACGGCGGATCCGGTTTACCCAAAATATCGCTGCAATGGGGCGGATGCCCGAAAAGACTGTGCTGACACTGCAAACGCGTCGCGCGTCAGTCAAAGAGGCCGCCGCACTGGATCTGACCACTGCCGAGATGGTCCATGTCTATGAGGGGATCAGCCTGGTTGACGGCGCGCCTGTCGCACTGGCACGATCTGTATTTCCAGCTGTGCGACTGCCGCACTTCTTGGACCACCTGCGACAGGACCCCTCAATTACCGCGGCCTTCGCGCGTGAGGGTATTCAGGACTACACGCGCGCCAGCACCCGCCTAACCGCAAAACTGGCAACAGCCACCCAAGCCCTGCATCTGCGAATCCCTGAAGGCGCGCCAATTTTGCGGACAATTAACATTAACGTTGATCCACAAGGCCGCCATATCGAATACGGCACCACTTGGTTCGCGGGGGACCGGGTGACCTTGACCATCACGCCGGACGGACGCGATCTGAACTAAATCTGGTGTACTGTCATACCTCCGATACAGTTTCTGGGTAAGTTCTTGAAAAATGACTATTCGATCGGCCCCAAAATGTATCAATGGCTTCCCCCGATGCGCCTCACCGGCGCCCACGTCCTTCGTGACGGTGAATTTCAACGCCGCAGCCTGTCCTTCGCTGAGGGTCAGATCACACGCGGCCCCCTGCCAGAGGTGGACCTGTCCGGCTATTTAATTCTACCGGGCATCATCGATCTGCACGGCGATGGGTTTGAGCGACACCTATCGCCCCGCCCGACCGCACCATTTGACCCAAAACTTGGGTTGGCATCGGCGGACCGAGAACTTGCGGCCAACGGCATCACCACGGCGTGGTTTGCCCAAAGCTGGAGCTGGGAAGGTGGCGCGCGTGGTCCTGAAAAAGCCGAGGCGCTGATGGCCGCCCTTGCGCAATACCGCCCACAAATGCTGTCTGACATCCGGCTGCAAATCAGGGCTGAAACCCACACAATTGATACCGGCGCCCAACTTTTGGCTGCAATCAAGCGCTTTGGAATCGATTATGTGGTCTTCAACAACCACCTGCCCGAAGCGCAAAGCTTGTGGGAGAATAATCCCGCAAGGCTTGAGATTTGGGCTCGTCAAAGCAACCGAACCGCAAGTGAACTAATCGAGGTCGTGCGCACGGCCACGGATCAGGCGCCTGAGGTTCCAAGGCATCTGTGCCAATTGGCTGAGGCGTTTGATCAAATGGGAGTGCTATATGGCAGCCATGATGATCCAGACGCCGAAACCCGGGAATATTACCGGATGCTGGGTGCACGGATCGCCGAGTTTCCGACCAGCCGTTCGGCGGCGGCAACCGCTCAGGCGATGAATGATCCAGTCATAATGGGCGCACCCAATGTCGTACGTGGCGGTTCACAATCGGGCAATATAGCAGCCACAGCCCTGATCGAAGATGGACTTTGTGATGCGCTGGTTTCTGATTACTACTACCCAGCCCTAGCCGAAGCGATTTGGTGCCTGAGCGATCAAGGATTGCTAAGTTTTGCTAAGGCATGGGCGATGATTTCCACCAAACCCGCAGAGATCCTCGAGCTGTCTGACAGAGGCAGCCTGACCCCGGGAAAACGCGCCGATCTGGTTGTTGTTAATCCAGACACCCGCAAAATTGAGGCCACAATCAGCGCCGGGCGCCTAATCTGGATGGCTGGTTCCGCCGCGTCCCGTTTCATGGGAATGCGCCACGTCCAGCAACTTGCGGCAGAGTAGCACTCTTCTTGTGTCAATTTATTCTAAGGATTGGCCTAAAGGGCCAATTAGGGGCCAGCCCCCGGGATATTTCGGGAATAAAGAAGGCAGGCCGTTAACCTTAACCCATTCCTAATGATTTCACGCGGCCTTGGTTCTGCGGCGCAGGCGGGGACCCCGATGGCCGTGAATGAGGAAGGCCCTTGCCATACGGGTTTCGTCTGGCAAGGGCTAACCCAACAGAACCACGCTTCCTTATTCTTCAAATATCCCCGCCGGAGGCAAACTGACCTAGAGCCCTGACAGTCGACCTTTCAGGTGGCGCGCCGTAGGGACATGTCCACATGACCACATAAGTGATCGTGCCACGCCCAACACTTTTTGATGAAAATCAAAAAGTGGCTGGAGGGTTGCGCCCCGCAGGGTTTATTCAGTAGCCTGCTGCGCCTCAGCCGAGTCAAGTTCCGCCGCTTTTTTCTCAACCTGCTCAACGATATGAGAGATCATCTCATCATTGCTCAGCTTGTGGCTTTGTTTTCCCGCAAGATACACCATCCCGGCACCATTGCCGCCACCAGTGAAACCGACATCAGTCATCAGCGCTTCACCTGGGCCATTTACAACGCACCCAATAATACTCAGGCTCATCGGTGTCTTGATATGGGACAACCGGTCTTCCAATGCCTCAACCGTCCGGATCACGTCAAAGCCTTGGCGCGCGCAGGACGGACATGAAATTATGTTTACGCCCCGGTGCCGTAACCCCAGTGCTTTCAGGATCTCATAACCTGCCTTGACCTCTTCGACCGGGTCCGCAGACAGCGATACCCGGATCGTGTCACCGATGCCCGCCCAGAGCAGATTACCCATGCCGATGGCCGATTTGATTGTCCCAGTCGTCAAACCACCCGCTTCGGTAATACCCAGATGGATCGGCGCGTCTGTGACCTCAGCCAATCCATGATACGCTGCGGCTGCCATGAACACGTCCGACGCTTTGCAGCTGATCTTGAATTCATGGAAATCATTGTCTTGCAGGATGCGGATATGATCCAATCCACTCTCGATCATCGCGGCGGGGCACGGTTCACCATACTTTTCCAGCAGGTGCTTTTCCAATGAGCCCGCATTGACGCCGATCCGGATTGAACATCCATGATCACGGGCCGCCTTAATCACCTCTTTGACGCGGCTCTCGTCACCGATATTGCCCGGGTTGATCCGCAGGCAGGCTGCACCGGCCTCGGCCGCCTCAATCCCGCGCTTATAGTGAAAATGGATGTCTGCCACGATCGGCACCGGACTTTCGGCAACAATCTCTTTTAGCGCCTTGGAGCTTGCCTGATCCGGCACAGAGATCCGGACGATATCAGCGCCCGCCTCAACGCACGCTTGCACCTGCGCAATGGTCGCCGCCACATCCGTCGTCAGAGTGTTGGTCATGGTTTGCACCGTGATTGGCGCATCGCCGCCCACTGGGACCGAGCCCACATGGATCTGACGGCTTTTGCGGCGCTCAATTGTGCGCCATGGACGAATGGAAGTGAGCGACATCTAAGCCTCCGCGCAGCACGTTTTCTATGAGGTAGATCTAGGTCGATCCGGGTCTTGATACAACGCCTTGCGACATTATTCGCCGATTGGAATTCCATCTGCCGCAGGGCTGGACAAGATCAGGCTGGCAATCATCGGCAGATCCGGATCCGCCTCGGCGTTGGCCATCGTATATGTTGCACTTAACGCATCTGCGGACAGGACCACATCACGCGCAACCGAGGCACCAGGACCAGCTGGCCCAAAGGTCACACCGTTTACCGCGAAATATAGTGAACCTGCATTGCCTGCGCGCAGCGTCGAAGCCGTCTCAGCGGCCGGCAGCACAAAACTGTCACCGCGGTTCAACGTTCCTTCATAGATCACAGTTCCGCTGGCAGATGTGATGCGGATCCAACTGGGGCGCACGGCAAAAAGGATAACTTCATCTTCGGCCCGCTCAGTCACCTGAACGGTACTTGGATCGGGCACGCCAATCGACGGTCGCGATGACACGGACAAGATCGGCGGCGCAAAATTGCCCCCTACATTCGGGTCCAGCGACGCAATCGGCCGATCACGCGGAATCAAAACGGGGGCATCCAGCGCCTGCGGACGGTAAAGCCGGTCAAGGGCAGTCGATGGAAACGGCGCATCTGGGCCAGACGGCAATTCGGAAAATAACATTCCCTCTTGAGCTGCTGTCAGCGGATCAAGCTGGGTAAATGTTGTTGGAGCTTGCTCAACCGGGGCAATCTGCAATCGCTGCACGTCCTCAAAGACCGCAAAGGCGCCGTAGCCGATGCCCATGACCAACGCGATCAGAACGGCGGCAGAACCGAGTGCACCCGGTTCAACCTGCGAAAAGAAGGTTTCTCTGGCAGGTGTGAACGACACCCGTGCCACTGAGATGATATCATTGGGATCGCCCCGACCGGGGGCTGCAGCCATCGTGCGCTTGGCCTGCTTTGCTTGCATCGACGAAAGACCATGAACACCCGAAAAATCGCTTTCGCGGCAAAACCGTTGGAATGTCCATTCAGGATCAAGCCCCAGATACCGCGCATAAGACCGGACATACCCGGCCACAAAACCAAGAGTGGTGAAAACCGACAAATCCGAGTTCTCGATCGCGGCAACATAAGATGCCTTAATCTTCAATTCGCGTTCGACATCGAGAAGAGATTTACCAAGAGTTGCACGTTCGCCACGCAACAAATCGCCCAAAGGCACATCTAGCGCCTCTAATTCCTTATAAGGCGCACGGTTTGCCTGCTGCTGTATCACATCTTGGCCCATTTTGGCCCTGCCCCGCGATTATTTGGCTCGGTTACCTGCTCAAAAAGATCCGGCCAACACGTTAATTGTTCACTGCACTGATTCCCCAACCAGCAGCTTAAGGATCAAGTTAACACATTTACCTAAATGTTTGCACCAGTAGAAGATTGCCTAGCCTGCTAGATCGGCACGATTCAGCGCACAGTGGCTCCAAAGGCTGTCCATAGCGTGCACAAGATCGTCCAACATCTTCGGATCGTGGAGCGGCGACGGTGTAAAGCGGAGCCGCTCAGTCCCGCGCGGAACCGTCGGAAAATTGATCGGCTGGACGTAAACGCTGTGATTTTCCAACAACATATCCGACAAAATCTTGGTATGAACTGGGTTTCCGACAATCACTGGCACGATGTGGCTGCCATGATCAATAATCGGCAGGCCCATGCCTTTTAACCGCAGCTTCAAAGCTTTAGCGCGTTCCTGATGCAGATCACGGCGCGCTTGATCAGTTTTTAGGTGTCGCACACTCGCCGCCGCACCAGCCGCAATCGCGGGTGGAAGCGACGTTGTAAAGATGAACCCCGGCGCGTAAGACCTTATAGCATCACACATTTTTGCACTTGCAGCGATGTAGCCACCCATAACGCCATACGCCTTGGCCAAGGTGCCATTGATGATGTCGATACGTCCCATCAGGCCGTCGCGTTCAGCGATACCTGCACCACGCGGCCCGTACATCCCGACGGCGTGAACCTCATCGATATAGGTCAGCGCACCAAATTCCTGAGCCAGATCACAGATCTCCTCAATCGGGCCAAAATCGCCGTCCATGGAATAGATCGACTCAAACGCAATCAGCTTGGGCACCTCTGGATCATCCGCCTCCAGCAATTGTCGAAGATGTGCGACATCGTTGTGCCGAAAAATCCGTTTGGCCCCACCATTGCGCCGAACGCCTTCAATCATGCTGGCATGGTTCAACGCGTCAGAATAAATGATCAAACCGGGAAAAAGTTTCGGGAGTGTCGACAAAGTTGCATCATTTGCGATGTAGGCGGAGGTAAACAGCAACGACGCCTCTTTGCGGTGCAGGTCCGAAAGCTCAGCCTCTAGTGCCTTATGATAGACCGTCGTGCCCGAAATATTTCGCGTGCCACCGGACCCTGCGCCGGTTGCCTCCAATGCGTCATGCATCGCTGCCAGAACCACAGGATGTTGGCCCATTCCCAGGTAATCGTTGCCACACCAAACGGTGATGCCTTTAGTCGTACCATCAGGCTTGGTCCAAACAGCATGGGGGAACTGTCCCCGCTTACGCTCGATATCGATAAACGTGCGATATCTACCTTCTTCATGAAGGCGGTTAAGGGCGGCATCAAGAGCGGTCTCATAAGTCAAAAGCAGTGTCCCCATCGTTCCCGCGTTTCTGCAGGCCAAACGTCGTCAAATTGCAGTTCAGATACTGAACCTAGCCGACTGTAAATTCTTTGTCTCTGTTTAGGCGGACTTGGCACCACGATCCAAGTTACAAATTGCCGCGCTTGGCAGAACGAGCTCTTTAGTCATCCGCAACCGCAACGCGGCAATCATCTTCGTCACATTCGCTCATCGCACCTTCGATCGTCGGGCCCATGCCCCAGTTTCCGGTGCTGTCGGAGATTGCCAGATACCGCACCGACCCGATGCGGCGGTAATCGCGTCGCAATGCGCCACTGGCGTCGGTATTTAATTGCAGGGCTTGTCCCGGCACCCAACCTTCGGGGCGCACTATTAGGGCAATAATACAGGGCGTCTGACCGGTGCGGGCCGCATCACATCCCGCTAATGCAGCGGTGCGGGCGTTATCCTCATCATGGAAATTTGCCGCCGCGATTGTCGCGATAGAGGCCAAGCCATCGCTGGGGGAGAAAGCGATGGCAGCATAATATTTCTGGGTTTCGATGATCCGGCCCAGAACCACCACATCGCTTTCGCTTAGGGCTTCATGGGGGAAGACTTCGCCCATCACCGCACCACGTTCGGCAAAGACAAGATCTCGCGCCTCACGCCCGGTTTGCAAATCTTGCGCTGTAACGGGCAGTGCGATGCAGGCGCACAGCCAAATACTGAATATCAATCCACGCCGCATGTAATCCCCCAAGAGTGTCCGAGGCCTTGCTGTGATGGCCCGTCTGATAAGCAGTCTGACAACTTAGCATAGCCATCCTGCCCCGCGCGGGCAAGCGCTGGACAGTCACGCGCCGAGTGTTAGGATCGGGCAAACTCCCTCCCCAAAGGATCCAATCATGTCACTCGACGCCGTTCTCGCCCATATAGATACCGAACTGGACGCCTCACTCGAGCGTTTGTTTTCTTTGCTACGGATCCCCTCAATCTCAACCGACCCGGCACATGATGATGATTGCGAGGCCGCAGCGGATTGGTTGGTCGAGCAGCTGACCAGTCTGGGATTTGATGCCTCAAAACGCACAACGACGGGTAAATCTATGGTCGTCGCCCATTCTGAAGGCCCGGGCCCTCATGTCCTGTTTTATGGTCACTACGACGTACAACCTGTTGATCCAATTGATCTTTGGGATCGTGATCCATTTGATCCTGCCGTGGAGCAGACCCAAAAAGGTCTGGTAATCCGGGGTCGCGGCACTAGCGACGATAAAGGTCAGTTGATGACCTTCCTTGAGGCGTGTCGTGCCTGGAAGGCCGTGACAGGGACCCTTCCGGCTCGCGTTACGATCTTTATCGAAGGCGAAGAGGAAAGTGGCTCGCCATCGTTGATCCCGTTTCTCAAGGCAAACGCAGAGGAACTGACCGCGGAAATCGCGCTGATTTGCGATACCGGCATGATGAACCCTGAGACGCCAGGAATTGTCACCCAGCTGCGCGGTATGCTGGGAGAAGAGATCATTATCACCGGCCCCGCGCTGGACCTGCATTCGGGGATGTATGGCGGCATCGCGATGAACCCGATCCGGATCTTGTCAAAGATCCTAGCCAATTTGCACGACGATCAGAGCCACGTTCAGGTGCCGGGATTCTACGATGATGTCGCTGAATTGGACCCAGCTTTGCGCGCGCAATGGGATGGGTTACAATTTGACGAAGCAAAATTCCTGAAGGCCGTCGGCCTTGGTCAACCAGCCGGTGAGGTTGGGCGAACCGGCCTAGAGATGATCTGGTCGCGTCCCACCGCCGAGGTAAACGGCATTCTGGGCGGATATACAGGTGCCGGTTTCAAGACCGTTCTGCCATCCAAGGCCAGCGCCAAGGTGTCGTTCCGGCTGGTCAGCAAGCAAGATCCACATAAATTGCGCGACAGCTTCCGGACGTGGGTTCGCGCGCAGGTGCCGGCAGATTGCAGTGTCGAGTTTAAGGGTCACGGCGCCTCACCCGCAGCACAAATGGACATATCGCACCCGGCGTTCGAGCGGACGCGCCAAGCGCTGTCAGACGAATGGCCATGCAAAGCTGCCTATATCGGCGCGGGCGGATCTATCCCAATCGCCGGGCACTTCAAAACATATTTGGGAATGGATGCGGTTTTGGCTGGGTTCGGGAATGATGATGACGCCCTTCATTCACCGAACGAGAAATACAATATGACCAGCTATCATAAAGGTATTCGAAGCTGGGCCCGCATCCTTAAGGCGCTGGCCCAGCCGTCGTAATCAGAAGCTACGTTCGAAGCTTAACTGGAAGGTTTCGGTCCGGTCATAAATCTCACTCTCCAGTGGATGGGTGAGATTGATGCGGATCGGGCCGATCCCAGTGTTAACGCGCAGCGACACACCAATAGAGGACCGCCAATTCAGACCATCATCCACCACGTTCGCGCCCGAAAGACCACCATTAACGTCGTCCAGCGACCACAAGGCCCCAGCGTCAAAGAAGAGGCCAGGAATAATCCGCTCACCATTGCCAATCAACTCTGGAAAATAGGTATCGAACCGGGCGACGATGTAGGTGTTGCCGCCCAAGGCAGGGTCACCAGTTGCTTCCAGATCGCGGGGGCCAATGCCACCATAGGCAAACCCACGGAGTGAGCTTTGACCCAGAAGGAACCGATCGCCAACGCTGGAATTACCATCACTCATGGCCAGATTTCCGCCGCGAAGTTGTGCCGCAAACAAAACCGCACCTTCGCGTGCCTCGCCAGCTACAGACACACTGGCCACAGATTTTGCGTAAGACGTGTCGCGGCTGGTTGAGCCAAATTCCTGCTCAAACGTAAACCGTGCAGCTGTCAAAAAGCCGCTGTCATTGACTGGCATCTCATAATTCAGGCGCAACCCGGCCGCTGTACGGGTCCGGTCGCCCTCATCTGCATCAATCAGGATCGAATTTCCGGTCTCAATATCAGACACTTCATCGCGGGAGTAAGACAGGAACGCCTCAGCAGTTAATCGCTCAGACAGGTCCCACCGCAAGCTTGGCTCAATACCAAGGCTGGTTGTGTCGAACCGAAAAATATCATTTGAACGGGTTTCTGTGCGGTAGATGTTCAAGCCAAAACGCGGCGAACCACCAAACATGTTTTCGTTCTGGTAGTCGAACGCAAATCGGCTGTCATCCTCGGACACCTCAAAGGCAAAACCCAAGGATTGATCACGCTGCATGAACTGATCGTTCCGGTAGCTGGCCCCAACAATCCCGCCGCGTTCTGAGTTGTATGCAAGCCGCACACCAAACTGTCCCAGCAACCCGTCATTCGGTGACGATGGAGCCGCGACCGTTGTGTCAACCGGATCAGAAATTTCAGAAATGTCTTGACCGAATGCGGTAACCGCAAAGGCAGCTCCGGCAACCATTGAGGCTGACATTAGTAGACGACGCATATATTTTGTCCCTGTCCCGCGTTTTTTTTGGTGATAAATACACAATTGTCTACACCTGCGAGTATGATGGCAGACTCTATGAGAATGCCCGCAAATGCCACATGATATTATGAAAATTTACCGTCTATTGCGCAGAAGTCGCACATCACTGCCAGAAAGCCTAAAAACATGCCCCATATGACGGAAAAAAACCGGTTAATCTTGATGAACTTGGCCGCTAAGGCCGGCGGTTTTGATCGGTCATGGTCGTTGACCTTGGACGGGAGAGCCGAGGAACGATTTCTGTTATTCTTTGAGCGCAGCCGGCTGGCGGTTCGTGACATTGAACAGGCAGCGCACGATCTCGGCGCACCCGACCATATGATAAAGGCGTGGAGCGACGTTTTGACCAGCTCGGATGCTGTTGGCATCGCGTTCAATCGCGATCTCAGCTCAATTCGGCTTTATACCCAGTACTGGCGCGAACAAGTCCGCCGGGTCATCGCCGGAAACATCGATCCTTTTGTGCTTTATCGGGGCGTCAAACTCCTTGGCGATGGCACTCTGCGCAATGACGCCTACATCTGTCAGCCGATGGCGCCAACCTCGATTTATTGGCCCCCCATAGAGGCTGGATGTCTGACCTTTGGTTTGACACTAGGGGGTTTGGCAAGTGGCCTTGCAACTTTGGAACCTGAAACCTGCGTCTATACCCAAACAGCCGGGCATGGTCGCACCTCTTGGCTGGCGACGGTTCGCAAGGCGGAACCCGATCAGGCCGCAGTCAAGGAAATGGTCGCCCCGCTAAAGGGGTCAGACTGGGGGGATGCCCTTCATGATCATGCCGGAAAGCATGATCTGTTGCACCTCGCAGGCGGCGAAGACCCAAAGAAAGGCGCATTTTTGACAATCTATTTTTCGTCTGATCTTAAGACGTTAGATGAATGCCTATCGGTATAATCTAGATCACGAAACGATCCGGCAGCTGGTACCTGCAGGCAACAACAGATCAGAGTTGTCAATTTCTGCCCTGACAGAGAATGTGTTGCTGGAGGCGTCCAAAAACGGATCGATCGCAGTCACGGTCGCCTGAACCTCGGCCTGCGTTAGATCAACGGCCATAAGTATCACATCGCCCACCGAAATCACGCCGAACGCATCGCTTAGAAATACCATTTCGGCCTTCAACGTGGTCATGTCGATCAGCTGGATCATCGGCTCAGACCCGATCAACTCCCCTTCAGAGACCAGAACATCTGAGACATAGCCTGCAAAAGGTGCTGTGATCCGAGAGCGCTCAACCTGCAGGCGTGCCCTGGCCTGCTCCGCTTGGGCCAATGCTAAATCCATTTGCATCGAATCCATCTCATCGCGAGTGATCAGATTATTTTGGCGCAGCGCTTGGGTCCGTTCGATCCGGGCGGCAAGCGTCGTTATGGTGATTTCCGCGATCTGAACTTCCGCGCTGGCAAATGCATCGTCCATCTGCACCAAGATATCCCCAGCCTCAACATAGTCGGCACGCGATGCGGCCACGAACGTCACAATTCCGGCGATATCGCTCCCAATATCGCTAACCCGAGCGGGTACCAGCAGGCAGGTCAGTGGGTCATTCATGTTTTGCGCCGCAGCCGGCGTGATTAGGAGACCTGCGCAAATCATGCAGGCATATGCGGGGGCGGTCAGCCAATTTTGAAACAGTTTCATAGGCTAACCTTATCGATAGCCAAGCTGGCGCGCTAGCTCTTGTTCGCGCAGTAAAGTTCGGCGACGCATCGCTCTGGAGCGTCGGTCGCGATTGGCCTGAACTTGCGCCAATGCAAAGCTGGACAAGACCCGCAGATGGATCAGCCCCGTCATAAACCGCCGATAGAGCGATTGTGCCCCCTCGGACAGCCCGCGATCCTCTAGGCTGATGACGCGCTGATAGCTGCCGGGATCGCCCTGCCGCCCTGCCCGGCCATAAAGCTGACGCTCCAACCGGCCAGAGGCCATGACGCTGGCAATGATCACGTGCAGGCCACCGGCCTCACGCACACCTTGCCCCAAGGCGATATCGGTACCGCGTCCCGCAAGGTGGGTGGCGATCGTGATCCGTCCGGGTTGGCCTGCGACCTCAACAAGTTCCGCCTCTTGGGCCTCACTAAGCGCATCAAGAACTGATACTTCACGTCCAGATTGCGCAAACAGGGCCGCAAGTGCTGCGGCCTCAGCCACATCATTCATGCCGATCAAAACCGCGCGGGTTTTGCCGATCTCAGTGGCCTGATCATGAACAAACTGCCATTTCTCAGCCGCTGTGCCAAACACCCGAAACCCCCGATCCCTAAGCTGTGAGGGCGCATGTGGCGCGATCGCACGAACCGGTAGGCCATAAATCGCCCAAAACTCACCGCGACATTCCTTAGCCGTTCCGGTCAGACCGGACAGAATTCGGTATTGCCGGAAATAAGTCTGTTGCGTGATCTGCCCAACAGTACGGGTCTCTGGCGTCGGCTTTAGGCCCACGTGCAGTTCAACCATCTGCTGCAAACCATATGCCCATCGACGATCAGGCATCAGACGACCCGTGGGCTGATCGATCATAACCACCGCATCATCTTTGACGACAAACGCCACATCCTGACGAAAGCTATGGCGAGCCGACAAAGACAACTCAGCCAGTTCCAAAATATCCTCGGTTCGCGCAATAGGATGGCGCCAGAGGCGTGCCGCAGACTGAAGTTTTGAAACACCGGTAACCGTCAAACGCCAACTACCGTTTGCATCCAAAACCCTGTCAACATCTGGCTCCAACCCTGCCGAAAACACGCCCAATGCCTTGAACAATGCGACATCAACAGCGGGCGGCGCATTGGCCTGTTCAGACAGGATCATTGGGACAGTCGCATCATCGACCAAGACGCTGTCAACCTCATCCACGATGGCCATCGCCTGTCCCATCTGACGCGGCACTGCCTCAGATTTGGTCCGCCCTTCGCGCCGGTCACGCAGATGATCAAACACGAAGATCTTGTTGGTGCCGTACAGCACATCAACGTCATAAGACGCCTTTTTCTGGTCATCATTATCGTCTTGCAGCAAAACAGCCGACCGCAGGCCAAGCCGGACAGCCATCGGGCGCATCAGTTCATGATCTCGCTCTGCCAGATAATCATTAACCGTGATGACATGGACCGAAACGCCGGTAAGGGCCGCGACAAGCGCCGCGAGCCCGGCAGCAAGCGTCTTGCCTTCACCCGTTTTTAGCTCAACACATTCGCCGCGCAGCAATGTCAGGGCACATGCGATCTGATTGTCGCGCAAGGAAAACCCAACCTGACGGCGGATCACCTCCAGCACCAATGCAAACAGCGGGGCACCGCGGGCTGGTATCAAGATATCCTCAGCTTTGGTCTTGTCCGCAGCAATCAACCGCGTCAGCTCAACCTCAGACACCCGGCGCAGTTGTACCAGTTGGGTTTCAACCGCCGCCAGATATCCGGCCAGATCGCCGCGTTTGGGCATGATGCGCCAGCGAAATGTCTCATCATAAAACAGCCGAACCTTGTGCAGCAAATGAACATCGCGGCGCACGGGTTTGCGCCGTGACCGCGAAAAAGCCCGCAAGATCGGCGGCTGATATCGTGTGCCCCCCATAGCCATGATCAGACGCGCGCCACACGCAAGAACAACCGACGCAAATGAAACTGGATCTGTCGGGCCAGTGTCGCCGGCTCAAGAACGATCCGCGCTTCAACTCGGCTACCGGCATAGTCACTCAGATCCAGATCTGGCGTGATCCATGCGACCCAAACCGTATCCAGCGCCATACCTTGGGTACCGGGCATTTCAGGCACTGTTCCCCCAGATGAGGATAGCAATTCGCGCGGCACCTGTTGGCCCACATCAACGACACGGGTTCGTGCAATCGATTGCTCCAGCAATACCCCATTGGGCAACAACATCTCAACCACGGCGTCACCCTGATCCAGATAGGCCGTATACGCGGCGGGGAACGCCAAGACGATTTGCAACGCTTCAGGCGCCACGACATAACCCAACAGATCACCGCGAAAGACGAACGATCCGGGCAATGGACTACGTCCACCGATCCAGGCGATCTGCCCACTAAGGGGCGCGTGCAGCAAAAGCGCATCCTGTAACACAATGATATCGTTGAGTGAGGCAACCGCAATTTCAAGAGATCGCTCAAGCTCTTGGCGCTGTGTGACGTTCAAACCGCTGCGCTCCAATGCGGCGGTTATATGTTCAACATTCAGCTCCAGGGCGCGGGCCCGCGTCGATTGTGGACGGTTTATGACCTGTGCGACCACAGTGTCGGGCCCGACCATTGCGCCCTCCTCAATCAGTCCCGGTAGTAATTCACCGGACGTACCGATGCGCAATTCGGCTGAAGGCAACGGTGTGATTTGCCCAGCCCCAGGTGCTGAAAACGGTATTTGAACGAAAAAGCCAACTCCAATCACTACTGTCAACAAAATCGCCAAACGCACAGACGCTCTACGGGTTCGGTTTTGAGTGCGCGCCATTTTGAAACCCTTTTTTGCAGTCTTAAACAAAGGCCAGACCATGCCCATGATAATCGCCCACATTGCCAACAACGTACCGATCACAAAGAACCAGTTCGATACGATCAACGCAATCGTCAGGGTCAGAATTGTCCGGTAAGCCAGCGACAAAACCCCGTAGATCGCAAGGATCTTGGCCTCTCCGGGGCGTGGGAAAACTTGGCGGCGCAGACCCAGAAACCGCGCTAGAAACCGATCTGAAAGGTATTCGCCGCTCCGTGTTGCCAGATTGGGCATTTCCAGAAAATCAGCCAGAACAAAATAGGCGTCAAATTTCAAAAGTGGATTGCCGTTGAACAGTACCGTTGAGATCGACCCGATCAGCATGAAGTTAAACAGTAAGGCCCGCTCCAGTCCCGGCTCAATCTGTAGCCATGCCAGAAACGCAATCGATGCGATGATCAATTCGGCAATGATACCCGCACCGCCAACCAGCATTCGCGCATATTTGTTCGGAAATCTGCTGGCCTCAGACGCCTCAACGTAGGGAACTGGAAAAAAGACGAGGAACATCACGCCTAATTCGCGGACCTCGCCACCAAAACGGTGCACGGCATATCCGTGGCCTAATTCGTGCAATACTTTGATTATTGGATAGGCCAGCGCCAGTGCGATCAAACCAGATTGTGACAGAATCGCACTATCAACGGATTGCACCAGAGCGTCCACATTCACCGCCACAAAGACCAATGCAGTCAGGAAAAGGACCCCAATCAAGACTGCGCCCGTCCGTGTGAATATCGGCGCCACAAACGGATAAGTCACGCGGATCAATGTGTTAGGATCAAATAGTTTGACCTTGATGCTCAGCGGGCTGGCGGCCTTCTGCTCGATCATGCCAGAGCGTTTTTTCTCTGCTCTTTCAGACAGATTGACCGGATCAAGGTCGTGATCAGACAGCGCGTAGCCAGATGAAACAAGTTGCATGATCCATTCCACCAACTCACCTTGCGTCGGTGCACTGGCAGGACGGGTCGACAGATGATCCCACAATTGCTGGGCTGTGCGTTTGCCGTCCAGTAATTCCCACAGATCCTGTGCACGTTGGCCCAAGCGCATATGTTGGCCTGTCACACGGTCAGAAATCACGATAAAAGTTTCTCCGCGAAACACCTGACGAGTCCAGGTCACCGCTGCACGTCGGCGAAACCGCTGCTCGGAAATCAGGTACCAGTCGGGGTGGCGCAGCGCTGTCACTGGTCTGCCCTCATAGCGTTAGCTCCAGCGCCACAACGTCCGACGGAACCAACGCATCGGGCCGCGTGAATAGGCCGCTAAGACGGATGTTTGTGGCACCTCAAGGCGAACAATCCCACGCATACCGTCCAGAACTGTCACGTTGCCTTCAATCTCGACCTCGAACCAAGCACCAAAGGTATTGACGCCATCGCGGGGTTGCGCGTCGGTGGTGACCGTGGTCAGCGACACGCTCAACGGCGATTGCGGATAGGCGGTCAAAAGGACAGTGCCGGTGGTGCCCGCAGCAATATCTGCGACCCAATCTTCGTCAAGAAAGGCCAAGACCCGGAAACTGTCTGGGGCCGCCAATTCTAGCAATGGCTCACCCAAGCGGACGCGGCCACCGACCCGGCTCCATGCGTCTCCGCCGATCACAACACTGCGACCAAGCGCGTGATATTGTGCCAATTCCAACTGTTGTTCCAACAAGGCCAGTTCCACGCCAACCTGCTCAAGCTGCGCCTCAAGTGTGCGCACACGCGCCGTATCTCTGGTTGCGCGCGCGGCCTGAGCTTCAGTTTCTAACTGTTGCTGCTCGGCTTGAACGCGCGAAAATTCTAATCTAAAATCAGTATCTTCCATTGCGATCATTAGGGCGCCAGCCTCAACCTGATCGCCCAATTGGAACGGCGCTTCGGATAAGAACCCGTCAAACGGTGCCGAAACAACCAGACGATCTCGTGCTTCGATCCGGGCGCTGAAATTTGGTTGGTAGTTGCTGGGCACAAATGACAAGACAACCAGCGCGGCGGCAATTCCAACGACCAAAAGTTTCAGCTTTGCCGCCCGCTTACCAAAGATTGCGCGTAGCAACCCACCT
>JBLHOS010000058.1:0-19216 GCA_047623825.1 Paracoccaceae bacterium | reverse complement strand
CTAGCACCTTGGCTGTTAATTCCATTTCCACACGCTGCCAAAGGCAGCGTAGCGGCAGCACCCAAAAGAAGGTTGCGTCGCGTAAGATCCATCATATCGGTATCCACCTGTTTTTTGATGCCTCGAAACGGGCACTTTCTGCTGCAGAAAATGTTAGCCTCTTACTGGCCCTTTGTCATGCATCAAGAGCTTCTTTACGGCGAGTTTTCGCCAATAATTGCGGTTTATAGATGAGTTTTGCCTGATTACTCTGCCAACAGGCGCGCAACCCTGGGTGCAAAGTAGGTCAAAACTCCGTCACAGCCGGCTCGACGGAACGCCATCAGACTTTCCAGCATGACTTTTTGTCCATCAATCCAACCGTTTGCGGCCGCAGCCTCGATCATCGCGTATTCGCCGGACACCTGATAGGCATATGTCGGTGCACCAAAGGTAGTTTTGACCCGATGGCAAATATCCAGATAGGCCAGACCGGGCTTGACCATGACCATATCGGCGCCTTCGCTCAAATCCCGCTCAACCAGACGCAACGCCTCATCCGCGTTGGCGGGGTCCATCTGATAGGTCGCTTTGTCGCCCTTAAGCGCGCCTGATGCCCCAACCGCGTCGCGAAACGGCCCGTAAAAGGCCGAGGCATATTTAGCCGAATAAGACATGATCGCAACGTTCTGGTGGCCGTCATGCTCTAGTGCTGAACGGATTGCGCCAATGCGACCGTCCATCATATCGGACGGGCCCAGAATATCAGCGCCTGCCTCTGCTTGCGCCATCCCCATGCGCACCAAGGCGTCGACTGTTTCGTCGTTCACTATAACGCCGTTACGCACGATCCCATCATGGCCGTTGGCATTATACGGGTCCAGCGCGATATCGGTCATGACCGCGATCTCTGGTACGGCGTCTTTGATGGCGCGTATCGCCCGGTTTGTCAGATTGTCGGGGTTCCATGCCTCCTCGCAAAGCTCAGTTTTCAGCGCGGGATCGGTGTAGGGAAAGAGACAGATCGCGGGAATGCCAAGGCTATGTGCCTCTTTAGCGGCCGCCACCAGCAGATCGATACTTAGGCGGTCAACGCCAGGCATTGAAGGGATCGCGTCTTTGATGCCGGCCCCATCGCGCACGAACACCGGCCAAATCAGATCTTCGACTGACAGGTGGTTTTCGCGGGTCAGGGCACGCAACGCGACACTGCTTCGGTTGCGCCGGAACCGTGTGATCGGGAATGGAGCCTGATTTGCGGGCATAATCTTGTCCTTTTTCTTCACTTGGTGAATGGGTGGCATGAACCAAGACACATCTCAAGGCTGGAAACCCCTGCCAAGGCAAACTAAGGTCCGCGAAAATTTGCCATTGAAAGGGCAGAGCCGCCTTGGATTTTCTCGAACTCGCAACTGAAATGATCGATCTGCGGTCATTCTCAAACCTTTGGTATTGGATTGTCCTTGCCGTTTTGTGGTCAACAACCAGCCATTGGGTGTTGGGCGTTCCGTTTGATATGGTGACCCGCGCACGTCGCGGGCATGAACGGTCAGTGCAAGACATGGAAGTATTGGCTCGGGTTAACGTCAGTCGTATTTTGACGCTGGTAGAGGTGTCTGGCGCTTGGACCACTGGATTTGCCGCATTTGTTGTGACCGGACTGGGCATTCTGGGCTGGGGTTACGGCGTTGAGTTCTGTCAGGCGGTCTTTTTGTTGATGTTCCCAATGCTGCTGGTGGCGGCGTGGTCGATCCACACGGCCCGCAAGCTGGTGGCCACGGAATTTTCTAATTTGTCCGACCGTCTGCGTAATCATCGGCTCGGGGTCCAAGCTATGGGCGTCGTTTTCATCTTCATCACAGCGTTTTGGGGGATGTGGACCAATATGAACGTCAGCGCCCTTGGTCTTTAGGGGTAAATCCCTTGACACCCGGCGGCGCTAACATAGGTCACGGCTCTATGACACCTACCAAACATATCTCGATGGGCGGCGCGCCCGAAGGCTTTGACGCACGTCAGGTTCTAAATGAGCTTGCTCGCGGTCAGGGCCCAGTTCTGCACGTGGCCCGCGACGATAAGCGAATGGCGGCGATGGCCACAGCGCTGGCCTTCTTTGATCCCAGCGTTCCCGTGCTGCGTTTTCCGGGTTGGGATTGCCTACCTTATGACCGGGTGTCACCGAATGCCGATATTTCAGCCTCGCGGATGGCCACATTGGCTACATTGGCGGGTGGGTTGGACGGTAGCATTATTGTTCTGACAACTTTGAATGCAGCGACACAGCGCGTTCCGCCGCGCGGTTTGTTGCAAAATTCGGCCTTTGTGGCGCAGGTCAATCATCGGCTCGACGAAAGTGCACTTAGGTCGTTTTTGGTGCGGATGGGCTTTACGCAAACACCGACCGTGATGGAGCCCGGCGACTATGCCGTTCGCGGGGGCATCATTGATGTTTGGCCCCCCGGAGAGGTAGCGCCGGTTCGACTGGACCTGTTTGGTGACGTTCTGGATGGCGCGCGTCGGTTTGATCCAGCCACACAGCGCACCACAGAGAAATTGCAACGTGTCGAGCTGGCCCCGGTGTCGGAGATCATTTTGGACGAGGCCGCTATCCTGCGCTTTCGCCAGAATTACCGGATCGAATTTGGCGCGGCAGGCACCGATGATCCACTATATGAGGCCGTCAGTGCCGGGCGTAAACATGCCGGGCTGGAGCATTGGTTGCCGTTCTTTCACGCCGAGCTGGAAACGCTGTTTGACTATTTGCCGAACGCGACGATCACTTTGGATGATCACAGCACTGCCCAACGGATCGCACGCTGGACCTCAATCGAGGATCAATACGACACACGCAAGACGGCACTGACCCAAAAAGGCCGGCTTGATAGTGTCTATAAACCGTGTCCGCCTGGGCAACTTTATCTCGATGACAAGACTTGGGATGCTGAGGTTGCAACCCGCCGTGTCGTCCAGTTTTCTGCCCTGCAAAAGGCCAACGGTCCGGGTGTCGTCGATGCTGGTGGGCGTATTGGCCGCAGTTTCGCACCAGAGCGTCAGCAAGAAAAAATTAGCCTTTTTGAGGTTTTAGCCGACCACGTTAAAGTGTTGCGGCGCGACCGTGCCGTCGTGATCGCCAGCTGGTCTGAGGGCGCACGCGAACGTCTGACAGGCCTTTTAGAAGATCAAGATCTGACCGGTTTGTCGCAAATCAAGGACGCGCGCGATATCGGCGGCGTTGGCAACGTGAGCTTGGCGGTCTGGCCGCTTGAGGAGGGGTTCAGCAGCGCCGATCTGGTGGTGATTTCTGAGCAGGACGTTTTGGGTGACCGGCTGATCCGGACCAAACGCAAAGTCAAGCGCGCCGAGAACTACCTGACAGAGGCGCAAAGCCTGAGTGTTGGTGATCTAATCGTCCATGTTGATCATGGCGTCGGTAAATATACCGGGTTGGAAATGGTCACGGCGATGGGTGCGCCGCACGAATGTATCGCGCTGGAATATGCCGGCGGCGACAGGTTGTTCCTGCCGGTTGAAAACATCGAGCTGCTAAGTCGATATGGCCATGACCAAGGGCTACTTGATCGGTTGGGCGGCGGTGCTTGGCAGGCCAAGAAGGCCCGCATGAAAGAGCGGATCCGCCTTATCGCGGACAAACTGATCCGCATCGCGGCTGAGCGTCAGTTACGCAAAGCGCCGGTGATGGAACCGCCTGCTGATATGTGGGATGCGTTCTCAGCAAGGTTCCCCTACGAGGAAACCGAGGATCAGCTCAGCGCAATCCACGATGTTCTGGATGATCTAAGCGCGGGACGCCCGATGGACCGTCTGGTTGTCGGGGACGTGGGCTTTGGCAAAACTGAAGTTGCGATGCGCGCCGCCTTTGTGGCGGCTGCAAGTGGTCGCCAAGTGGCGGTGATTGCACCCACGACATTGTTGGCACGCCAACATGCCAAGACCTTTGCCGACAGGTTTCGCGGCTTTCCGATCAATGTGCGGCAACTGTCACGTTTTGTGCCGACACGTGAGGCCGCTGAGACCCGCAAAGGCATGGCAGAGGGGCAGGTGGATATCTGCATCGGGACCCATGCATTGTTGGCTAAGGGGATCAAATTTCATGATCTGGGCTTGCTGATTATCGACGAAGAACACCGATTTGGCGTGGTCCACAAAGAGCGGCTGAAAGAAATGCGTTCTGACGTTCATGTGCTGACGCTGAGTGCCACACCGATCCCGCGGACGCTGCAAATGTCGCTGTCAGGTGTGCGCGATCTCAGCCTGATCGGAACACCGCCGGTCGACCGTCTGGCGATACGGACTTATGTGTCAGAATTCGATACCGTCACCCTACGTGAAGCGCTGCTGCGCGAGCATTATCGCGGCGGCCAAAGCTTCTACGTCGTACCAAGGATTGAGGATATCGCCGGCATCGAGGATTTCCTGCGCGATCAGGTTCCTGAAGTCAGCTTTATCACTGCCCACGGTCAAATGGCGGCGGGTCAGCTGGATGACCGGATGAATGCCTTTTACGACGGCAAATACGATGTCTTGCTGGCGACAACGATTGTTGAGTCCGGGATCGACATTCCGACTGCTAACACGATGATCATCCACCGTGCTGATATGTTTGGTCTGGCGCAGCTGTACCAAATCCGTGGTCGGGTAGGGCGCGCGAAAACCCGCGCCTATGCGTATCTGACGACAAAACCACGTATGAAACTGACCACGTCAGCAGAAAAGCGGCTGCGCGTTCTTGGCAGCCTCGACAGTCTTGGCGCGGGTTTCACAATCGCCAGCCAAGATCTGGATATTCGAGGCGCAGGCAATATCGTTGGTGAGGAGCAAACCGGCCACGTCAAGGAAGTGGGCTTTGAGCTGTACCAATCCATGCTGGAAGAGGCGATTGCCGATATCAGGTCCGGCAAGGCCGACGGGTTGACCAACACAGACGGCCAATGGGCACCGCAGATCAATCTAGGCGTGCCGGTTTTGATCCCAGAGGCATATGTGCCTGATCTGGACGTCCGTTTGGGCCTGTATCGCCGCCTGTCACAACTGACTACTAAGGTAGAGCTGGAAGGTTTTGCCGCCGAACTGATCGATAGGTTTGGCAGCTTGCCCAAGGAAGTGAACACCCTGCTGCTGGTCATCCGGATCAAGGCGATGTGCAAACGGGCCGGGATTGCCAAACTTGACGCAGGGCCAAAGGGCGCCACGATCCAGTTTCACAATGACAAATTTGCCCGGCCAGAGGGATTAGTTGATTTCGTGCAGGCCCAAAACGGGCAGGCAAAGTTCCGCGACAACAAGATCGTGGTCCGTCGTGATTGGCTCAAGGAAACCGACAAGATCAAGGGTGCGTTCGCGATCGCCCGTGATCTGGCCGAACATTCTGGTGCGATCAAAAAGCGTTAAAGGTTAGGGATTTGCCGCAGATGCACGTTTGAGTATTTGCATCACCGCGAAGGCCGCGATGACCAATACCAGCGTGCTCCACATCAACGGATTTGGCGTGCCCTCAAACATCAATCCGACCGGAACCGCGATAACAACCGCAATGATGGTGGAGACAGATCCAGTTACGGAGGCTGCCAAACCGGCCAAGTGGCCCATCGGCTCCATCGCCAGCGCATTAAGGTTGCCCAAGGTCATGCCAGCCATGAAGAATACGCCTGTCGTCCAGACGATATAGATCGGCAGCATCGCGACCTCGGGAAGAAATCCGCCGTTGAATAGAACAAGCGCAATCGACGTTGAGATAATCTGTCCACCCAGCACGAATGTGATCAAAAAGCGCATGCCAAAACGCTCAACCAACACCGCATTCAAGATGCTGGCAGAGCCCGCTAACATTGCGATGAGACCAAACCAGAGGTGGAAATACTGGCCTTGGTCAAAGCGAATGGCAAAGATCGGTTGAATCGTGGACAGGTTCGCGAAGAGTGCACCAAAACAAAGTGACTGGGTCACAATCGCCAGTGTGACCACGCGGTGCGAGAAGATTTCTTTCACACCAGCGATCAGCGTGGCCAGCTTGAACGGACGACGACGACTAACCGGCAGTGTCTCGGGCTGGCGGATCGCAAGCCAAGTGGCCCCGATCGTCGAGAATATGATGAAGGCCGCAAAGATACCGCGCCAGCCTGTCAGCCAGATAATTCCGGCCCCAAGGGTCGGCGCAAAGGCCGGCACAAGCGTAAAGATCAGCATGACAATCGATATCAGCTTGGCCATCTTGCGGCCCTCGTAGAGGTCACGAATGATCGCGATCGCCACAACCCGGGGACCTGCAGCCCCTAAGCCCTGCAATAGCCGTGCCAACAACACTGTTTCCAATGATTGTGCAGACCACGCCAAACCTGCTCCCAAGATATAAAGGGCAGCCCCACCCAGAACCACAGGCTTGCGCCCAAGCGTGTCTGATAGTGGGCCGGTAAACAATGTACCGACACCCATGCCCAAGACAAAACTGGTGATGATAAGCTGGGCGCGGTTTGGCGCATCCGGAGTGATCTCCAACCCAATTGCCGTCAACGCAGGCAGCATCGCATCTATTGAGAACGCGATCGTCGCAAACAGCATCGCCATTAATGCAACAAATTCAGGCTGTGGCAGCCGCTTTATGGGCGCATGCAAACGAACATCGCTCATTCACTTGCGCTCAATTGTTCCTGAATTTCCTTAATAACATTGACCCAAGTTTCCGGTGGTTGTGCGCCGGTCAGGACGTGCTGATTATCAATGACAAAGGTCGGCACGCCACTGACGCCGCGCTGCCTTGCGTGGGCATCACGGTTCTGAATGTCGGTGATGTCTGCGTCACTGTCCAAAAGTCTGCTGACAACCTCTGTGTTCATCTCTGCAAACTGGGCAGCCTCTAGCAAAACGTCGGGCGCGCTAATGTCTTTGCCGTCATGGAAATAGGCCTGAAACAGCGCTGAGACGACGGGCGTCTGACGATGCTCCAACCCGGCCCAGTGGATCAGGCGATGGGCGTCCAATGTATTTGGCGTGCGCTTGATCCCCTTAAGGTTCAGCTCCAGCCCGGCAGCACGGGCGTATTCATCAATTCGGCCATAAACCTGCACAGCCTGCGCCTTGCCACCAAACTTACCCTCAAGATACGCACGACGATCCATGCCTTCACGTGGCATATCAGGGTTCAGCTGAAATGGGTGCCATTCGATAGTGAAAGGATGCTCAATCGTCTCTGCAAAGGCCATGTCGAGATTTCTTTTGCCAATATAGCACCAAGGACAAATCGGATCGGACATTATATCAAGCTTGATCATTATGGGGCCTTTTGCATACGCAAACCGGCAGTAGAACAGGCGCAGGTCTGATGGATATTTGTGATGATAAACGACTATGCCTGCCTCGGTTAAGTTGCAAGGGTCGGTGGCGCAGGATATATCTCAATCATGAAACGCCCCAATGAACCTTCTTTGATCCGGTTGGCCCGCGAAAGTGGTGAAGACAACCCCGCGCAACCCATCGATTTGGGGATGCGCGTTCGTGAGTTACGCAAAGCCCGCAACTGGACTTTGGAGCAAGCAGCGCAACAGGCTGGTTTGGCGCGCTCTACCCTGTCAAAGATCGAAAACGGCCAGATGTCACCGACCTATGAGGCGTTGAAAAAGCTGGCAGATGGGCTGTCGATCTCGATCCCACAGCTGTTCACACCACCGTCAAATCCGCAGGTAAATGGGCGGATGGATGTGACCAAAATGGGCGAGGGCGGCACACACCCGACCGCCACATATGAGCATGAGATGCTAGCCGTAACACTGACCAACAAGGCGATGTTGCCCTATCGCGCCCGCATCCGCGCCCGCAGTTTTGAAGAATTTGACGGTTGGGTCCGCCATGATGGCGAAGAGTTTTTATATGTTCTGACCGGTGAAATACGCCTGATTACAGAGTTTTATGCGCCAGTAGAGCTGCGCCGCGGTGACAGCGCGTATTACGATGCCTCCATGGGGCACAATGTTATCTCGCTTAGCGCCGAAGACGCGACCATTCTTTGGGTCACGTCATTGGGTTAATCGAGATCCGGACTAAATAGACCCCGTGCAACCACAACCGCGATGGCAGCTCCGATCAACTGCATCACAATGAACATCGGCATATTGCCCGGCAGGATACCCGCGAAGGTGTCGGTCAGACTGCGTGCAATGGTAACGGCTGGATTGGCAAAACTGGTTGAGGACGTGAACCAGTAGGCGCCAGTAATATAGATCGCCACCAAGGTTGGAATGGCCGGCGGCGCATGGCGCAACCCGCCCAAAATCACAAATAGCAAACCGAAGGTCGCGACAATCTCAGAGACCCATTGCGACGCGCCAGTCCGCAACGTGGTGGAAGTCTGCAAGACCGTCAGATCAAACATCAAATGCGCGATCCACACGCCGACAATGCCCGCAGCAATTTGCACGATGATATAGAGCAGGGCGTGGGCAACCGAAAGCTCCCCGCGCAGCACGAACGCCAGACTAACCGCCGGGTTGAAATGCGCGCCAGAGATTGGCCCCAACAGCGTGATAATCACATATAAGATACAGCCGGTGGCAATCGCGTTCGCCAACAGAGCAACCCCAGTATTATCGGGTGAAAGCGTGTCAGCCATAATGCCCGAGCCTACGACACCGATCAACAAAAAGGCGGTGCCGATCGCCTCTGCCATAAGTTTCTTCAACATCGTAGGACTTTCCAATTTTCATAGGCGCCAGTTGTGGGGCTATACTGTCGTAGTTTTCAAAGGACGGCGCCAGAAACGCGCCGGCACGGTTTTGCGGGGCATGATAGGCGGCGTTGAAGGCCGCGGGCCCAGTGTGCTTGGGCGGCTTTAGCTTGATCTTTAACGCCCCAATGGGCCGACATCGGTTGGCCGGGCCAGCTTAGACATTTTTCATTTGCGGGATCGTCACAGACCGTGAACACGACATCAAATATCAGGGCATCTGGGGCCTGCATTTGGCTCACGGGCTTGCTGGCAAGGCCGATGACGTCATGCCCACTCCGCTGCAACGATCTTAGGACGTAGGGATTGGGTTCGCTTGCCGCGGGCTGTGTGGCTGCCCAATACGTGACAAACTGGCCCGGGGCCGCATCGCGCAACAAAACCTCAGCCAAGAGGGACCGCACAGAGTTGCCACTGTAAATGAACAGGGCCGAAAGGGCGCAGCTATTATACGATGTCTCACGCGTCATCGGGGCAAAAACCTCTGGCAGGCCGCGACGGAAATCAGACAAAAGGAACTGAGTAAAGGCCGCAGTCTCATCGGGATCGATGGAATAACAGCGTGTTGCGCTTGATATCCAGCGCCGCCGAGATATCAGACGGACGCACATGTTGGGGGGCGCGCCGAGCCAGTAGCCGAAATACCGACAATCGGCCAGGATGGCCCAAGGCGGTCAGTTTCTCTGCAGTACTGAATAATTCCATATTTCAAGAATAATGAAATTACAAAACACCCACAACGGAAACTTGTCGGTTCAGTTGAACATTTTCATCAGATCAACGGTGCTTTCGTGACCAATTTTATGGACCGATGTCTCGAGGAATTCATCGCACGCCTCACGCCCAGCCATCTTTAACTGATGCAGCACATGGGGCGTTGGGAAACTTTTGGTCGCGACTGACAGCTTTTGCATCAGCTTATCGTCGGCAATCATATGCACCAGAACCCGTTTCATGGCATCAGGGACAATGCGTCCCTCGCTTAGCAAACGCTGCACAAACTCAATGGCCCGCAACTCTCGCAACAATGATGAGTTGAAGCTAATCTCATTGATCCGGTTGTTGATATCGCTTGGGGTCTTCGGGATCTCTGCGCGGTAAAGCGGATTGATATTCACCACGATAAGATCTGCCGGAAGGTCGCGGCTGAATAGAGGGAAAAGGGCAGGGTTGCCGGTATAGCCGCCGTCCCAATACGCCTCTGTTATTCCAGTTTTGGGGTCCAGTATCTCAACGGCCTGAAACAATGTCGGCAGGCAGGCCGAGGCCAAAAGTGGCTCAACACCGATCTCATGCCCGGTAAAGACGCGGATCTTGCCGGTGCGCACATTCGTGGCACAGACATGGAACGCCGGGCCACCTTGGCCACAGACATGCTCATACTGAAACTCTTCAACGATCGATGTCAGTGGATTTTTATAGAGCGGCCCATAGCTGTAGGGCGATACGATTCGACTGGCGGCATCTGCCATTGCAAACGGCACAGAACGTTCAATCGCTTCTGCGATTGCGGATGGTGAAATAAGCCGGAGCCAAGGCGACAAACGATCATCCGAAACGGCGCCCATTTTTTGCCACAGCCAATCAAGGTTTTTACGCGCGGTATCCCTGTCACCATGGACCAGACCGGCCTTGACCGCAGCCCCGTTCAACGCCCCGGCGGATGTGCCAGAGATGCCAGCGATCTCGATGCTTTCATCCTCCAGAAGCCGGTCCAGAACGCCCCACGTAAAGGCGCCATGTGCGCCGCCACCCTGAAGCGCCAGATTAACTCGTTTTACGCCGCTGCTGGCCATGTCGAAGTACCTTTCGGGTCTATAATGCGGTCCAGCCGCCATCGACGCTAAGCGTGGTGCCGGTGATCTGGGCTGCGGCATCTGAGGCCAGGAAAACAGCCGTGCCGCCCAATTGTTCAACCGTCGCAAATTCCTTGGAGGGTTGACGTTTAAGCATGACGTCCTTGATCACGTCTTCGCGGCTCATATTGTATTCTTTCATCGTGCCGGGGATCTGCGCCTCAACCAGCGGCGTCAGGACGTATCCCGGACAGATCGCATTGGCCGTGATCGGTTCCTGGGCGGTTTCCAAAGCAACAGTTTTTGTCAGGCCCACGATGCCATGCTTGGCAGCCACATAGGCCGATTTATAAGGTGATGCTGTCAGTCCGTGGGCCGAGGCGATGTTGATGATCCGACCCCATCCAGCGGCCCGCATCAGGGGCAGGGCGGCGGCTGTCGTGTGAAAGGCAGAGCTGAGGTTGATCGCGATGATCGCATCCCATTTTTCAACCGGAAACTCATCGATCGGAGCCACATGTTGAATGCCTGCATTATTGATCAAGATATCGCAAACGCCGGCCTCGGCGATCAGCATCCGGCATTCATCGCCCTTGGACATGTCGGCCTTGATGTAGCGAGCTGTGACGCCCGTCGCCGCCGCAATTTCAGCGGCGATCGCATGATCTTCATCGCTATCAGTGAACGAGTTCAGGACGACATTTGCCCCGGCCTTTGCCATCTCCCACGCGACGCCCAGACCGATGCCAGAGTTGGAGCCCGTGATAACGGCAGTCTTGCCATCCAATGAAGTCGTAAGCGCCATCCGAATTCTCCTGTGATCTGTAACGAACGTAATGCTGCGGTTGCGAAATGACTAGAGGTCGGGGGCAGGTTATTGCTGCACTGCGGCATACGGCCGATTAGTCATGGACCGGTTTTGGGATCGGTTCAGACAAATCGCGGCGAGACTTCGAGAGAAATTTGGCAAAAAAAAACGCCGGCACGAAGCCGGCGTTAAGTTATTGAGGCAGGTTTCATACAGGCAAGAAACCTATCGAGCAGTAAGGCCTTTATAAGCATTGCGGCCTTAGAGTCCAACCGAAAAGTTTAGCCTTTGTGTTGCTTGGCCATTCGGGTCATGCTGAGATAAACAAGGCTCTTGAAGGATTGTCCACAAATGCGCGCGCATTGTTTCATCATCGTAATTTCAACTATTGCCCTGTCACTGGGCATGATTTCAATGGCTGCGGCACAGCCCCAACATGGCATCGCTATGTATGGAGACCCCGCGCTACCCCCAGATTTTGCGCATTTGCCCTATGCGAACCCAGATGCCCCAACCGGTGGGCGAATTATCACCGGTGAGGTCGGAAGCTATGACAGCTTGAACCCTAACATCCGTCGCGGCAGCGTTCCATGGCAGCTACGGTTCTTGGCCTATGAAAGTTTGATGGGGCGCAATTGGGATGAGCCATTCTCGCTTTATGGTCTGTTAGCCGAATCGGTAGAGGCAGATCCAGATGCCATGTGGGTAGAATTCACCCTGCGACCAGAGGCGCGATTCTCTGACGGCAGCCCCGTGACGGTCGATGATGTGATCTGGTCCTATGAGACACTGGGAACGGTCGGGCACCCGCGATACCTGAACGCATGGCAACGTGTGGCCAGCATCGAACCCGTCGGGGAGCGGGGTATCCGCCTTAGCTTTACCGAACCTGACCGTGAAATGGCGCTGATCATGGGGCTGCGTCCGATTTTGCAGCGCGCCCAATGGGAAGGACGCGATTTCGACGAAAGTGGGATCGACATCATCCCGATTAGTACCGCCCCCTATGTGATCGATGATTTTGAGGCCGGGCGCTTTGTTTCGTTGCGCCGCGATCCAAATTATTGGGGGGCTGATCTGCCGTTCAGACGCGGCACCAACAATATCGATGAAATTCGGCTGGAATTCTTTTCCGATGGCAATGTGATGTTTGAGGCGTTCAAGGCCGGTGAGATCACGACTGTGCGGGAAACCAATGCGGCGAATTGGGAAACCAATTACAACTTTCCGCGGATGACATCTGGTGAAGTCGTCAGATCCATTGTGCCGCACCAACGCCCAACTGGCATGACCGGCTTTGTGATGAACACCCGCAACCCTCCATTTGACGATTGGCGCGTGCGTGAGGCGATGATCCAGGCCTTCAATTTTCGGTTTGTGAACCAGACCCAGAATGGCGGGCAAGATCCACGGATTACCTCATATTTCGGAAACTCATTCCTCAGCATGGAGCCTGGACCGGCTGAGGGGCGCGTGGCTGAGTTACTGGCGCCTTTTGCCGACACGCTGCTGCCCGGCACGCTTGAGGGGTACATCTTTCCGGTCTCAGACGGATCAGCGGCCAATCGTGCCGGTATCCGGGCGGCATTGACGCTGTTGGAGGAAGCTGGGTTTAGGGTGCAAGGTGGTGTGATGATGAAACCCGACGGAGCACCGTTTGAGTTTGAAATCCTGTTGCAGCAAGGCTCAACAGAGAACCAAGCGATCATCAATATCTATACGCAGGCGTTGGAACGACTAGGTATCACCCCGCAGGTAACTGTCGTTGATAGTGCGCAATACCGCGAGCGCACGGATCTGTATGATTTTGACATGACCTACTTTGCACGCGGCGTCTCTCTAAGCCCCGGAAATGAGCAGCGGCTTTATTGGGGATCCGACGGTGTGACCGAGCCCGGTACGCGCAATCTGATGGGGGTGAATGATCCTGCCGTTGAGGCGATGATTGCCGAGATGCTGATCGCCGACAGCCAAGACGACTACCGCGCCGCAGTGCGTGCATTAGACCGAGTTTTGACCGCGGGTCGCTATGTGATCCCGCTGTGGCATGCCCCGATTGCGCGCATCGCCCATGTCCGCGAACTGCGCTACCCGGCAGACACGTTGCCGATCTATGGCGACTGGCTGGGCTTTCAGCCGGATGTTTGGTGGTACGAAGAATAGGTCGGATGAGGGTCGCGAGATTTCGCGGCCCTCATTTTGCTGATTTTACATCCGAAACCGCAACTGGTTTGTGGGCAATCTGGTTGTCTGGATAGACAAGCCCTGCCGAAATCACCAATTTAGCGGCATCCTCGACACTCATCTTCAGGACCTGAACGTCCTCTCGTGGAACGAACAGCAAAAAACCCGACGTCGGGTTCGGCGTCGTTGGTAAGAAGACAGAAACCATCTCTTTGTCTGAGCTTGCGTCAATCTCACCTTTGGCATCAGTCGAGATAAAGGCGATCGCCCAGACGCCTTTGCGCGGATATTCAATCAGACAGGCCTTATCAAATGAGGTTTGCCCCTGCGCCAACACCGTTTCAACAATCTGCTTGAGCCCAGAATAAAGCGTGCGGACACCGGGGACCGACAAAACCAGCGAGTCCGCCCACCGGATCAGGGATCGCCCGATCAGACCTTTGGCTATCCAGCCGATAACCATAGTAAAGATCAAAAACATCACGACGCCAACGCCGCGAATGTCGATCTCTATCCCAAAATAATACGTAATTAATCGCGCCGGATTGTAGGCCGACGGCACGAAGGGCAAGACCCAACTGTCGATCCAACCGACGATCGACCAGATCAGCCATATAGTTAGACCGATTGGAGCAATTACTACCAATCCTGTTAGGAAATTACCGCGTAACGACGCTAGAAAACTTCGGCGCGGTGGTCTGGGTGTTTCTGGAAGTTTCATGATGTAATGACTTACCTGCTTGTACTCATCCTATAAAGGAGTGAATTCGTCCCATACAAGATCCATGCAGCGTTCAATCTGTATCAAGGAGTGCTGAGGCAATCTTTGCCCCTAATCGAGCGTTATTCAGGACCAGTGCGATATTTGCGCGCAATGACTGCCCTTGGGTCAACTCAAACAGCCGTTGGAGCAAAAACGGTGTGACCAATTTAGCAGCAATTCCGGCGTGTGACGCCTCGGCTTGGGCTTGCGCAATCAGGGGTGCAAGATAGCTGGCTGATAATTCATCAGCTTGCGGGATTGGGTTTGCAATCAGTTGCCCCCCCTCAAGCCCCAAGGCCACGCGCGTCTTATGCGAGGCTGCAATCTGATGTGCGGTGTCTGCGCGCAACGGGGCAGGCAGGCCGCTGTCACGCCACCAAAAGGCCGGGAACCCATCTTGTTGGTAGGCGATGACGGGCACGCCAAGCGTCTCCAACAGCTCCAGAGTTTTGGGCAGATCCAAGATTGCCTTGGCGCCAGCGGCAACCACTGTAACGGCGGTCTTGGAGAGTTCTTGAAGATCGGCGGAGATATCAAAGCTCAGCTCAGCACCTTTGTGCACGCCACCGATGCCGCCAGTGGCAAAAACGGCAATGCCGGCACGCGACGCTGCGATCATTGTGGCCGCAACGGTTGTTGCACCTGTGGATTTGCGCGCCAGTGCGACCGCAAGATCAGCGCGCGACAACTTCATCACGTCCGTGGCCTGGGCCAATTGCTCAAGCGTCTGGTCATCCAGACCGATGCGAATTGCACCGTCCATCACGGCGATGGTGGCAGGCACCGCACCGGCATCACGCACTGTCTGCTCAACCAGACGCGCGGTTTCCAGATTTTGCGGATAGGGCATGCCGTGGGTAATAATCGTGCTTTCAAGGGCGACAATCGGTTGGCCTGCTCCGCGTGCTGCGGCAACCTCAGATGAAAAGATCATGGGAATGGTCATGTGTTATCCTGAAACGTAGCTGGCGGCGGCGGCAAGGGCAGTATCCAGAGCCACATCAGCCGACGCGCCTTTTGACTCGGCAGCAATATGGGCGGCCATAAAGGTATCGCCGGCACCTGTGATCCGTTTTGGCCTGATTTTCGGGGGATGCCGGGTGATCATCCGGTCCGGCGTCGCATCAACGGCAGCGGCGGCCCCATCGGTCACCAAAACACGCCGGGCACCTGCTGCGATCAACGCCTCAGCGCCGTCCTCAGCACTTTGGGGGCGGGTGTTGGTGATCAGGCCAGCCTCTTCGCAATTTACATAGAGTGTGGTGCCGGCATGACGCAGCAGCGGCCGCAAGCGTTCGGCCTTACCGGGCGACGCCGGGGCCAGCCGTATATCAGCGGCGGCGAATTGGGGACTTTGTGCAATCTCGGCCAACAACGCCTCTGTCAGATTGCCATCAAGGGCGATCAAACCCGGCCAAGGTTTACTGGTGTGACCCAGTCGGCCATCAATCAATGGGGCCAGTATACGGTCGCCCGCACGTTCCAGCGAATGAGCATCTGCGATTGCAGCAATCAGCTGGCCGTTGGCCTCTATGGCCATGTATTGATCGGTCGGCAAATCTGGGTCTTGCAGCACCCATTCAGTGATCAGGCCCATCTGGCCGCATTGGGCCATCAACCCTGTACCTTCGGCATCGCGCCCAACCACCGACAACAAGGCCGGGGTCAGATCAAACCGAACAAGTGTCATCGCGATATTCAGCGCAACACCACCGGGGATCCGCGTAATCCGGCCGGGTTTGTCATTGCCCACGATCATGGTGTCATCGGTTCGCCCGATAACGTCCCAAAGCACGGATCCAATGCATAAAATATCTGGTTTGCGTCTCATCAGCGACTGGTTTGGCGTAGCCCTGCCATAGGATCAACCACAAACCGCCGGGAAATGGGTTAAACGCCCACCCTCAGGATCACCCAGACGGACCGTTTCCCAAACATAGTCGATCATGATACGATAAAAATTATCAAAAAAGACTTGAGATATCCAAACATGGCCGGCCAAGACAGATTTGTTGCATGAAGGCCGTCAAGTGCAGCAACAGGTCAATCTTTACCCCAAGAGCCGCTAATGCCGGGCAGAGGGCTTGCATACCCCGTGTGGATAGCCTAATCGACGCGCACTTCACAGATGGAGGCGGGCCGCCCGGGGAGACATCCTGGAACGGTCCACCGGTTGGGCAAGAGCCCTCATCCTCCATCCAGGCGCAAAACCGGAAAGGAACTATGGAACATGGCGCTTCCTGATTTCACTATGCGTCAGCTCTTAGAAGCTGGCGTTCACTTTGGTCACCAAAAACAGCGTTGGAATCCCCGTATGGCGGAATTCATCTATGGTGATCGTAATGGCATTCACATCATCGATTTGACGCAGACGGCTCCAATGCTGGATGCCGCGCTTAATATCGTACGCGATACAGTCGCCAAAGGCGGGCGTATCTTGTTTGTCGGCACAAAGCGTCAGGCCCAAAAGCCAATCGCTGATGCCGCTGAGCGTTGTGCGCAGTACTACATGAACCACCGCTGGCTTGGTGGCACGCTGACCAACTGGAAAACCGTTTCCAATTCGATCAATCGGCTTAAGCAGATTGACGAAGCTATGGAAAACGGCACCGAGGGCCTGACCAAGAAAGAGCGTCTTGGCATGGAACGCGACCAGATCAAATTGCAGGCCTCGCTTGGTGGGATCCGCGAAATGGGTGGTGTGCCTGATTTGTTGTTCGTCATCGACGTCCGCAAAGAAGACTTGGCCATCGCCGAAGCAAAAAAGCTGGGTATCCCGGTTGTTGCGATTGTCGACACCAACTGCCCACCAGACGGCATCGACTATATCATCCCAGGTAACGATGACGCGGCGCGTGCCATTGCATTGTACTGTGACCTGATCAGCCGCGCTGCATTGGACGGTATGTCCGCGCAGATGGAAGGCGCAGGCGTCGACATTGGTGCTTTAGAAGTATCCAGTGTTGAGGAGGCTTTGGCCGCCGAGACAGCCGTTGAACCAGCTGTCGAAACAGCCGTGGTAGAAGACGCTGTTGTTGAGGTTGCCGCCGTTGAAGAAGCCCCAGTCGAAAACTGAGGCCGACCTTCACCAAGATGACATGTGGACCGGTTAATAGCCGGTCCAATCCGTATTAAAAGATCAGGAGATCGAACCATGGCAATTACAGCTGCAATGGTAAAAGAACTGCGCGAAAGTACTGGCGCAGGCATGATGGACGCAAAAAAAGCGTTGACCGAAAATGATGGAAACATGGAGGCGTCGGTTGATTGGCTGCGCACCAAAGGTCTAGCAAAAGCAGCGAAGAAATCCGGCCGTACAGCGGCAGAGGGTTTGGTCGCAGTTGCCGTTTCCGGTAACCAGGCCGTTGCTGTTGAAGTCAATTCCGAGACGGATTTCGTCGGTAAGAACTCTGAGTTCCAGGAAATGGTCGGCCAGTTTGCACAAGTCGCTTTGGCGGCCGCAGATCTGGACGGATTGTTGACGGCAGATCTGGGTGGGAAAACTGTTCAAGACACGTTGACCAGCAAGATCGCAACCATCGGTGAGAATATGTCGGTTCGCCGCATGACCAAACTGACTGGCTCTACCGTTGTATCGTATGTCCACAACTCAGTGGCACCGGGCATGGGCAAAATCGGCGTTCTTGTCTCAATGGTTGGTGACAATGAAGTGTTTGGTCGACAAGTTGCAATGCACATTGCAGCCGTCAACCCAGCCTCGCTTAGCGAAGAAGATCTAGACGCTGCTGTTGTCGAAAAAGAAAAGCAAGTTCAGATGGATATCGCGCGCGAGTCCGGCAAGCCAGAGGCCGTAATCGAGAAGATGATCGGCGGACGCATGAAGAAATTCTTGTCCGAAGTCACGCTGCTGAACCAAGCTTTTGTTGTGAACCCTGACCTTACCGTTGGGGCTGCGGCCAAAGAAGCTGGCGTCGAGATCACTGGCTTTGCCCGCCTCGAAGTTGGTGAAGGCATCGAGAAAGTGACCGAAGATTTTGCTGCAGAAGTCGCCAAAGTCGCCAAAGGCTGATCAACGCCTAAAAATTGATAAAGCGGTGCTGAAAACGAGATAACAGCACCGCTTTTTTTGTCCCAACGCCCAGACGGGTTGAGGATAAAATTGGCGCGTAAGTTGCCATGACCTCAGATCATGATGAACCTAGCATCACGGCACCGCGGAGGTTTATAAAAAAACTGTCCGACCGCTGTTCCAAGCCGGAAAAACCCTGCCTCATGGAACAACGTAAAGATTTCAATATTTGACGATATACAAATTGCCGGATCCCTTTATCTTAGGTCAGCTATTTTCTAATACTCTGGAAACTTTCCCGCATTTTACGTTCGCTAAGGAATATCTAGTTCAAAAAGGGCGCTTTGCGCACTGCTGCCCAACCGATTTCAACATAAGTATTTTTCGTCATCATCGGAAAGCTGATTATATTGCATGTTTGCATTTATAACAGGTCCTTAGGGCGCTAAGTTGATCCATAAGATTTACTATTTATAGCCTATTTTCTAAATTTATGAACTTCAGAATGAATATATATAATACATAATATCTATTATGAGATATTTCATGCCTTAGAAAAGGAAGGTGATATGCCGGCCCGCAAAACCCAAAATTCAGACCAATTTACATCCAATAAAATTGCTTCGGGCGCCTTCTACTGAGATTTATCGTCAATGGTCTTGCCACGGTTTAGTTCCGGTCTCTTTCGAGCAATGTTTGCTATGGAGGAGATTAAGAATGGCAACGAGATACACAGACGAGTTTCGGCGTGATGCAGTGCGCATTGCAGTTACAAGCGGCTTAACGCGGCCCCAACTTTCATCAGATTTGGGCGTGGGTCTTTCGACTTTGAACAAGTGGGTTCAGAAGCATCAGCATGACGATCTGATGTCGGGCCCGCACGAGGACGTTGAAAAGGAGAATGAACGCCTTCGCAAGGAAG
>JBLHOS010000057.1:0-20043 GCA_047623825.1 Paracoccaceae bacterium | reverse complement strand
GAGATCGCAGACATCATTGCGTGCAACACAGTTGAGCGATGCGAAAACAGTGTGCCCTTGGGATTGCCAGTGGTGCCTGACGTATAGCAAAGGCCGGCGGCCTGCGCCTCATCCAGATCGGGCCAGATGATGTGGTCAGGATGCCCCTCCAACAGCTCCTCATAACACAGCGCCTCAAACGAGGTGTCGGGCATGTGGGCGCGGTCCGTCATGATGACAAAGCGAAGCCCTTTGGGCAGATGACCGTACAACGCGGCAATGATTGGCACAAAGGTCAGATCAACGAACAAGACCTGATCTTCCGCATGATTTACGATGTAGGCCATCTGTTCACCCGACAGGCGCGGGTTAATTGTATGGCACACTGCCCCCACGCCCGAGATGGCGTAATACAGCTCAAAATGCCGATACCCGTTCCAGGCCAGTGTCGCGACACGGTCGCCCGGTTGCACACCAAGCGCGCCCAAGGCGTGGGCCATCTGCGCCACACGCTTTGACGTCTCAAGATAGGTCGTGCGGTGCACATCACCCTCGGTGCGAACAGAGACAATTTCCGTCTTCGGGAAAATCTCAGCGGCGTAGTCCAAAATATCAGCGATTTTCAATGGACGATGCATCATCATGCCGTGCATTGGTCTCTCCCTTAGTCGGTCGTGTATTCTCTTCTTGTTATTGGCAAAGCCTACTGCCCAAACTCAACCATAGCAAAGCCTCATGGGAGGAAAACTTAAAATGACTATTCAGATGCACCGCGTCGCCTTGGCAAGCCGACCAGAGGGGGCCCCTTCCCTTGCAAATTTCCGGTATGAGCCGTTCAGCCTGCCTGATCCGGGCAAAGGTGAGGTGCTGTTGGAAACGCAGGTCCTCTCGCTTGATCCTTATATGCGCGGCCGGATGAGCACTGGCAAATCTTATGCCAACCCAGTTGAGATCGGCGCCACTATGGAGGGCGCGGCCGTTGGCAAGGTTCTGGCCTCAGGCAGTTCCGCGTTCAAACCGGGCGATTACGCGGTCGGAATGATCGGATGGGCCAGCCACGGCGTCCTGCCAGCGCATGATCTGCAAATGGTCGATGCCACAATCGCACCCCTGTCGACCGCATTGGGCGTTCTGGGCATGCCGGGGTTTACCGGTTGGCACGGGTTAAACGCATATGGCCGGCCCAAGGCGGGTGAAACACTGGTGGTTGGTGCGGCCGCCGGCGCTGTCGGATCGATGGTTGGCCAATTGGCCAAACACTACGGACTGCGCGCTGTGGGTGTGGCCGGAGGAGCCGAAAAATGCACCTATGCAGTTGAGAAATTGGGCTTTGACGCGTGCATTGATCACCGCGCAGCCGCCGACCCCAAGGCCTTGCGCGCCCAAATTGCGGTGGCCTGCCCTGATGGCATCGATATCTATTTTGAAAATGTCGGCGACAAGACACTGCGCGCCGTTCTGCCCTTGATGAATGTTGCGGGACGCATCCCGATTTGCGGCACAATCGGATGGTACGATCTGACCGGTCCTGATGATCCCAGCCTCGCGGGGTCAGACACCCTGCCCTTGATTTGGCGCAGTATTCTGGTGAACCGCCTATCGATCAATGGCTTCATCATTTTGGACAATTACGATCGTAATCCGGCCTTCGTGCAAGAGGTGACGCCATTGGTCCTGTCGGGCCAAATCAAACACCGCGAAGATATTGCAAACGGGCTGCAAGACGCCCCTGCGGCGTTCCTACGCCTGCTCAGCGGTAAGAACTTTGGCAAACAGCTGGTTCAGGTCGCCCTCTAAAGATCAATTACAATCACGCCACCGGCCTTGGCAGAACGCGACTGGCACAAAATCACGCTGGTCGCCTGCTGCGCCTTAGACAACACGAAATCGCGGTGCTCAACCTCACCCGCAACTAACCCGCACTTGCACACACCGCAAATCCCGTCCGAACATTTGACATCAATCGCGATGCCGTTTTCAGATAGGACATCGGTTGCGGATTTATCGGCAGGTACCACAAATTCACGCCCCGACTTTGACAGTTTCAAGGTGAAGCTGTGGTTCACATAGTCCGGTGTTTCCGGGACCGAGAAGTATTCCAGATGACGCGCCTCCTCGGCGAAACCTTGCCGTTCAGCGGCCATAATCACGCCCGACATGTAGCGATCTGGACCGCAGGTATAGACGTGCTGACCCGGTTGGTAGTGCGCCAAAACCGCATCCAGATCGGCGCGTGTCCCTTCATCTGAAACGTGCAGGGTGACGTTACTAGCCCAATCGACGGCTGCAAGATCATCCAGATACCCCGCAGATTTGCGGGAACCGACCGAATAGTGCACTTCAAATTCAGCGCCGATTGCATGCAACCGATGGGCCATTGCGATCATCGGTGTAATCCCGATCCCACCGCCCATCAGATAGCTTTTGTTGGCGTCCTCCACGAGCGGGAAGTGGTTGATTGGTTTGGAGATGAAAACCTTACGGCCCTCATTAAAGATCCGGTGCAGCAGGGCCGATCCGCCGCGCCCACCATCTTCACGCAACACCCCGATCTGGTATTTCGACCGGTCAGCCGGATCACCCGACATTGAATATTGCCGCAAATATTCAGGCGCGACAACAATATCCAGATGCCCGCCCGCAGTCCATGCCGGCAGGTCTGATCCATCCAGAGAGGCAAACTCATACTTGGTCACATCAGGTGTAATCTCTTGGGCCTTGGTGATCTGAACCCGCAGCACCGGCGCCTCACCATCGCTAGAATAGATGTGGATCTTGCTGGTGTCGCCGCGTGCAAGCCGGGCCTTGTATTCCTCCGCTGTGATCATCGACTGATAGGCCTCGATCCCTTGTTCGCGGTCCATCGGGAACGGATATGGATAGGGGTGCGGTGCCAGTGGTGCGGGATAAACCGCCAGCGTCTGATCCTCATATTTTAGATCCAAATCCTTTTGCAGACCGCGCGCATTAACCGGGTGGCGTGTCGGTCGGTAGCCACCATCGGCCTCCAACTCTAGATCCCACCACCACTTTTTGATCGGGTTCATGTCGCCGTTGCCGACCAAATCATCCAGTTTGGCCAGCACCGGGGCGGCTTTGGGAATGTTCATCGCAGCCCACCTGAACGGCTTTTCGGCGAACAAACCTTCTAGGTTCCAAGGGCAGGTTTTCATGCAGCGCCCACACATCGCACCACCCAGCGTTCCGATGCGGTAGGTCGCGCATTTCTGACTGTCGGATTTCCAGATCTCATAGCCGTTGAACATCAGTTTAGGACCAGCGGTGATTGCGCCCGAGGGGCATTCACGCGCGCATTTGTTGCAACTTTCGCAAAAACTTTGCAGTCCAAAATCAATCGGTTTATCATGGATCATCGGCATATCAGTGGTCACAACGCCCGATTTCAGACGTGGCCCCAGAAAGGGATTCAGGATCACCTCACCGATCCGGCTGACCTCACCTAGGCCACTCAACAGCAGCAGCGGCGGCTGCAAAACCTCACCGTCCATCACTGAATGCGCTTTGGCTTTGTATCCCAAGTTTCTGATCTGTTTTGCAATTACGCCCCCAAGCAATGAGAACCGCAGATAAGCCCGCATTGATTGCGCGACACTGATCCAGTCATCACCCGACGCGCCCTCCATCGTCTCATAGCCCTGATCGATGATCATGCTGATCGCTTGGTCATGTGGGGGATCAATCGGAACACCAGTGGCATCATGGGAATACCACGTCCAATCGGGGCACCGGCTAAGGCCAACGGCGTCAACACCTAGAAAATAACTCGCAGCCTTTATGTTGGCCGCGTTGCGCGCCGCTTCACTTGGCTTTGGCACATCCTCAGACGGGCCATCTTGCAATAGCACAAACGCCCCCAGCATCCGGCGTTGCGCCATCGACGGGGCGGCCTTGCGGGCATAATATCCACCCTTGGCCTTTTCCTGATTGGCCTTGCCCATGTCGCCAAACTGGGCGCGTGCAAACATATCAGCGCGTTTGGGAACACGGGCGACCCGCGCCTCATCAATATAAGTTGTTGGCAGATCAACGCGTTTAAGTTTTTCAAACGGATGAGCGCCGTCGACATATCGCCGACTGGCATACGGATCGCGGTTCAGTGCACTTTTGGCAAAGCCTGCGCCAAGCCACCACGCCGGACCCTTGGTTTTGAACCACGGCTGATCGGCCATTTTTGCCAAAGGTCGATCCATGGCCAGATCCATTTCAGTTGTGACAATGGCCACGCCAAACCGGCGGCCCACATAGGGATTGACCAACTCGCCATTCTCTAACGTGGCCAACCCTGCGGCCACGACCAACTGGTTCAGATCTACGTCTGAGCTGGTCGCAGTATGGGCTTTGGCATCCCATCCTAAAACTCGGATATAGTTGGCCAAAACAACCGCAGTTTCAGACGCGCGCAAGCAGGCGCGATGAGCCTGTGCGTCTTGCAGCCAGTCGACGCCCGGCTCATCCGATTTGGGATCACGCGGGTAATCATACAAAAACACAATCGCGCGGGTGTGGCCCGATATCGTGCCGGGAGGGGCCTGCATCGCATCGCGCAAGTCAGCCATGATTATGTCGATACCCGAGGCCAGCGTCTTGGTCTGGCGCGTCTTCAGATCCTCAGCCAAGCGGTCGATATCGGGGTTTTGAAAAGGCGTGGCCAGCAAGGCGCTGCCTGGCAACGGGCCGATGCCGACCTGTGCCGCATCCGAGAAATAACCAAATGCTTTTAGATGATTAGCGCGTTCAGCCGGATCATCTGGGCACCCTGCCTTGGCCTTATTGACTAGCCCATCGCGGATTGCATCCATCATCGCCTGATACTCACCCATCGCATTGACGATTGAGGCCGGGGCCTCAGGTCTGCGAAAGTTTAGCTGCTGAAAGGCCGGTATTTGGCTTAGATCGGGCATATCGGTACGCGCCAGCCGTTCCAACGGGTACGGACCCAAGTGAACCGGGCGATTCTTGTCCGAGAAAAAGCGGATACTCATAACGTGCTATTCCTTGGTTGGCTGGATTAAAAGTGGACGAAGCGGGCCGCTCGATAGCCCCACCCCAGCCGTGTTGACATTTCAACATCGTTTGCAAGATTGCGTTGACATGTCAACACGCTTGGCGTTTCACAACGGCTATGACAAATACACTAACGCCCGATGACTGGTTTGATCAATTCGTGGTTACCACCGAAACCGAGACGCGCAGCTCCCCCGTGCGAACCGTTGGTATCGATCGATCACCCCTGTTCATGCTGGCCTCAGCGGGCAACAGATACGCCCGTATTTTCACCCGGCTTTTGCTAACGCGCTACGGCGTTGGCGTAATGACTTGGCGGATGCTGGTGCAATTGGCCCAAGCACCCGGTGCCTCGGTTGCGGATGCCAGCAGGCACACTGGGATCGACAAAGCGGCCGTCAGTCGGGCACTCTCAGCCATGGCAGTGGATGGATTGGTTCAGACACAAGCGCGCGCCAGCGATAGCCGCCGCAAATCATGGTATTTGACGCTGGCGGGCCATGATCTGCACGACACCATCCTGCCCTTGTCGATTGAGATGCATAACAGGCTTCTGGGCGACCTAGACCAAACAGACATCGCCGAGCTGCGGCGCCTATTACTGCAATTCCATGCCAGCCTTGGCCGGCTAGAAAACGATCTAAACCAAGGCCCCGATCTCTAAGCCAAAAAGAAGCCCGCCTACTCCGAGAGCGGCGGGCTTTTTTTTGTATTGGTACGGATGAAGGGACTTGAACCCCCACGCCTCGCGGCGCCAGAACCTAAATCTGGTGCGTCTACCATTCCGCCACACCCGCACTGCAACCAAGGCTGCAAAACGCTTATAGCAAAGCCTGCGCCCCGACGCGAGAGGCAATTTGACTAAAGGCACTGCGAACATTCCGGTTTGCTGCAAAAAGACCCTATTGCCTGTGGATAAGTTGGGTTAACGTTTTGTTAAATAAATGAGGCTAAATTTGCCCGACAGAGCAGGACCCATCATGACCAATGAGCCAGAGCGCAAGATGCTCCGAACCACTATTATTCGAACTGGACTGGATGCAGCGCTACCGCCCGGCACCTTGATCCTGACACTTGATGGCGCCCTGCCGATTGAGATGTTGTATGCGGGCGACCGAGTAATCACACGAGATGCTGGCGCTCAACGCATCCGCGCAATTGTCCGGCGCAAATTGCCGAGGAACACACGTTTGGTCAGAATCTGCAAAAACGCTCTTGGTGGTAAGCCAAAGGCGGATATCAGCGTTTTACCCCAACAAAGACTTATCATCCGAGACTGGCGCGCGCAGGCGCTTTATGGTGCCAAGCAGGCCCAAATAGAGGCTGGTCGATTGATCGATGGCCATCACATCACATGGGATGACACACCGCCGACGCATATGATTTCGCTTTATTTCACGGAACCGCGTGTTTTGTACGCTGACGGGTTGGAATTGCTATGCTCAGCGCCTGAACATCATACGCTCGGCCCAAACTGATACCCGTGACCGAACGCTGATATTTGGTGCGCTAGCCACTCTTGCGAAATGTGTTACGCCAGCAAATCGCGCAAAACGGCTGGGATCTGTTCTGGTAAGTCCTCTGCGATCAGCCCCGGGCCAAACCGACGCGCCGCGGCCAATTGCAACATGACCGCTGTTTGTGCCGAATCCTGTGGCGAAAATCCGCGTGCCAGCAGACCTGTTATCAATCCAGCCAATACATCGCCTGATCCAGCTGTCGCCAGCCAAGGCGCTTGCGCGTCATAGACTGCCGCTGCCAACCAGCATCGCCCACCCGGTGTAGCAATCACTGTATCGGGCCCCTTAAACACAACGACGGCGCCGCACCGCGCCGCGGCCTGCCGCGTGGCATCCACCTTGGAATAGGCAGGGCCTCTCAGCGCGTTGGCCCGCAATTTGTCGGCCAAATCGGGAAACAGTCGGGCAAATTCACCAGCATGGGGCGTCAAAACACACCCCGGCGACAATGCTGAAAATAATGCTGCGTCCCGCGCCAAATGGGTCAACGCATCCGCATCTAGCACCAAACTTGGCCCATCATCACTGGCACATCCGCGCAATCCCGCCGCAACCAAATCGCGCTGCGCGGTGCCCAAACCAAGACCTGGCCCCATGCAAAGTGCGGACAGTCGCGGGTCATCCATAAGGGCCAAAAGATCATCAGAGTCGGCCAAAGGTGTCATCATCAGCGCCGTTATTTGGTTGGCGACCTCCGCCTCTGCCCCCGGCGGCACACCGAGGCTGACGACACCTGCGCCGACGCGCAACGCTGCGCGCCCAGCCAGTCGTGCCGCCCCAGTTTTACCCGCGCCACCTGTGATAATTAATGCAGCACCATGGGAAAACTTGTGATCTGAGGGCCTTTTGTCAAGGCGATCCAACCGGATCCCAACCGTCGTAGCCCCACTGAAACTGGCATCGGCGCGCAACCCAAGATCAACCAATGCGACCTCACCACAAAACTCTGGTCCATCGGCCAGAACATGGCCCAACTTCCATCGATGAAATGTGACCGTCAGATCAGCGCGCGCCACCTGCCCTTTGACACCTGCGCCGGACGCCAAGACCCGGCCACTATCACTGCACAGGCCCGATGGTAGATCGACGGCCACGACTTTGGCATGACCGTTGGCGCGACGAACCCGCTGCAACGCGTGGAAAAGCGCCGGAAATGCCGATAAACCGCGACTTAGTCCGGTCCCAAAAAGCGCATCAACAATCAGATCAGCCTTAAAAAACGTCGCATCGAGGCCGTCAGGATCGGCGACTTCCAACGCGTCCATGCAGCCCATCGCAGTCCACCGATGCCAATTCTGACGCGCATCGGCCGGCAATCGCGCAGGATCGCCGAAAGACAGCACGCGGACCGACCATCCCCAGTCGGACAACAGCCTCGCCACCACGTATCCGTCACCGCCATTATTGCCCGGTCCCGCCAAAATGATCGCTGAGCCAGATTGCGCTGCCAGGTTCGGCCAATGCGAAAAGATGCCGTTTAGCACACCCCGACCCGCCCGTTCCATTAATTCCAAACCTGTGGCACATCCGTCCGCGATTGCACGCTGCTCCACGCCTCGCATCTCGGCTGCCGTCAATATCTCAGTCATATCGTTACCTTTTCAACCCACGATTCAGTTATGCCTAATTTTTATGCTAAACGCCTGATATTTGAGCGGCGTTTTTGTATTCCTTTGGTGGAGTGCCCATGCGGAACGCTACCCGATTGCCCCGTCCTATTGAAAGTGGTGTCACCTAGGACAACTGAACCGAGGAGTCGCAGACCATGAAAAAAATCGAAGCGATCATTAAGCCTTTCAAACTTGATGAAGTAAAAGAAGCGCTGCAGGAGATTGGAATTCAGGGTTTGTCGGTTACAGAAGTAAAAGGTTTTGGCCGTCAAAAGGGCCACACCGAACTGTATCGCGGTGCTGAGTACGTTGTCGATTTCTTACCCAAAGTGAAGATCGAAGTCATCCTGTCAGACGATATGCTGGACGGAGCCATCGAGGCCATCGTGGCAGCAGCCAAGACCGATAAAATCGGCGACGGTAAGATTTTCGTCTCTACCATTGAACAAGCAATCCGCATCCGTACCGGTGAATTTGGCGAGGATGCCCTCTGAAACGCGATAAGTACGCTTTCGCAAAGGGGGTTCGCCCCCGCAACCAACCAATACGTCAAGGGAAGGTCTCATGAGTAAAGATACTGTTTTGAAGATGATCGCGGACGAAGACATCGAATATGTCGACATCCGTTTCACCGATCCACGCGGCCGGCTACAGCACGTTACGGTGATGGCGGATCAAGTCGATGAGGACTTCTTGGAAGAAGGCTTCATGTTTGACGGGTCCTCGATCGCCGGCTGGAAATCGATTGACGAGTCGGACATGAAATTGATGCCCGACACCAACAGCGTCTATGTCGACCCGTTCTACGCGGAAAAGACATTGTGCGTCCATTGCACAGTGGTTGAACCTGACACCGGCGAAAGCTACGATCGCGACCCACGCGGCACGGCTGAGCGCGCCGAAGCATACTTGATCTCAACAGGTATTGGCGATGTGTCCTATTTCGGCCCTGAGGCCGAATTCTTCCTGTTTGACGATGTGCGCTATCAGGTCAGCATGAACAAAGTATCGTTCGAAGTTGATGCGCAGGATGCTGCCTGGAACACCGACGGCGAATACGAGATGGGCAACATGGGCCATCGCCCTGGGATCAAAGGCGGCTACTTCCCCGTCAATCCAACTGACTCCGCCCAAGATCTGCGCTCTGAAATGCTGTCCACAATGAAGCGGATGGGTATGAAGGTCGACAAGCACCACCACGAGGTGGCGTCTTGCCAGCACGAATTGGGTTTGATCTTTGGGTCACTGACCCACCAAGCCGATGAACTGCAGAAATACAAGTACGTCATCCAGAACGTAGCCCACGCATACGGCAAATCGGCGACGTTCATGCCAAAGCCTATCGCGGGCGACAATGGCACCGGTATGCACGTAAACATGTCGATCTTCAAAGAAGGCAAGCCGATCTTCTCTGGTGACAAATATGCTGATCTGTCCGATGAGGCCCTCTATTTCATCGGTGGCATTCTAAAGCACGCGAAGTCGCTTAACGCGTTCACGAACCCGGCGACCAACAGCTACAAACGCCTGATCCCAGGGTTTGAAGCGCCGGTCTTGCGCGCTTATTCTGCACGCAATCGGTCTGGCTGTGTTCGGATCCCATGGGCCGAGAACCCAAAGGCAAAGCGCGTTGAAGCACGTTTCCCAGATCCGGCTGCAAACCCGTATCTGTGTTTCTCGGCGCTTTTGATGGCCGGCCTTGATGGTATCATCAATAAGATCCACCCGGGCGAAGCATCTGACAAAGATCTTTATGATCTACCGCCAGAAGAGCTGGCCGGCATCCCAACTGTTTGCGCCTCACTGCGTGAAGCATTGGACGAGTTGGAAAAAGATCATGAGTACCTGTTGGCTGGTGGTGTGTTCACCAAAGGCCAAATTGAGGGCTACATGGAGCTGAAATGGGAAGAAGTGTACATGTATGAGCACACTCCTCACCCAATTGAATACAAGATGTATTACAGCTGCTGATCTAATAGGACAAAGAGATTGAACGGGGCGCCTTTAGGGCGCCCTTTTCTATTTAAGGACTTGTTTTGAACAAGAGGCTTAATGCCTCCGGCAAGGATATTTAGAGAATAAGGAGGCGATAATTTTAATAAAATTGTGCTTTTTCTTGGTCAAAGCACTCCAGCCAGAGGCAGATCAATCCTGACAACATCTCTGTCGCCAGAAAAGGAGAGGCAATCGGCGTCGCCAACCGCACGTGTAAGAAGCTCCGACTAGCGGGCAGAGCAGGTTACATATCTGGGCTTGGACGTTTTAGAACCGGGTAAAACGACGCGCCGTGCGCATCAACTTGCGTGCATTGCGTGTTGTCGACTGGGTTGAGGCTTGCTGCTCGGTGGTCGATGTGTCTTCACGGCCTCGCGTTGCAAGATCAACACCCGCATTCACGCCACGGTTGACGACTTTCCGGATCAGCATGTTCATAACCATTCGGATGATACGATCCATCGGGATCTCCTTTGTTCATACTGATTTGATAACACAGTTTTGGGGCAAAAATCAGGCAAGGCGCAATTGCTGCTATTCATTCTCAAACATGTCGATTTGATCTTCATCTTCGAGACCGACACCGTCGGGGTCATCCGCGTCGCCTTGCCCCACCGGCAGTAACCCTGGTACCAACCGACTGTCCAGCAGGCCTGCGGCTCGCAGCTCCTTCAGACCGGGCAGATCGCGCGCACTTTCCAGACCGAAATGGTCTAGAAACGCCTCTGTCACTACATAGGTTACAGGACGCCCTGGGGTCATCCGGCGTCGGCCAAAACGCACCCATTCCAGCTCTATCAACTGATCAACTGTTCCACGGCTAACCGAAACGCCGCGAATTTCTTCAATCTCGGCGCGGGTTGCGGGCTGATGATAGGCGATGATCGCCAGCGTCTCGATAGCGGCCCGGCTTAGCTTGCGGGTCTCAACGGTTTCACGGCTCATCAAAAAGCCCAGATCCGGCGCCGTTCTGAACGCCCAAGCATCGCCCACCCGGGCCAAATTGACGCCGCGACCCTGATAGCGTTTGCGCAAAAGCAACATCGCCTCAGCCGCGTCACACCCATGCGGCAGGCGCGCCTCCATCTCGCGCGTCGTCAGCGGGTCAGCACTGGCAAACAGCAAGGCCTCGATCATGCGTTCTTGTTCGGCCAAGGGCGGGGCCTCAAACAGACTTTCTTCGGTGTCAGGTGTCTGCGGTGTAACCGTCATCGTGCAGCGCCCTTTCGTTTCAACTCGATCCGCCCAAACATCTCATCCTGGCGCAACTCGGCCTGGCCCGCTTTTGCCAACTCCAAAGCTGCAGCAAAGGTGGCTGCAGTGGCGGATCGGCGTTTTTTGGGATCCAGTTCCCATCCCTCAGGAATATAGGATGAAATATCAGTCCAATCGCCAGCAAATCCGATCAGATTACGCATCCGACCCAAGGCCTCTTCCATGGTGTAGACGCTGTCGCGGTCTAAGCTAAAGGGGCGAAAATCATCACGGGTCCGGATCCGGGCATAGCCTTGCATCAAGTCGATCAAGCTGGCGGTATAGGTTACGTGGCGCGCAGTTGTCAGCTCCTCTGGCAGGCCGCGCGCAAACCGATCACGCCCCAACCGATCACAGGCCATCAAGCGGGCAGCGCAGTCTCGCATTGCCTGCAGACGCTCCAGCTGAAAGGCCAGATGGGCGGCCAATTCCTCGCCGCTTGGGCCCTCTTCGGTTGGATCAGGGGGAAGCAGAAGACGCGACTTCAAAAAGGCCAACCAAGCAGCCATCACCAGATAGTCGGCAGCCAGTTCAATCCGCAGGCTTTGCATACTATCGACAAACTTCAAATATTGCTCTGCCAGATGCAGCACCGAGATCTTGCGCAGGTCCACCTTTTGGGTGCGCGATAGCGACAACAGCAGATCCAGCGGGCCTTCAAACCCGTCAACGTCCACAATCAAAGCTTCGGCAGCGCGCCGCTCAGCGACGCTCTCCCAACTGTCGTTGATCAGGTCTGGCTCATTCGGCACTGTCATAAACGCTCCCTTGCAAAAGCAGTTCCAGTTCAGCCTCCACAGCCGCGATGTCAAGCAAATCGGGCGCAGATCGGCGGGCGAGGGCTGCGTTTGCGCGGTCAGCGGCCTGCGCGTCCAGCACACCTGCCGCCGCAACCACGTCGCGCATTTCCGACGGCTCACCATTGCAATGCAAGATCACATCCACACCAGCAGCACGCGCACCTGCGGCACGCGCCGCCAACGTTCCGGGCAATGCGTTCATCGACAGATCATCGGTCATCACCAGCCCCGAAAATCCAATCTGGCTACGAATAAGGTCCATCAGGATCGGCGACAATGTGGCCGGACGCTGATCATCAAATGCCTCATAGACCACATGCGCAGTCATCGCCATTGGCAGGTCTGACAGGGCTGCAAAGGCCGCAAAATCCTCAGCCAGCAGCTGCGACCGGGATGCCGTGACCGTTGGCAAATCATGATGGCTGTCGACCGACCCCAATCCATGACCTGGAATATGTTTTAGCACCGGCAGCACACCAGACGCCAAAAGACCGTCTGCCACGGCCCGTGCGGCACCAATCACGCCCGCCAAATCATCACCGTAAGTACGGTTTTTCAAAAAGGGATGCGTCTGTGGCCGGGCAATATCGGCCATCGGCGAACAGCTGACATCAATGCCGACAGCCGCCAGTTCCGCCCCGATCAGACAAGAGCGCAGATACATAGACCGCGCGGCGCCATCAGGGCCAGCCTTGGTGATCTGGTCCATTGGGGCGAACCATTTACGCCAATGTGGTGGACCCATCCGCTGAACGCGCCCGCCCTCTTGATCGATCAGGATCGGTGCGTTCCAGCCTACGGCATCGCGAAGTTGGCCGGTTAAGCGGCGCAGCTGATCAGGGTTCTCGATATTGCGGGCAAATAGGATAAACCCCCACGGGTTCGCATTGCGAAAGAACGCAGCCTCGGGCGCTGATAGGCAACTACCAAGACATCCCAGAATTGTCGCAGACTGGGATGGGGCCATGGACTAACGGACCGTGACCGGAATGCAGGCTGCCCCTTGAGCCAACAGCGCCGTGCAAAAGCGTCGCGCATCACTTAGATCGTCAAAGCCATGGGCGCGCAGCCGGTAGAACTCTCGTCCGCCGGATGTTGCTTGTTGCACCACTCGGCCCCGGCCCGCGAAATAATCCGGGAAGTTACGGGTCAACCGCTCCCATTCCGCTTGGGCGGTTTCAGGGTCGTCAAAGGCACCAAGTTGCACAAGACGCGTCCCGGTTTCCAGGGTTGTTGCATCAATCTGTTGCGGGGCCGCAATTCTTGCTGTGTCCTCTGCGACCGCATCGGCGTTCGATATGCTGGCAGAGGAGGAGAATGAGGCCAATTGCAAATCCGCAGGACGCGAGGTTGGCCTTGGTGAACGGCGAACACCGGGCACAGAGATTGAGATCGCCGAGTTTTGCAATGTTGCCACTCGGCCGTCATCGGTGGGTCGCGTCACCTGCGGCCCCTCCTCAAGCGGCTCAAGCAGCGTCGCAGATTGCACAAGCCGGTCAATCAAGCTGAGCGTTTGTTCGGTTACACCGTTAGCATTCGCGACCTGCGCAGGTGCAGATACGGCCAGCGCAACGGGTAAAGACGGGGCCGACAAAATCGCGGCTTCAGCCAAAACCGGGGTCTCGGCTTGAACCGGTGCCTCAGCCAAAACAATACCATCCAGATCGACCGGCGGCGGCGCAAGAACCAAACTGTCTGGAACTGCCCCGGCCTCTTCGCCCTCTTTAATCACATTTACGGCCAGACCCTGATGATCGGCTTGTGCGCCACCCGGATTTTCGGGGGCGATCCGCATCGGGCCTTCGATCGCTCGGATCACCGGAATGCCGCTGACATCGCGAACGGTCAACTGCCAGGCCCAAATTGCCATGCCAACAACAAGGCCAACGGACATAAATGCCCCTAGCCAGTTCAACATCACGGCGGCACCTGACGCAAGTCCGGCCCCATGTGACGGATCGTCAGACGATTGTTCAAAATATTCTCTATCTGCCATGACTGCCCTCGTTGTCCCGACATGGGCAGCCCGCGCACGCGGCATCCCGGGGTCTTATTTGCCTGCTCGCCCGGTGCTTGGTGAGTTATTCGGGATCAGATCCCCTCACATTTCCTCGACCGGAGTTACCCCCAAGATACCAAGACCGTTGGAAATAACAACGGCTACAGCACGGATAAGCGCAAGTTTTGCCTGCGTGGCGGCAAGATTGTCATCTTGGAGGAAGCGCAAGCCCGGTTCAGAATTGCCTTTGTTCCACAATCCATGCAATTCACCCGCCAAATCGTAGAGGTAGAAGGCCACTCGGTGCGGCTCATGGGTCTTGGAGGCAGTCTCAACCAACCGCGGCCATTCAGCGATTTTCGCCGCCAGCGCCATCTCACTTGGGTGCGACAGGTTCGATAAATCGACTTCGGCCAGAATGTCATCAGAGGTGGCGGGAACCAGATCAGCAGCCTTGCGCAAGACCGATGCAATCCGCGCATGTGCGTATTGAACATAAAAAACCGGGTTGTCTTTGGACTGCTCACGCACCTTGTCGACGTCAAAATCCAGAGGGGCATCGTTCTTGCGGGTCAGCATGACAAACCGGGTCGCATCGGCCCCGACCATCTCAACCACATCGCGCAGCGTCACAAAGGTTCCGGCGCGTTTCGACATCTTAAGCTCTTGGCCATCACGCTGCAATTTCACCAGCTGCGTCAGCTTAACATCTAATGGTACACGCCCACCAGACAGGGCCGAAACGGCGGCCTTCATCCGTTTAACATAGCCACCGTGATCTGCACCAAAAACATCAATAAGGGCATCGAACCCTCTGGAAACCTTATCGAAATGATAGGCGATGTCTGGCGCAAAATAGGTCCAGCTGCCATCAGATTTCATGACCGGGCGATCAACATCATCACCATGTTCGGTGGACCTGAAAAGGGTCTGTTTGCGGGGCTCCCAATCCTCCATCGCTTTGCCTTTGGGTGGATCAAGCGTGCCTTCGTAGATCAGGCCCTTATCTCGCAAATCAGCGATTGCCGCCTCAATAAGGCCCGTCCCATACAGTGATTTCTCACTGTAAAATACGTCCATCCGAACGCCCAAAGCATCCAGATCGGCACGGATCATGTCCATCATCGCGGCGGTTGCGAAGGTCCGAACTTCACTTAGCCAAACCTCCTCAGGCTGATCAACCCATGCATCGCCCACCTTGTCTTTCAGCGCCTGCCCGACCTCAATTAGATAATCGCCGGGATAGGTTCCATCGACAAAAGCGACCTCTTTGCCATGGGCCTCAAGATACCGCAGATAGACAGAGCGGGCCAGAACGTCGACCTGCCCGCCCCCATCATTGATGTAGTATTCACGGGTCACGATATGGCCCGTAAATGCCAGCAGGCTGGCCAACGCATCGCCAAAGACAGCGCCCCGCGTGTGGCCCACATGCAACGGCCCAGTTGGATTGGCGCTGACATATTCAACATTGACCTTCAGGCCCTGCCCCAGATCAGACCGACCATACTGCGCCCCAGACCGCAACACGCCCCGAATGACATCACGCCAAGTATCAGCCGACATTCGCAAATTCAAAAAACCGGGGCCCGCGATCTCAACCGCGTCAATCCGCGGATCATGGGCCAACTCACCCGCAAGGGCAGTCGCAATTTCACGTGGATTCATCTTGGCAGGTTTGGCCAAAACCATTGCGGCATTGGTCGCCATATCTCCGTGGGCTGCATCGCGCGGCGGCTCAACGGTGACATTACCCATGTCCAACCCTGCCGGAATTACACCCTGATCGGCCAATACCAACAGGCGCTGCAAAACAAGTTCGCGAATATCAGCAAAAAGGGTCATATCAAAGCTTCCGAATTAGGATTGACGGGGTTTAACACGCGCGTGTCCAAGGTCAATGCCGCGCCCACGCCACGTAATTCTCCACATAGCGATTTTCCTGGTCCAACTACTCCCGCCGGAGGCAGCAGGATCGCGTTCGCGGTCCTGCCACGCCCAACTGGGGGTGACCGCAGGTCGCGCTCAGGCGGGAGGGGCCCCTTCACCGACTAGCCGCGCGTGCTCTTGCAATGCAAACCGGTCCGTCATTCCAGCAAGGTAGTCCGCCACAATCCGGGCAACAGCCGTGTCATCACGAGCCCGTGCCAGATCATCATGCCATTCCTCAGGCAAAACATCAGGCCGCGCCATAAACAGCGGGAACAGATCCTCAACCACGGCGGTCACTTGTGTCCGCATCTCAATCACACTTGGGGCCCGATACATGTGTGCAAACAAAAACGAGCGGATGTCCTTTAGATCGGAAAATAATTTGTCTGAGAACCGGATCACCTGATACCCAAGACCACGGATTTCTGTCGCACTGGCGGGATTGGCCCGTTGCAACCCGATCCGTGATTGTGTGATCACATCATGTACCATGACGCCGAAAACATGGCGCAGCGCCTCGCCTCGCCGGCGTTTCTCATCCAGACCGGGATAGCGCATATCAACTTGCGCATATGCCGCGCCGATAACTGGCAGCTCAGAAATATCGGAATCCGTGAACAGACCAGCGCGCAACCCGTCTGCCAGATCGTGATTGTTGTAGGCGACATCATCTGAGATTGCTGCGACCTGCGCCTCGGCACTGGCATAACTGCCTAATTCCAGATCATGACGGGCGTCATAATCTAATAACGCAAAAGGCAAAATTCCTGTCACCGGCCCGTTGTGTTTGGCAATCCCCTCAAGACACTCCCACGTCAGATTAAGTCCGTTAAAATCTGCATAATGGCGCTCTAGGGATGTCACGATCTTCAGCGCCTGCGCATTGTGGTCAAACCCGCCATAGGGCGCCATCAACCCGTTCAATGCGTCCTCACCCGTATGACCAAAGGGCGTGTGCCCCAGATCGTGGGCCAGTGCCACGGCCTCAGTCAGGTCCTCATTCAGCCCCAACGCCCGACCAATCGTGCGCGCCACCTGCGCCACCTCGATCGAGTGGGTCAGCCGGGTGCGGTAATGATCCCCCTCATGCTCCACAAAAACTTGGGTCTTGTGTTTTAGCCGCCGAAAGGCTGTTGCATGAATGATCCGGTCCCTATCCCGCTGAAAACAAGACCGAAACACACTTTCTTCTTCTGCGATCAGCCGCCCACGGCTTTGTTCAGGGTCGCAAGCATAGGCTGCCAGCATCAGGGCCATCCTTCTTAATTGCCTCACGCCAGTGCCCCTGTCCCCCGGGGTTCTTGTCGGGCGCCGTTGTTCGGCTTATATTGTAAATATGACGGAGATAACACCGTTGAGCGGCCCTGCCGGAGTGATCATGATAATGCAGCTGACAATCCCACCCAAAGTAACCGACCGGGCTTATGCTCGGCTTGCTGAGATCAACGAAGGTGCGATCGGCATCAAGGCGTTGCGCGTCGCAGTTGAGGGCGGCGGGTGTTCGGGGTTTCAGTATGAGATCAAACTTGATGACCCGGCAATCGACGATCTGATCTTGGAGCGTGCCGGTCAAAAAGTGGTGGTTGACGCCACCTCGTTGCCGTTCTTGGCGGATGCAGTGATCGATTTCACCGAAGAGCTGATTGGTGCGCGGTTCACGATCGAAAATCCCAACGCATCGTCCAGCTGTGGCTGTGGTACGTCCTTCTCGATGTAATCTCCTTTATTGATGCAGATCATAGCCCGGGCATTTTCCCCGGCCTAAAGTCGTGCATCTGTCAGGAGGACCCGATGACCGAACCGCTTTTTTCTGCTAAACTTGAAGGCTCAGACCTTTTGGTGATTGAGGCGCATGGCGCCATGACGGCCATCTCAATGGAAGTTGCCCTAGAGATGCTGATCCCAACTGTTGAACACATGTCCCATGGTGGCATGTTGATGCGTGCCAAAGATGTTCAATGGCCGACCCTGGGCGCCATCGCAGTTGAACTGCGTCATTGGCCACAATTGATGGGCATGATCAAGAAGATCGACAAAATCGCTCTTCTGACTGACCAATCCTGGGTTCGGGTCTGGGCAGGCTTGGAAAGTGCCCTGATCCCAAATCTCGTGATCAAATCCTTTGATACGGATCAAGAGGAGGCCGCTCGGGCATGGCTGGCAGCAGCCGGTCGTTAGCCAGCTAGCGGACGCATCAAGATCATCGCCGCGGGGTCTGCATCAGACGCAGTCGCGGCTTTTGAACCACATGGGGGGTATCGCAAATGCCTGATCGGGAAACTGCTTAGGCGTTTGCGGCCAATCATGTCCTGTCGCCGGATCAAGCGCGCCATAAACCGCTACCAACACAAAATTAAAAAACCTGCAAAATTGGTGATCACCGGCCCGCGAACGTCTTGTCATCAGCATGCGTCAAAAGTCCCAAGTCGATGTCGCCGCACAGTGATAAGTCGCATACTACTATCGTGTCAGAACGATGACGGCCTGTGACCGCCCATTGCAGAATTACAGTCGGTCACCATCGTATTTTGCGGCAACACTGCCTATCGTATCCCCTCAACGCTGAACTTGTGTCTCGCAGCGATCACATCGGGCTTGGATTACCCACCATTTGCGGGCACAACCGCAACATCCGGACCAGAATGGGCAAACTCATGATCATCGCAACGTTCAATATCAACGGGATCAAAGCCAGATTTTCCGCCTTGTGTGACTGGTTAGATGAGGCACAACCCGAAGTCGCCTTGCTGCAAGAAGTCAAATCGGTCGATGAAAACTTCCCCCGTGAAATGTTTGAAGATCGTGGCTACCAGGTCGAAACCCATGGCCAAAAAGGCTTTAATGGCGTCGCAATTTTATCAAAACTTCCCCTAGAAGACGTGACCCGCGGCTTGCCCGGCGATGATAGCGATGAACAGGCCCGCTGGATCGAGGCGACGGTAATTGGCGAAACCGCCGTGCGCGTTTGTGGCCTTTACTTGCCCAATGGCAATCCAGTTCCAGGGCCAAAATACGATTACAAACTTGCCTGGATGGCGCGAATGGAAACCCGCGCCCGCGCCCTGTTGGACAGTGAAATGCCAGTCATCATGGCCGGTGATTACAATATTATTCCCCAAGACGAAGATGCAGCCCGTCCGGAGATCTGGCAAACGGATGCGTTAGCGCTGCCCGAAAGTCGTGCAGCGTTTCGCCGTCTACTGTATCTTGGCTTTACCGAGGCGTTTCGCGCTCGCACATCCGGTCCGGGACATTATTCGTTTTGGGATTATCAGGCCGGAGCCTGGGAAAAGAACAATGGCATCCGCATCGATCATTTGCTTTTAAGCCCACAAGCCGCCGATCTGCTGCAAGATTGCCAGATTACCAGCGTGGTACGCGGTCGCGAAAGACCCTCAGATCATGTGCCCGTCTGGATTGATCTGGCGGCCTGAGCGACGCCGCGTCGGTTGCCTCCGGCGGGAGTATTGCTGCCAAGAAAAAGCGCCATTTTAGTAAAATTATGGCTTCCTTATTCCAAAAATATCCCCACCGGAGGCTTTGATACTCTGTCTATTCCGACCCGTGCGTCACATCGTGACCATAAAGCCATTCAAATCGATTGGCAGCCAAGTGCGGGGCAAATCGTGTGGCCATTCGCAGTGCAGTATGGGTGGCAAATCGGTATGGGCCAGGGCGAAGGTGATAATTTTCTGCATTGCGTGATGCAGCCTCAACAATGCGGGCACAGCGCGCACGGCGACGTTCCTCAAACCGCGCAAATGCCACGGTTTGATCTGCGTCTTGCGCCAGACAATCCGCCAGAACCCAAGCATCTTCCAACGCCATGTTGGCCCCTTGGGCCAAAAACGGCAACGTTGGGTGCGCCGCATCGCCCAGCAAAACCATGTGCGCGTCTGACCAGACCTTAGCTAAAGGATGTCGGAATA
>JBLHOS010000056.1:0-20326 GCA_047623825.1 Paracoccaceae bacterium | reverse complement strand
CGCCGTATTTGGCTTTGAACTTGTAGAACGATGCGGGGCTCAGCCCATGCCTGCGGCACACCTCAGCCGTTGGCATTCCAGCTTCTTGCTCTTTGATCATCCCAATAATCTGGGCTTCAGTAAAACGGCTCTGTCGCATTCGTTTGCTCCTTCGAAGGTTGAGCAAACTCTACATTAAAGTGAGGGAAGTTTCGGGGGGCAGGTCAGTGCCAGTATGGAGCGTGCGCCATCACGACGGATGACGGTCGAGATGGTCGATGTCATGGGCTCTGCCGGGCTGGCTTGGCACCAGTGGAATAAACATGGTGTGTGCTCTGGTTTGTCGGCGGAGGATTATTTTGAGGTGTCGCGCGCGGTTTACGCGCAGGTTGAACGACCGGATCTGCTGCGGCAGCTTCAGCGCCCGGTTCGGCTGCCCGCACAGATCACCGAAGAAGCATTCTTGGAGGTGAACGAGACACTTGAGCCTGACATGCTGACAGTGACATGTAGCGATGGTCGGGTTCAGGAAATTCGAATTTGCCTGACGCGCGGGTTGGAGCCGCGCAATTGTGGCGCCGATGTCGTACGCGATTGTACCCTGCAAGAAGCCCTATTCTCACCGATGCGATGAGTGGGGCAGCTCAATCCTGACAAGGCGCCAGAGCGAGGGGCCAGCCCCTCGCACTCCCCGGGATATTTAGGGAATAAGGAAGCCACAATTTGATTAAATTCCCACTTTTTCTTGGCTGAAATACTCCCGCCGGAGGCGTTGGACCGCGCGCCACCAGATAGAATCTCAAAATGCCTTACGCGCTTTTAGGGCGGCACTGATGGTCCCGTCATCAAGATAATCAAGCTCTCCACCGATCGGGACCCCTTGGGCCAATGACGTGACTTGCACATTGCTGCGCTCCAGCTCACCGGCGATGTAGTGCGCCGTTGTCTGCCCGTCGACCGTGGCATTCAGTGCCAGGATCACCTCAGTGATCTCCTCAGCGACAACTCGGTTCAGAAGTTTGGGAATGCGCAGTTCATCGGGGCCGATGGCATCCAGCGCCGATAGTGTGCCACCCAAAACATGATAGCGACCGCCGAACGCTTGACCACGCTCCATCGCCCAGAGGTCTGCCACATCTTCGACGATGCACAGTTGGCCGGTGGCGCGTTTGTCCGATGTACAGATGTCGCAAATATCGGTGGTTCCGATATTGCCGCAGTTCAGGCACTCGCGTGCCGTGGCTGCCACTGTTTGCAATGTGTCTGCCAGTGGGATCATCAGCAGCGCGCGCTTTTTGATCATATGCAAAACCGCCCGGCGGGCCGAGCGCGGCCCCAAGCCCGGGAGCTTGGCCATCATCTCGATCAGGGCCTCAATGTCGCGGGTCGCATTGGACACGGGGCGAGACACGCCGGCTTAAAACGGCAACTTCATACCTTCGGGCAGGTTCAGCCCTTCGGTCAGCTTGGCCATTTCCTCTTGGGATTTTGCCTGAGCTTTGGCCTGTGCGTCTTTAACCGCCGCCAAGATCAGATCCTCAACCACTTCTTTCTCATTTGGATCAAAGATGGACGGATCAATATTGAGCGCCGTCAACTCACCCTTTGCAGTTGCGGTCGCGGTCACAAGTCCAGCACCGCTTTCACCGGTAACGGTGATTTGGTTTAACGCCTCTTGCATCTCGGCCATTTTGCCCTGCATTTCCTGCGCTTGCTTCATAATCTTGGCCATGTCGCCAAGGCCACCCAAACCTTTCAGCATAACGCCCTCCGATGCTGTTGAACCTAGTCTTAGTTTAGGCTTGGGAGCGACCCGGAACAAGGTCGGAATACGGGTGCAATGGAACTTAGAATAATCATTTATAAAATGACTTAGGATTAATATTTGTGCCCCTAACAGACCTGAAGGTTGGACCCAGGAATCAAGATGTGACCTCATGTGCAATGATGATTTTACGAAATTTTATCGCCGTTCCGTGTTGGGCCTGATCTTTGGAATGGGTGGCGTGGGTGTGTTGCCTCGCTGACCATCAACCCGATTGAAGCAGTCGAAAACTGGGTCTTCGTCGGACATGACGACCCGTTTGAGGCCGTCACCAGAATCTATCTAGAGCCGCAAGGCGTGGCCTATTTCTTGTGGGGCGAACAGGTGGGCGAGATGACTGTATTGGAGCGGATCCTGCCGAATTCGAGGGCAGAGTTCTAATCGTCTTCCTCAAACGGATCCCACTCATCAGGCACTTCTGGTAATGCCTCAGATGCAGCTTGAGCAACGATTTCTTCCAATGTCCGGATCTGCGTAATCTTTGCATTTGGGAAGGACGCGATGACGGCCTGCATCATTGGATGCTCAGAAATCTCGTCTTCCATGGCGCGGCGTTTGGCGTGGTCTTGTTCGTCAATCGTCTGACCACCGCCCTCGCTGACGACCGTTACGCCCCAGCGGACGCCGGTCCAGCCTTTGAGTTGTTGGGCCAAACGCGGGGCCAAATCAGCTGGCGCACGCTCCGTCGGTTGGAACTCTATCCGGCCGGGCTGATAGGCGACAAGGCGCAGGGAGGTCTTGATCTCAACCAACAGTTTGATGTCGCGATTAGCCTCAATAAAGGCCACGACGCTGTCGAAGGTCGGAAAGCGCGATAGGGCGGTTTCGGCGGCCGGCGACAGCGCTGTGGCCGCGCCGCCAGAAGAGAATCCACTAGTCCGCATTTGCGCACGCGGACCAGAGCCGTGATCGTTCGGGGCAGGACTGGGACTGGGGGTGGCCGGCGCACTGGGCATAGGTGTATTTTGCAACTTACGGATCAGGTCATCTGGGCTGGGCAGCTCTGAGACATGGGTCAGCCGGATCACTGCCATCTCAGCGGCCATCATGGAATTGGGCGCCAGCGAAACCTCATCCAGTGCCTTCAGCAACATTTGCCACATCCGGGTCAGAACCCGCATCGCCAGTTTGGACGACAGGACCTGACCGCGGGTGCGCTCATCCGGGCTAATCGTGGGGTCGTTTGCGGCATCAGGTGTGATCTTGATTACGCTTAGCCAATGCGTAATCTCTGCCAGATCATTCAAGACAGCCATCGGGTCAGCGCCATCTGAATACTGCGCGCCCAATTCATCCAGCGCACCTGCGGCATCACCTGACATGATCTTATCAAACAGGTCCATGACCCGACCCCGGTCGGCCAAGCCTAACATAGCGCGGACCTGATCGGCAGTTGTTTCACCGGCGCCGTGTGAAATGGCCTGATCCATCAGGCTCATGGCGTCGCGTACGGACCCTTCTGCAGCGCGCGTGATCAAGGCCAATGCCTCATCCGAGATCTCGGCCTTTTCCAGACCCGCGATCCGTTTGAGATGGGCGATCATTACCTCAGGCTCAATCCGACGCAGATCGAAGCGCTGGCAGCGCGAAAGAACTGTCACGGGAACCTTGCGGATTTCTGTCGTCGCAAAGATAAATTTCACGTGCGAAGGCGGTTCCTCCAAGGTCTTTAACAGCGCGTTGAACGCACTGTTGGAGAGCATGTGAACCTCATCGATGATGTAGACTTTGAACCGCGCCGCGGCGGGCGCGTAATAAACGGAATCCAAGATGTTTGAGCGGATGTCGTCAATCTTGGTTTGGGACGCGCCGTCCATCTCGATCACATCGACATGCTGGCCTGCCATGATGCCCTTGCAGTTATCGCAGACGCCACAGGGATCGGTGGTTGGGCCGCTGGTGCCATCAGGGCCGGTGCAATTCAGGCCCTTTGCGATGATCCGTGCGGTCGTGGTTTTACCGGTTCCGCGGATGCCGGTCATAATAAAAGCTTGTGCAATCCGGTCAGCCGCAAACGCATTTTTGAGCGTGCGCACCATCGCCTCTTGGCCGATCAGATCGGCAAAGGTGGCGGGCCGGTATTTGCGCGCCAGGACTTGGTAGACGGTGTCTGAGATCTGAGCTGTGTCGTCCATAAGTTGCCTGTCCTAATGTCAGAACTCAATCCTAGTTGGGCGATTGGCCATCAACAACCCGTGTTCTTTGTACGCGCAACATCGGGGTCAGCCCACCATCCCGCGCAGCGCGGCCATAGTCAGATGGGTTATACGTAAGTTCGGGAAAGATCTGATAAATCTCTGCAGAGCCCGCAGATGGCCGCGATGATAAAGAGAGCCCACCGGGAAACAGGCTTTCGGTTTCGATGCCATGGACATGACAATCTCATGCTCCGCAAAAAGCAGATGACTGCAGGTCACGCCGCTGCAAAGACCCCATGGCACAATCATTGTTCCATCCACCAGATATTTGGCGGCGATCAGAGCGTTATTTTCCCCAAACAATAGCTGGCGGACCAACCTTCCAGAACAACACGGTGATTTGGCGACAAACCCAGATCTGCCTCTGGGCGACTATGGCCAAAGTCATCTTGCATGATCAATATGGGTCGCAGATGCGGCTGGCGGGCCAGATCCAGACTATCGAAGCGCCGTTGGCCAAGCCCGCGAAATTGGTTACAGCCCGTTCTCGCGGGTTTGGATCACGTCGCCAATCTAAAGATCCTCAACTCGGAGCAGACCATTATCGCTATGGATCAATGTACCGTTGCCAAAGCAGATCATGTTGATCATCGTAAACCGATCAGTGAAATTCTTTTCCCCGCTATCTTTGGCTTTGACATACCCTGATCTTCTTGCCTTTTGGTGGGGTATCCCGGTCTGTGGATAGTAATCGCGGCCGCGCGATCCCGGGCAGTATGACTGGGTGTAAGGGGCGGTGACGGTTAAGGTTATTCGTGTTAAATTATACAAAAATAACTGTGACGGAGGGGATGATGCATTTCAGGGTTCGGCCACTGGCCACCGCAATATTGGATTTAGCATGATGCGCTGGCTTATATGGGCCATGCTAGCCGGTTGGGTGATCTGTGTCGGACTGTCGCTAAACCATTACTTGCAAGAGCCGACCGGCGATGGGTTTACCCGTGGTCTGGACCGCATCATGGGTTTTTTGGGTTGGCAGGTTGCGGCCGGTGTCCTGACGCTGTGCCTTTGGATCCTGTCCCAAAAAGCTAATTCTGCCCAGTTGGAGGCGCGTTTGGCCCGGTGGCCTGCGTATTTGACACTTGCAGGTCTGCTGATCGGCGGGGTGATGATGCTGATCGAAGGCAACGTTCCGTTGGTTGCCAATTAGGTCAGTTTAGCGGTCTGATCGGACAGGGGCGGGAACTGATACCGGGTAGGAATGTCACCCAAAAGGGCGTCAAAACCGCTTCAGGCATCGAGCAAAGGAATGCTCTGATAGTGGCGCACCTCAACTCAGGAAAAAGGTGAGAGGCTGGACAACGACCCAAGCGGGGCTCGTTTTGGCTGCTTCCTTCCGGATCTGACCAGGTTGGCGAGGTGCCTGCCCGCGCCAACCTCTCAACACCCTAGATAGGACAAGCCGATCAGAGTCGCAAGTGGTGGGTTGGCGTGGTGCCAGATGTCGTGGAAGGTGGTGATTGCGTTGCACAGTGCAACAGCGGTGCGACAGCTGTTCTACAAAAGCTTTGCCAAATGGCTTGCCCCGCTGTGCAATGCCTGCTTGCGCTATGACACCCAAGTTTCTGGTGCATCCCAGGCGACCATTTCCGGACACCACCGGTGATCGTAGACGACAGGGAATTGTTCGATCACCCGTTTGGCTACAAACTCGTGGCGGCGGCATCCCAGGCCTGCCGCTTGATTTGCCCAAAGGCGGAGCTGGTGCACGACAGAGGGGTTTTATCTGTCTGAGATCGTATCAACGATGCCCTATCCAGAGGCATCTAAACGCCAGTTAACTGTACGCCGAGACGCATTTGGCCTAAAGAAAATCTGGCACCTGCGCGCGTTTGCACGCCAACATTCCATACTCTGCCCATCGTTGATTGGCTGACAACACCGCCTAATCTGGTGTGCGTTCGGCCCAGCCCGCAAAAAACTTCTCAAGGGCGACGACAACGTAGAATAAGATAATCCCTAGGAATGCCAGCGCGACTAAAACTGCGAACATCAGCGGATAGTCAGCGCTGATTTTACCGCTATCAAAAAGATCCCCCAGACCGCGACCATGTGGGGAAACGATCTCCATCAGATTGGTGCCGATGAAGGCCAGGGTGACCGCAACTTTCAACGCACCAAAGAACTCGGGCAAGGTTTTCGGCAGGGCGATTTTCCAGAAGATCGTGAAGTTTGAGGCGCCAAGAGAGCGCAAGATATCGCGGTATTCCGGCTCTAGCGTCGATAGACCGATTGAGACCGACACGGCGATCGGGAAGAATGAGATCATGAAGGCGATCATGATGGTGTTGAAATCATGCTGGCCGACGAACATCAGTGCGACAATCGGTACAACAGTCGCCTTGGGAATGGCGTTAAAGCCAACTAATAGCGGATAAAGCGCCTCACGCGCGACGCGCGAAAAGCCCATGACCATCCCCAAAAGCGTGCCGACGATTATTGCCAGCCCAAGCCCGGCTACTGTGCGCCAAAGTGTCTCCCAACCCCGTTCAAGGAAGAGCCAGCGGAACCGCCAGAAAGACGGCCAAAGATCTGAAGGTGAGGCCATGCGGTAATTCGGCAAGTCGTAGTACCAGACCAGATATTCCCACATCACCAGCACTGCGACGATGGCGGCGATTGGAACCAAAATCTTGCGCAAAATGCCTTTCATCGGATCATCCCGGAGGCGGCGCTCTTAGCGGATGCGTTGGGCGCTGTGACGTCAGGTGTTTGGGCTGCACGGCCTTGGGCTACCTGAATTTGGTGGCGCAGGGTTGCCAGCATTTCTATCGCTTTGGGCGTATAGAGATCTTCGATGGTTCGCTTGCCGGGGATGTCGACATCCAGAACGAATTGGGTCGTCGCAGGGCGACCAGACAGGACCACGACCTCATCGGCCAAAAAGACACTCTCACGCAGATCGTGGGTGATCAGCACGCAGGTAAACGGCTCTTTGGCGCGCAGATCATGCATGGTCTGCCAAAGGTCCTCTCGGGTGAATGCATCCAGCGCGCCAAAGGGTTCGTCCAAGATTAAGACCTCTGGGCGGTGCACAATCGCCCGACACAGTGATGCGCGTTGGCGCATGCCACCCGATAGCTCTGATGGGCGTTTGTCCTCAAATCCCTCTAGTCCGACGAGTGACAGAAGGGAACGTGCACGCTCCTCCTTATCTTTGCGGGGCATACGGGGGGCCACGATCTCTAATGGCAGGATCACGTTTTGTAAAATTGAGCGCCATTCCAGAAGAACTGGATTTTGAAATGCCATACCGACAGTCGGGCGCGGCGAAGTAACCAATTGGCCACCCAACAAAACCTGACCTTCGTCCGGTTTCATCAGCCCCGCGATCAGGCGTGTCAGTGTCGATTTCCCGCAACCCGATGGGCCGACGACTGCCGTAAAGTTACCCTTTGCCATCTTAATTTGCAGATTTTTCAGGACCGGAAGCATCCCGGTATCTGTCTTATAGGCATGAGTGATCGAGCGAAGCTCAATATGTGCGGGAGGTATCATCAGGTGCCTTGCCGAAAAAAAAGTCAGGCGACATAAGCGCCGCCTGACCGGATCAGTAGATTATGGAGCGACCATCAACACTTCTGCTGCCGGCAGATAAGCGTCAGTGAAATAGAGTGACGCATCTGGTGCTGTCTGGAACTCATAAGTTGTCGCCAACTGCGTAAGTGCGGCTGTCATGCGGTCTGGATCGACGTTTCCGATCCCATTTGCGATGGTGTAGTCAGTGATGACATTTGCATCGATCGCAATCTGCAGGCGACGCGTTTCCAGTTCAAGATCGCCAGCTGGGTTTCGCTGCAACACCGCAGCAGCACCTGCCTCTGGGTCTACAATCGCAGAGGCCCAGCCTTGGGCAACCGCAGTCAGAAATCCGGTGATGATTTCTGGGTTGGCGGCGGCATAGTCAGTGTTGACGATGATGGCGTTGCCATAAAGCTCCAGCCCATAATCAGCCATCAACAAGACGGTGATGTCGTCCTCTGGCACGCCAAGACGGGTCAGGTTCAGGTAGGAGGAAAAGTTAAAGCCGGTGACAGAGTCCACATTGCCTTCGGCCAGCATCGGCTCACGCGTTGGAAAGCCGACTGGCTCAACAGTAATAGTCGACATGTCGATGCCGTTGACCGCAGCAAAGATTGGGAACTGAGCCCAAGCCCCATCTGGAGGCGGGGCGCCCAGAATGGAGCCTTCCAGATCCTCAATCCCTGAGATGCCCTGACTGACACGTCCAACAACTGCGAAAGGCGGCTTGTCATAAATCATCATGACGGCGGTCACAGGGGCGCCCGGGTTTTGGTCCAGAAAGCGGATCAGGGAATTGATGTCGGCAAACCCGACCGGAAAGGCACCGGAGGCCACTTTTGGGATCGCATCCAAAGAACCGGAACCTGCGGTCACCTCAACACTCAACCCTTGCTCTTCATAATAGCCATTATCAATGGCCAGAAAGTAGGGGGCAGCAGGCCCTTCAAAACGCCAGTCGAGCGCAAAGGCTATTTCCGTTTGGGCCGCAAGCGGCGTGGCCGCGAAAAAGCTGGCAGCAAGCGTAATTAGTGCACGGTTGAACACGTGGGTCTCTCCTTGGAGGTTGGATTACATTTTGGCTAACCTCACTCTTGCGCGCGTGCCGCTCGGGTCAATCGCCCGTTGGGTACATTTAGGTAATACGACAAGTTTCATGCTAAAAAACAGGCTGGGTGCCTAAAATTTGGCAGTTTGCAAAAAATTCAGCAGGAATGGGTGCTTTCAGAGGTTTAGGTAGAATCGGGCAAAACCCGCATCGGTGATCCCTGAAGCAGTCAATTTATGTTGTTTGATCAGGTCAGGTTGGCGCAACAGGCCGGGGCCGGTTTCAAACAAGATATCGGACCGTCCCACAGGCAAAAACGACCAAGTGTCATTGGCAATTCTTGAAATGCGGCGTTGTGCGACAACATGCTGGATCAGGACATCACGAATCGAGGTTGTATCGGCGTGAACCATTTTGGTCTGTGCAACTGCTGCAAAATGCCCGCCACCAGCCGCCCGATAATTATTCGTCACAATCAAAATTCGGTCTTCTGGTCCGATGGGTGATCCCATGTGGCATAGATTTTGGATTCGGCCGGGGCCGGCGCGCATCACCTCACCATTGGCCGTGAATTTTGCGGGCAAGGTTACATCGATTTGGTAAGTCAAACCGTCGAGCACATCAAAATTGTACCCCGCGAAATCACGATCGATCAGCGGCTGGTCGGCGGTGTTCGGGTCAATCTGGCGAAAGGCGCAAGCAGCCCTTTCCAACCACATTTTGGCCTGTGCGCCCGTGGCCTCTACGATACACAATGCGTTGGGGTACATATAAAGGTCCGACAGGTTCTTGATGGCCAAATCACCTATTGGGATATCCACATAGTTGTCAGGTCCGCCGCGACCGCCTGCCTTGAAAGGGGCGGCCGCCGAGATCAAGGGCAGATGGGCAAGTGGATGATCTTTCAGCAGCAAAGATGCATAGGCGCGCTGGGCGTCCGCCACGATCTGGATCGCTGCTGAATTTGAGATGAGCGACAGATAACTTTCGATCGGAACTGTAGTTTCACCAACCTTACGGCGGATGAAATTCAAGGTATCCCGATGATCATCGGCGATCGCCTGGGTGATGTCGTCATCAGAGGCGGCGGGCAAGCCGTCGGGCCCACCTGAAGTGATGGCGACAAGTGATACGCCCGTGTCGGTAACGCGCCACTTGCCCTGATCTTGAGACAACCTCAGATCGATTATACCCAGATGTGATCCCCAATACCCTGGCTGAACCACTGGAATCCCATTGATCAGACCGGATTTCGGGTCAATTTCAGATCCCGTGGCAGGGGTGTTATTTGGAAAAAAATCATGACTGTGGCCCGCGACGATGGCGTCAATGCCTGCCAGACGGCTTAGCGGAACAATGGCGTTCTCCATTTCAGGCACATGTTCTGAGCCACCGATGCCAGAATGACAAAGGGCAACAATCAGATCGGCGCCTTCGGCCTTAAGATGGGAAATCTCACGCGTTGCCGCCGCAATGATATCGTGAACGCAGAGTTTCCCGCTCAGGTTTTGGGCATCCCAATTCATGATCTGGGGCGGTGTCAGCCCGATCACCCCGACCTTGATGACATGTGCGGCACCTGATGGATCGTGTGTCGCGACGGACAAAAGTGTGGAGCCCGGCAGGAATAGCGCATTATCGGCGCGTCGGACATTGGCCAGAACCACAGGGAAGTCAGCGTCTTTCAGCGTGTCTTCCAAAAACGGCAGGCCGTAGTTAAAATCATGGTTTCCCAAGGTCGCTGCGTCATAGCCAAGCGTATTCATCGCGGCGATCACAGGATGTGGTTGTGCTGCGTCTTTTCGTTCAAATGCAGCATAATCACCCAACGGAGTGCCCTGAAGGCTGTCGCCATTGTCAAACAGCAGGCAGGGTGTACCGGCTGCGCGAACGTCTCCAACCAGACTGGCCACACGAGATAATCCAACAGTGTCAGATGGCATATCGGTATAATAATTGTACGGATACAGATTTGCGTGAACATCTGTTGTCGCCAAAAGCTTAAGCCGAATTTCGGCATGCTTTTCAGGTTGTAGTTTGGGCGAATTACCGTCCCACATTTTGTTGTCCTTGTGCCTGCCAGTCCGCGTCCCGATAGTAACACTGCACCACGTGAAGTTGGTTCTATCCAGCGCTCAGGTGAGTAATAAGTGCAGGTTATGGACATTTGCGACATTCCTGCCATAGCCCAAGGCCTAGTCTAGCGCGAACGATCAAGAAAATTGCGCTGCAAAAACAAGGATCAGGGTATGCGGCATTCAGAGGCAGTAACATTTGGCGGGTCTGGGTTGGACCGGGCAGCGCATTTGCGTGGTGACACGGCTGCATTGGCGGCACATCTCGCGACCGGCGTTGAAATGGTTTTGCCTATCTGGAATGGAAAGCCACTGGTGGAAGAGGTTGGCGGACTGCAGCAGCTCTGCTGGGTTCCCGCGGGGCACCCCATTTTGGCCAGTGCCTCAGCCAATATGATCCTTTTGGGTATCAGCGACGGACTACCGCGGTTTTCAGCCGATATTTCTGACTGGGTCCCGGTTGACCTTGATGAGGCGCAGATCGGCAGTTTTCTGGACCCGACCGCGCAGATCCATCCCGCCGCCAAGTCCGGCCATGTGTTTCGCGAAATTCGTGCGATCATGACAGCGCTTTCGCCGCGTGATGCTGAACTGGCTGTAACGGCCAAGGCCTTGTTCGGCTGGCACCAGACCCACGGGTTTTGTTCGCGCTGCGGTAGCACCAGTGAGGTTTCGCAGGCCGGATGGCAACGGACATGCCCGCAATGCGGCGCGCATCATTTTCCGCGCACTGACCCTGTGGTCATTATGCTGATCACCCACGGAAATGACGTTCTGCTAGGCCGTTCCCCCGGATGGCCCGAGGGGATGTATTCCTTGCTTGCTGGGTTCGTTGAGCCGGGCGAAACCATAGAGGCCGCGGTTCGCCGCGAAGTTTTGGAAGAAACCGATATCCGTGTCAGTGACGTGTCTTATCTGGCCAGCCAGCCTTGGCCCTATCCATCTTCGTTGATGATGGGATGTCGGGGGCAGGCGACCAGCCGCGAGATAAAGGTTGATCCTGTTGAGATTGAGGACGCGATCTGGGTCAGTCGCGAAGCTTTGGCTGAGGCGTTTGCAGGCCGAAATCCCAAGATCCTGCCCGCCCGCAAAGGGGCGATTGCGCATTTTTTACTGGAAAATTGGCTTGCAGATCGGTTGAATTAAAAAGAATGTCCGCCCGATCGCACCGTAGTTCATTAAAATACCGACCAAGGACAAGAGCCAGATGAAATTCAATGCATCAGAGGATGTTGACGCTCCAATTGATATGGTGTTTGCCGCCTACACGGATTTCACGCGGTATGAGAATGGCGCGCGAAGCCGGGGCGCCGAGGTGCGGCGGGTCAACGCCTTTTTGCGTGCGACTGAGGGGGCGCAATGGCGCGGCTCCATCCCGATCCGGGGCAAAACCCGCAAGATCGAAGCTGTCATCATCAAACTTGCCAAAAATGATCAGGCGATCCTTGAGGCCATTATTGGCGGCATGGAAGTCCAATTTGAGATGATTTTCGTGGCGCTGACACCGGTGGTTACGCGCGTATTGATCACAGTTAATTTGCGGCCACGGACATTGGCGGCCCGCCTGATCGTCCAATCCGCGAAATTTGCCCGCAGCAAGATCGTCAAGCGCATTCACGCGATGCTGGTGCGTTATGCAGACGAAATCGAAGCGGCGTATCGACGGTCAATGACCTAATCAAATGTCAGTTGCGCGCGGGATCTGCCGGATAGGTGCCAAGGATCGTCAGCTCTGAGGTGAAATACTTCAGCTCTTCCAATGCGAGCTGGACATTTTCGTCATCGGGATGACCCTCGATATCTGAATAGAACTGCGTCGCGGTGAACGAGCCGTCGACCATATAGCTTTCCAGCTTGGTCATGTTGACGCCGTTGGTCGCGAAACCACCTGTTGCCTTATAAAGGGCAGCTGGGATGTTGCGGACCCGGAAGACAAAGGATGTCATCATCATGCCGCCGCGGCGTTTCAGATTTGGCTGCGGTGCCATCAATAAGAATCTGGTGGTATTCTTGTCATGGTCTTCGATATGACGCGCCAGAACGTCTAGCCCGTAGATCTCCGCCGCCAATTCTGACGCCAACGCGGCCTCAGCCAGGTTGCCGTGCTCGGCGATATGTTTGGCTGATCCGGCGGTATCTGCGCCCGTGATTGGCAAAATGCCGTTCTCGCGCATGAAATCCCGGCATTGACCCAACAGCACAGTATGGCTCATCGCAGTGCGGATATCAGACAACTTGGCGCCGGGCAGGCCCATCAGGTTGATGTGTACGCGGACAAATGCTTCGTCCACGATATGCAGCCCACTTTTGGGCAGCAGCCGGTGAATGTCAGCTACACGGCCGTATGTCGAATTTTCAACTGGCAGCATTGCCATATCGGCGTGTCCATCGCGCACGGCGTCGATCGCGTCCTCAAACGTGGCGCAAGGCAGCGCTTCCATGTTTGGACGGGCTTCATGACAGGCCTGATGGGAATACGCGCCGGGCTCTCCTTGGAAGGCAATACGTGACGTCATGACAAACTTTCTTGCATATGGGCGTTTGGTCGCGCTCCCTACACCTTGAAAGCAGTCGTGGGAAGGAGATAGTAAGTGTCAAACCCGAGAGAAGAATGGGACCACAATGTTTGATACGATGAAAATGACCAAAATTGCAGGCGCCTTTTGCGCGGCCCTGCTAGTTATGTTGCTGGGTAACTGGGCAGCCTCCAGCCTCTATTCAGTTGGCGGTGGGCATTATGGCGATGAGCATGTCGGCGGCTATGTTATTGACACCGGCGAGGGTCACTCTGACGTGGCAGAAGTTGTGGAAGCGGTTCCGTTTGAAGTGCTCTATGCCATGGCAGATGCTGGTGAAGGGTCGCGTTTGTGGCGCCAATGCCAATCATGCCACAGTCCTGATGCGGGCGACAACGGTATAGGCCCCTATATGCACGGCATTGTTGGCCGGGCAAAAGGTGCTGTTGACGGCTTTTCATATTCCGAAATTTTGACCACGATGGGCGGCGAGTGGACCCCAGAGAACCTTGATGGTTTCTTGGAAAGTCCACGCAATTACGCGCCCGGCACTGCAATGACCTACGCAGGAATGCGGGACGCCGAGGATCGTGTGAACCTGATCGCGTATCTCGATACTCTGGACGACTGATTATCTGACCTGAGACTCTATGAAAAAGGCCGCTGACATCAGCGGCCTTTTTTGATCTGTAAAACCGCACAGCTTGTTATTGGTCCCATCGCCTACGTCGGACTGCGGACAGGCTCACCGCCGAATTTATTTATGATCTGCCGCTAAATGCTTTTTCTTCGTTTTCTGCAGTAATCTGGTTAAATCAACTCTGATCACGAAAACTCAACTTGTAAGCTATGGGGACTGGTCCTTACGTTGATGATAACAAAGTTACGCCACAGAACGCGAACAAACGACCGGAGGTTTATGATGCGCAGCACGGCACAGGTCCGCAGACCCACATTATCGATTGCTTTGCTGCAATGGATGTTTCTTCCAGCGCTTTTGCTGCTTATCGCGTCCGCGTCGGGACGGGCCCAAGATGATGATCTGATTATTACGCATGGCATTTCTACCTTCGGGGAGCTGCGCTATGCCCGCGATTTCGAACATCTGGACTACGTCAATCCTGATGCGCCACAGGGCGGCGAACTCTCATTTTCCTGGTCGTCAGGTTCATTTGACAGCATGCATCCTTATACATCGCGCGGGCGTCCATCGGTTGTGTCCAGCTTCTTTTATGAGGCGATGCTGGAAGGGACCGTGGATGAAATCGGGTCTGCCTATGGCCTGTTGGCCGAAACGATCGCCTACCCCGAAGACCGGTCTTATGTGATCTTCACGATCCGGCCTGAAGCCAAGTTCTCAGATGGTTCGAGGGTAACCGCGCAAGATGCATTTTTTAGCTATGAGATCTTGCGCGACGAAGGTCTGCCCAGTTTCCGTGCCTCAATCGTTCGCACGATTGCCAGTGCCCAAGTTTTGAATGACCTTCAGATCCGGTATGATTTCAATCCTGACGCCCCAATTCGTGGCCGTATCGAAAGCGCGGGTGGCTTGCCGGTCATATCCCAAGCCAGCCACATCGCCTCTGGCTTGGCGTTTGAGGAAAGCCGGCTGGAGCCTTTGATTGGATCTGCGCCGTATATGGTCGAGGACGTCCGAGTAGGGGAGCGCGTGGTTCTACGACGCAATCCCGACTATTGGGGCAACGACCTGCCGATCAATCAGGGCCGCCACAATTTTGATCGGATCCGGGTTGAATATTACGGCGACAGTATCGCAGCGTTTGAGGGGTTTACCGCGGGCAATTACACGTTCCGGCAGGAAAGCAGCTCTGTCACTTGGGCGACAGGCTATGATTTCCCCAAACTGCTGGATGGCTCCGTTGTTCGGGCCGAACTGCCAAATGGGGTCATCGCATCGGGCCAATCTTTTGTGATCAACACGCGGCGCGAAAAGTTTCAGGACCCGCAGGTCCGCGAAGCCATTGCCCTGATGTTCAATTTTGAGTGGACCAACCAGACGCTGTTCTTTGGCCTCTATAGCCCGATCTATTCGTTCTGGGAAAACACCGAAATGTCAGCGCGCGGTTTGCCTCAGGGTGAAGAGCTGGCGATACTTGAGCCGCTGCGCGACCAGTTGAACGCAGCCGTGTTTGAACAAGAACCATTTGCCACCCTGCCGTCAGATCCGGATCGTGCGCTTGACCGACGCAAGGCGCGCCGCGCTGTGGCGCTGTTGGAGGCCGCAGGCTGGGTTTCAGGCGCCGACGGTTTTGTGCGCAATGCCGCCGGTGATAGGCTCGAGGTAGAGTTTCTGAATTCCTCACCTTTGTTCGACCGGATCATCAACCCCTATGTTGAGAATTTGCGCGCCATTGGTATCGATGCACGTCTCAGCAGGGTCGACAACGCCCAGCTTACCCAGCGGGAGCGTGAGTATGACTTCGACATCATCACGGACCACTATCCGATGGGATATGAGCCCGGGTCGAGCCTGCGACAGTATTTTGGATCCGAGTCGGCCAATAGCTCAATTTTCAACAATGCGGGCGTTTCAGATCCTGCCATCGACGCGCTGATTGAGATTGTGATCGACGCCGAGACCCAAGCCGATATGCAGGTGGCCGTTCAAGCCTTGGATCGTGTTCTGCGATGGGAACGGTTCCGCGTCCCGCAGTGGTACAACAATGCCGACTGGGTCTCCTATTACGACATGTATGAATACCCCGATCCGCTGCCTCCCTATTCGCTGGGGTTTCTGGATTTATGGTGGATCAATCCAGACAAGCAAGCCGAACTACGTGCTGCAGGGGCGTTTTAACTCGACATGAGTGCATATATCCTCAGACGTATTTTGCTGATGATCCCGACACTTTTGGGGATCATGGTGATCAACTTCACATTGGTGCAGTTCGTGCCGGGTGGGCCTGTAGAGCAGGTACTGGCCCAATTGGAAGGCGAAGGTGACGTATTTGCGGGCTTTACCGGCGGCGGCAATGAGGCCGGACCTGCAGCAGGCCAAGATACCTATCTGGGCGCGCGCGGGTTGCCGCCAGAATTCATTGCGGAGCTTGAACGGCAATTTGGTTTTGACCGGCCGCCGCTCGAACGGTTCTTTTCGATGCTGTGGGACTATGCCCGCCTTGATTTCGGCGAAAGCTATTTCAGGTCGATCTCGGTCATCGATCTGGTGATTGAAAAATTGCCAGTGTCGATCACCCTAGGGCTTTGGTCAACGGTCATTGCCTATATGGTCTCTATCCCGTTGGGCATCCGCAAGGCCGTCCGCGATGGCACCAATTTCGATACTTGGACCAGTGGGTTGATCATTGTCGCCTATGCGATCCCCGGCTTTTTGTTCGCGATCATGTTGCTGGTGCTCTTTGCAGGTGGGTCGTATTTTCAGGTCTTCCCGTTGCGCGGGCTTACGTCTGAAAACTTTGAGGATCTTAGCTTGATCGGCAAGGCGCTAGATTATGCTTGGCACATCACGTTGCCGGTTCTGGCGTCAACCATTTCGGCCTTTGCGACGCTGACCTTGCTGACCAAGAACAGCTTTCTTGATGAGATAAAGAAGCAATATGTGATGACTGCCAAGGCCAAGGGCCTGTCTGAGCGGAGCGTGCTCTATGGGCATGTTTTCCGCAATGCGATGCTGATCATCATTGCCGGCTTTCCCGCAGTATTTGTGTCGGTCTTTTTTGGCGGATCGCTGATTATTGAGACGATATTCTCGTTGGATGGTTTGGGCCGTTTAGGGTTTGAGGCGGCAGTGTCGCGCGACTATCCTGTGATCTTTGGTACGCTGTTTGTCTTTGGTCTGATCGGTCTGTTTGTCGGGCTGTTGTCTGATCTGATGTATATCTGGATCGATCCGCGTATCGATTTTGAAACGCGGGAGACCTGATCGATGGCCCCGCAAGAAAAAGACAATCCGAGCCTGCCTGAACTGGGTTCAGTGACCGTTCCAGTCCCACCAAAATCTGGATTATTAGGCCTTTCTCCACTGAACCAGCGGCGCTGGCGCAACTTTCGCGCTAATGGGCGCGCATTCTGGTCGCTGATAATCTTTGGCGTGATCTTTGGACTAACGCTTTTTGCGGAATTGATTGCCAACGACAAACCACTGTTGGTGCGGTTCCAGGGGGAGCTTTATGCCCCGGTATTCAATTTCTACCCTGAGACGGCGTTTGGCGGTGATTTTCGGACAGAGGCGGTCTACCGCGACGTTGAGGTGAGATGCCTGATCATCTCAGGTGGGTTGGACAGTTGTTGGGATTTCCCCGGTGAAGTCATCGCTGATGTCGAGGACGATGGCATCGTGGATGGTGAAACCGTTGATCAGGGCTGGATGATTTGGCCGCTGGTGCCCTACGCCTACAACACCGTGAATGATATTGGTGGATCTGCGCCATCGGCCCCTGACGGGGACCATTGGCTGGGCACCGATGATACGGCGCGCGATGTGCTAGCGCGCGTGATCTATGGCTTTCGCCTATCCGTGATGTTTGCGCTGATCGTGACGTTCCTAACCTCTGTTATTGGGATCACTGCGGGGGCCGTACAGGGGTATTTCGGCGGCTGGACTGACCTGATCTTTCAACGATTGATAGAGCTTTGGGGCTCTACGCCCAGCCTTTATGTGATCATTATTGTGGCTGCGATCTTTCAGATGAATTTTTGGCTACTGGTGTTTTTGATGACGCTGTTTGGCTGGACCGCACTGGTCGGTGTTGTGCGTGCGGAATTTTTGCGTGCACGTAACTTTGAATATATCCGTGCGGCCCGCGCCCTTGGTGTGTCGAACCGGGTGATCATGTTTCGCCACGTCCTGCCCAACGCTATGGTTGCAACGCTGACCCTGCTTCCGTTTATTGTGACGGGCACAGTTGGTTCACTGGCCGCGCTTGATTTTCTGGGCTTTGGGTTGCCATCCTCGGCCCCCTCGCTGGGCGAGCTGACATTGCAGGCCAAGAACAACCTGCAAGCGCCGTGGCTAGGCTTTACCGCGTTCTTCACATTTGCGATCATGCTGTCGTTGATGGTCTTCATCTTTGAAGGGGTGCGTGATGCGTTTGACCCCAGAAAGACATTTTCATGAGTGTGGTGCTGGATGTCCGCGACCTGAATGTCAGCTTTTGGCAAGATGGCACAAAAACGTCGGCTGTGCGTAACGTCAGTTTCACGGTCTCCAAAGGGGAGACAGTTGCACTGGTCGGCGAAAGCGGGTCGGGCAAGTCGGTAACCGCACTCAGCACTGTGGCGCTGTTACCCGATAGCGCCGAGGTCAGCGGTTCCATCACCTATGGTGGCACGCAAATGATCGGTGCGACCGAGGCCAGCCTGCGCAAGGTGCGCGGCAATGACATCAGCTTTATCTTTCAAGAGCCGATGACGTCGCTGAACCCGCTGCACACGCTGGAACGGCAGCTGGCTGAAAGCCTTGCGCTACATCAGGGTATTCGGGGAAGTGCGGCACGCGCACGAATTATCGAGTTGTTGCACAAGGTCGGTATCCGCGATCCTGAGACACGGCTTGAATCATACCCGCACCAGTTGTCGGGCGGCCAGCGGCAGCGCGTGATGATCGCTATGGCGCTTGCCAACAAACCTGATTTGTTGATCGCAGATGAGCCGACAACAGCGCTGGACGTGACCATTCAGGCACAGATCCTTGATCTATTGGTCGAGCTGAAACAGGCTGAGGGCATGAGCCTGTTGTTCATCACCCATGATCTGGCGATCGTGCGCAAATTTGCCGACAAGGTCTGCGTCATGCAGGGCGGTGAGATTGTGGAGGCTGGCCCCACGGCCCAGATCTTCGCAAACCCACAGCATCCCTATACCCAGACGCTGCTGGCTGCTGAACAATCTGGCTTGCCCACTCCTGTGCCCGAGATGTCGCCAGAGATTGTGAGTACCAAGGACCTGCGCGTCTGGTTTCCCATTCAACGCGGCCTGATGCGCAAGACGGTCGGGCATATCAAGGCGGTCAATGCAGCCACGCTTAGCATTCGGGCAGGTGAGACGGTTGGGATTGTCGGTGAAAGCGGATCAGGCAAGACGACGCTGGCATTGGCCATCATGCGGCTGTTGTCGTCTGAGGGGCCGATCATGTTTTTGGGGCAACAGATACAGGGCCGCAAATCGCGTGACCTGCGCGCGTTGCGCAAAGACATGCAGATCGTCTTTCAGGACCCTTACGGATCGCTTAGCCCGCGAATGACGATTGAACAGATCATTGCCGAAGGGTTGGGCGTTCATGGCACCGATCCGGGTCGCGACCGGCGCCAGATGGTGGCGGAGATGCTGGTCGAGGTTGGGTTGGATCCCGTGATGATGCATCGCTATCCGCACGAATTCTCGGGTGGCCAACGCCAACGCATAGCTATCGCCCGCGCGATGATCCTGCGTCCAAAGTTGGTTGTGCTGGATGAGCCGACATCTGCACTGGATATGACCGTGCAGGTCCAGATTGTGCATTTGCTGCGCGCATTGCAGCGCAAGTATGGCCTGGCCTACCTTTTCATCTCACATGATCTGAAAGTTGTGCGCGCGCTAAGCCACAAGGTTATTGTCATGAAGCAGGGCGATATCGTTGAGCAAGGCGCCAGTGCCGATATCTTTGACGCGCCACAAACTGAATATACCAAAACGCTGATGGCCGCCGCCTTTGATCTGGAAGCGTCGTGAGTGGTTCCTAGAACGCAGGACTATGGCCAAGGGCCGCACTCTCATATGGGTCCATGGATCGCGCGACCATGCGGGTCAGGGGGGGGGCGTTGTGGTAAAATCTCAAAGCTGACGCCCGTTTTGCGATCGTTCCGGGGAACGCTGTCAGCGCAGTTTGGTAGCTTTGTGAGATCGGCGACGCGCCAAGCCCCCAAAGCACATCACACGTGTCGACGGTATAGCTATGAAAAATGCGGTGCAGATGTCTGGTTTGGGCCGCCTGCGCCAGACCGTCATTGCGCACGGCTATAACCGGGTCGCGTGGCACCTCATAGTTTTGGATGCGGCCGGTGATTTGCCGAAGCGTACGCCTCCAGCGAGGGCCGTCTTTTCGGGTGATGTGAGATTTTGTATCGTTTGCAGTCATGAGCAGCAACACCCCCCCCCGCAAGCAAGCCGTTTCCAACGCCAAAACTGGGCGTCGTCATCGG
>JBLHOS010000055.1:0-20332 GCA_047623825.1 Paracoccaceae bacterium | reverse complement strand
GAGACGTCTTTCAAGTCGATCTGCGCGATCAGGCGCTGATAAAGCCTGTCGTAGGCTTTGACGTCGGTGACACGCGCATGGATCAGGTAGTCCAACTCACCCGATGTGCGGTAGGCACCCAAAATCTCCGGAAAACTTTTGACTGCTTTGGCAAAATCCGCCGCCCATTCCGCATCATGCCGATCAGTGCGAACCGCGACAAAAACTGTCAGGCCAAGGCCGAGGGCCTCAGCGTTCAAAAGAGCCACGCGTTTGCGCAATATCCCACTGTCTTCCAGCCGCTTGACCCGACGCCATGTTGCATTGCGTGACAGGCCCACCTTGTCGCCCAAATCATCCAGCGATTGGTCTGCCTGACGCTGTAATTGGCCAAGGATGCGGTGATCTATGGGATCAAGTGCTATCATATTACCAATATAGCGAGATATCCTCCCATATAAAAGTAAAACAACGATACAGTTTGGGAGATATTTTCAACGTTCTTGTGACAGTATGACGAAACATTAAATAAGGAGCGCCCCGATGTCCTCACTGACCCGCCTGTTTACCGAGCACCCAGAGTCTGTAGATGAAACCTATTTTGAGCATCTGGCCTTTGCCGGGCGCTTTGGCTTTTGGCTTAGTGTGGCGGCCGGTGCCGCGTTTGTTCATGCCGTTTTTCCATTTCTGTGTGACAAGACCGCCAGCCGTATTGTGGCGCGTCTTTACGACAGGACCCATAATCGCGGCGCCATTCAGCCAGCGGAATGACGGACGGGGCTTGACCTTCGGCATGGCGCGCTGCATGCCCTCGCGCCATGTCAAAGCCCCCAGAAGATCGCCCGCATCGTAATTTCTATGGCCGCCGTGTTAGCCACAACCTCAAAAATATCCATTTGGATTATCTTGAGCAGGATCTGACCGCCCTCAGCCCCGGCGCTGTTGATTGGATCGAAAATCCGGATCGTCAGCCGCTGGATGTCGAAGCGCTATTTGAGGCCAAGGATATCTGGCTTGAAGTTGGGTTTGGTGGTGGAGAGCATCTGATCCATCAGGCCGAAATGAACCCTGACATCGGGATTATCGGCTGTGAGCCTTATATTAACGGCGTCGCGATGTTGCTAGGCAAGATCCGGCGTTCAAACGTTCCGAACCTGCGTGTTTATCCCGGCGATGCGCGTGATCTGTTTGATGTGTTGCCGGATGGTTGCCTGAAACGGGCCTTTTTACTTTATCCCGACCCTTGGCCCAAGACCCGTCACCATCGACGCCGGTTTGTTACCCAGGAACATCTGGAGCCGTTGGCACACGCGCTGGCACCCGGATCAATCTTTCGCGTCGCCACGGATATTGTCGATTATGTCCGCCAAACCTTGGAAGAGGTTCCAAAGGCAGGATTTGACTTGCTGACGCTATTGCCCGACGACTGGCACACACCTTGGGACGACTGGGCCCCGACGCGGTATGAGCAAAAGGCTCTGCGCGCAGGCCGGGTGCCACATTATCTGACCTTTCAGCGTAAAGCAGACTGAGATCGCCACCTGATCGCTGGCGTCCCCTTGGATTTGCACAGTATGATAGGCTGATTGACGATCACGGAGGACTTCATGCGGATTTTGTTTACAGGCGGAACCGGTAAGGCCGGGCGGCACGCGGTTGCCTATCTATTAGACAAAGGGCACCGGGTTTTGAATGTTGACCTGATGCCGCTGGATCTGCCCGGCGTTGATAATCGCATCGCAGACATTACCGATGCAGGTCAGATGTTCGATGTAATGGCCAGCTATGCCGGGCATGATGAAATGGAGCCGGGAACCGGCGTCCCACGCTTTGACGCAGTTGTGCATTTCGCGGCAATCCCGCGGATGCTGCTGACATCCGATAATGAATGCTACCGGATCAACACCATCGGGACCTATAATGTGATCGATGCTGCAGTAAAACTGGGCATCAAAAAGGTCATCTTTGCATCGTCTGAGACGACTTATGGCGTTTGCTTTGCCGACGGAGAGCGTCGGCCCGAATATCTGCCAATCGATGAAGAGCATCCCGTGCTGCCCGAAGACAGCTATGCCATGTCCAAAGTGGTAAATGAGGTAACGGCGCGCAGTTTTCAAAAACGAACTGGCATCGACATCTATGGGTTGCGGATCAACAACGTGATTGAGCCGCATGAATATGCCCAAAATTTCCCCGCCTACATGCGCAATCCGGCCCTGCGCCGACGCAACATCTTTGCCTATATCGACGCGCGGGATCTGGGACATATGGTCGACCAGTGCCTTGCCACGGATGGTCTGGGCTTTCAGATCTTCAATGTCGCCAATGACGACCATTCCGTCAGCTCCAGAACCGATGAGTTAATTACGCAGTTCTATCTGGGCATCCCTGCCAAGCCGATGGGTCCGCATGAGACGTTTTATTCAAATCAAAAGGCCAAGGAATTCGTTGGATTTGCGCCCAAACACAGCTGGCGCATGTATATGGACGATCCGACAAGCGCCTAAGCGCCACACCGCAGGCCAGATATTTTTGCAATTGCCCGGCGGGATGGTGGACGACCGGCAGATGCAGGTCTATCACGCGTTTGATCAAAGATGAGGTGTCCGATGTCAGGTCATGGCGATCCTGTTCCAATGAGTTCCCGCAAGTCCGGACCACTGAATGGCGTGGCGGAGGTGCCGGGTGACAAGTCGATCTCACATCGCAGTCTGATATTGGGGGCGATGGCCGTGGGTGAAACCCGGATCACCGGCCTTTTAGAGGGTCAGGATGTCTTGGACACAGCCCGCGCAATGCGCAGCTTTGGCGCAGATGTTATTCAGCACGGTCCCGGTGAGTGGAGCGTGCACGGTGTTGGTGTCGGCGGCTTTGCCGAGCCAGATCATGTGATCGATTGCGGAAATTCTGGCACGAGCGTGCGACTGATCATGGGGGCGATGGCGACATCGCCAATTACCGTGACATTCACGGGCGATGCCTCACTCAACAAACGGCCGATGGCGCGGGTAACTGATCCGTTAGCCGAATTTGGTACGGTTGCACATGGTCGGTCCGGCGGTCGGTTGCCCATGACAATTGTTGGGGCGGCTGATCCGACCCCTGTCCGTTATGAGGTGCCTGTGCCCTCAGCACAGGTGAAATCAGCGGTGTTGCTGGCTGGCCTGAACGCACCGGGCAAAACGGTTGTTATCGAGAAGGAAGCGACCCGCGACCATACGGAACGGATGCTGACGGGTTTTGGTGCCGAAATCACCACAGAGGTGACCGACGAAGGCCGCGTCATTACCCTGACCGGGCAACCTGAGTTGACGCCGCTGGATATTGTTGTGCCGCGCGACCCCTCAAGTGCGGCCTTCCCGGTTTCAGCGGCCCTGATTGTTGAAGGATCTGACGTGCTAGTGCCAGGGATCGCACTGAACCCGACGCGCGCGGGATTGTTTGAAACGCTGCGCGACATGGGCGCTGATCTAACCTATGAGAACATCCGCGAAGAGGGCGGCGAGCCTGTCGCAGATCTGCGCGCGCGCTATTCGCCCAATATGGTCGGGATTGAGGTACCGCCTGCGCGTGCCGCCTCAATGATTGACGAATATCCAATCCTGTCGGTTGTCGCGTCTTTTGCCACCGGCCAGACGGTAATGCGCGGCGTCAAAGAGCTGCGCGTTAAGGAAAGTGACCGGATCGACGCAATGGCCCGCGGTCTTGAGGCCAATGGCGTCAGCGTCCAAGAAGGTCCTGACTGGTGGATCGTTGAGGGGATGGGCCCACAAGGCGTGCCCGGTGGTGGCCTTGCGCTGACCCATCTGGATCACCGGATTGCCATGGCGTTTTTGTGCTTGGGTATGGCCAGCAAATCGCCGGTACGGATTGACGATAGTAGCCCGATCACCACCAGCTTTCCGATCTTTGAGGGGCTGATGTCGCGCCTGGGTGCGCAGCTGGTGAGAGAGAATAGATGATCGCGGGCTCATGCCTTTGTGGCGGCGTTCGCTATAAGGTGACGGGGGCATTGCGGCCGGTCATTGCGTGCCATTGCATGCAGTGCCGCAAATCTTCGGGCCATCATGTTGCCGCGACCTCTGCGCTGCGTGAGAGTGTAGCCATCCATGGGGCGGTGGCGTGGTATGGCTCATCGCCGACGGCGCGGCGGGGCTTTTGCGGAACCTGCGGCAGCAACCTGTTTTGGGATGGTCCGGGCAACCATCTGTCGATCTTTGCCGGCACGCTGGACGGTGACGCCGGGATCGCAGTTGCCGGTCATATCTTTTGCGCCGACAAGGGCGCATATCATGAAATCATGGACAACCTGCCCAAGGCGGATGGGGCAGATGCCGGATTGATCACACAGGTGATCACATGAGCCCGACCATCGCAATTGACGGCCCGGCGGCGGCGGGTAAAGGCACGATCAGCAAAGCGGTTGCCGCCCATTTCGGCTTTGCCCATCTTGATACCGGGTTGCTGTACCGGGCCGTTGGGCGGCGGATGCTGGATGGCAGCCCTCCGATCGAGGCGGCGCTATCCCTGCAAGCCGAAGATCTAGCAGACGCTGGTTCGCTTAGGACGGCGCCGGTTGCACAAGCGGCCAGCAAAGTGGCGGCCATTCCCGAGGTTCGCGCCGCCCTTTTGGATTTTCAGAGGGCGTTTGCGCTGCGCGCAGGCGGGGCCGTTCTAGATGGACGCGACATCGGAACGGTGATCTGCCCGGATGCGGACGTAAAGCTGTATATCACTGCCAGCGCCGAAGTTCGCGCGATGCGTCGCCTGAAAGAATTGTCAGGAAAAGGCGATGATGTAAGTTTCGAGAGCGTCCTTGCCGATGTGAAGGAACGCGATGCCCGAGACAGCGAGCGCGCCACCGCCCCGCTGATTGCTGCTGAAGATGCTGTTGTGATCGACACCTCTGATATGACGATTGAACAAGCGGTCACTAAGGCGATTAAAACAATCGAATCTGCGCAAAGTTAGGAACAAGAATGAAACGGTTCATTGATGCTACGGTTGGCAAATGGATCCGGCATTTGATGTCTGTCCTAATTCGGATCTACTATACCTTATTTTATAACGTCAGCTGCTCCGGCAAGCACCTGTTGCAAGATCAGCCAGGCACTCTAATTCTTGCGACACATGTCAGCCGGCATGACGGCCCGCTGATTTCCGGAGCCTTATACTCAACAATGCGCATTCGACCGACTGTGCATTACGATGAATATCATAGTTGGGCGCAATGGTTCCCATTGTATGTGGGTTCGGCCATTCCGATGAGTTCTCCAAAGGACTGGCCTGATGAAAAACGCCTAAAGCGCAAGGAGTACACCTTGCAGGTGATCCATAAAGTGCTTGCTAACCGGAACTCAATTTTACTGTTTCCAGCCGGAAAAGTTCGTCACCAAGAGAGAGAAATCGTGGAGCCCTACCTATCTGGAGTGCATGAAATCTTGCAAGCTGAGCCGACGACACCGGTTATGCTGTTAAGGCTGAATGGCCTTGGGAAGTTTCAATTTTCTAAATATGATAGGTTCTGGACCTTCTTGGGTATCAAGAAAGGGCGTCGCCACGTCAGCATTGATATTAGTCAGATCGTTGATCTTGATCCATCGATGGAACTCGCGGCTTTCAATGATAGGCTAGAGACGCTCCTTAACTCCTGACATGCGCTGCAAGGGCGGACAACCCGCAACATCGTAGATGCAGCGGGTCCTTTGCGCTGAGCCCCCTTGCATCGCCCCCCAACCCAGCCTATATCCCGCGCGATAATAAGGCGGTAAACGTCGCAGATAAGCAGGGTCGGACGAAAGTCGCGGCCCTGATTAGTTTGCGGCCCAAATCGTCAAAACCAACTGAAAGACCTGCGGAGACAACCGCACGGCCCGATAAAATGTGATTGAAAAGGAAACTGAACCCGTATGTCTGCTAATACAACTATGGAGGAATTCGAAGCCCTCCTGAACGAAAGCTTCGAACTCGACACGCCCGAAGAGGGCAGTGTTGTCAAAGGCAAAGTCATCGCAATCGAAGCGGGACAAGCCATCATCGACGTCGGCTACAAAATGGAAGGCCGCGTTGATCTAAAAGAATTTGCAAATCCTGGAGAAGCTTCTGAAATCGCCGTTGGCGATGAAGTTGAAGTGTTCTTGCGGAATGTTGAGAACTCCAAAGGCGAAGCGGTTATCAGCCACGAGATGGCACGCCGTGAAGCAGCCTGGGATCGTCTCGAAAAAGCATATGCTGACGAAGACCGTGTTGATGGTGCGATCTTTGGTCGTGTCAAAGGCGGCTTTACTGTCGATCTGGGCGGCGCGGTTGCGTTCTTGCCCGGCTCGCAAGTGGATGTGCGCCCCGTGCGTGATGCAGGCCCATTGATGGGTCTCAAGCAGCCATTCCAAATCTTGAAAATGGACCGTCGTCGGGGCAACATCGTTGTGTCACGTCGTGCGATCCTCGAAGAGTCCCGTGCCGAGCAGCGCGCCGAAGTCATCGGCAAACTGAACGAAGGCGATGTTGTCGACGGTGTCGTCAAGAACATCACCGAATACGGTGCATTCGTTGATCTGGGTGGTGTGGACGGCTTGTTGCACGTCACCGACATGGCATGGCGCCGCGTCAACGACCCAAAAGAAGTTCTGACCATTGGCGAAACTGTCAAAGTTCAGGTCATCAAGGTCAACAAAGAGACGCACCGCATCAGCCTTGGCATGAAGCAGCTGCAAGACGACCCTTGGTCGTTGGTCGAAGGCCGCTATCCGCTGGAAAGCACCCATATGGGTCGGGTCACGAACATCACCGATTACGGTGCATTCGTTGAGCTGGAGCCAGGTGTCGAAGGTCTGGTTCACGTGTCAGAGATGTCTTGGACCAAAAAGAACGTCCATCCGGGCAAGATCGTCTCCACCTCGCAAGAAGTGGAAGTCATGGTTCTGGAAATCGACAGCGCCAAGCGTCGCGTTTCCCTTGGTCTCAAGCAGACCATGCGCAACCCATGGGAAGTGTTCGCAGAGCAGTTCCCTGTCGGTACGCAAGTCGAAGGCGAAGTCAAAAACATCACCGAATTCGGTCTGTTTGTTGGCCTCGACAACGACATCGACGGCATGGTTCACTTGTCAGATCTGACATGGGAAGGCCGCGGCGAAGATGTAATCGGCAACTTCCGCAAGGGCGACATCGTTCAGGCGGTTGTGTCCGAGGTTGATACCGACAAAGAGCGTATCTCGCTGTCGATCAAAGCCGTAGATGGTGATCCGTTTGCGGACGCAGTCGATGGGGTCAAGCGCGGCACCATCGTCACAGTTGCAGTTACTGCCATCGAAGATGGCGGGATCGAAGTGGAATATGAGGGCATGAAGTCCTTCATCCGCCGCTCTGATCTAAGCCGTGACCGTGCCGAGCAGCGCCCAGAGCGCTTCCAGGTTGGTGATAAAGTCGACGCACGCGTGACCAATGTTGACGCCAAGACCCGTCGTTTGGGTCTGTCGATCAAAGCCCGCGAGATTGCAGAAGAGAAAGAGGCCGTCGAACAGTATGGCTCCTCTGCCTCGGGTGCATCTTTGGGCGACATCTTGGGGGCCGCGCTGAAAGGCGACGACACTTAAGACGACGTCAGACTATTGAAAATTGGGCCTCTGCAAACGCAGGGGCCCTTTTTATTTGATGCGGCCTGAAGCTGCGCAAATACACGCGGAGCATGCAGCGAGAACGGCGAATCACATCGATTTAAAAGTGCACAAACCAGACAGATGGGCGGTCATCAGCAGGTCGCGCCATGAAATCGAAGATAAACATGCCGATACGGGCGAAATTACCCATTTGGCATGCGGCTTTGCAATTCCCTCAACAGCTGTTTTTGCCTATAGTTTCACGATGTCGGAACGCCTTGTGGGAGGGGTTGAATGATACGATCTGTGCTAATCCAGAGGATCGCGGAAGAAAATCCGCACCTTTACCAACGAGACGTTGAGCGCATTGTAAATGCGATCTTCGAAGAGATTATATCGGCTATGGCCAACGGTGACCGCGTTGAGTTGCGTGGTTTCGGTGCGTTCTCGGTCAAAAAGAGAGATGCCCGTATCGGTCGTAATCCCCGAACCGGCGAGAACGTTGCGGTCGAGGAAAAACATGTCCCCTTCTTTAAGGCGGGCAAGTTGTTGCGCGACCGACTTAATGGAAATGAGAGCAACTAAGTGATCAGGTACCTGAAGTACCTTTTTCTAGCAGTCATCGCGGTTTGCCTAGTCATTATTGCCGTGGCAAACCGTGATATTGTGACCCTGCGGCTGATCCATGATGACCTGGCCGCGTGGACTGGTGGAACCATTTCAGTGGATCTGCCGCAGTTTTTGATCGTGTTTGGTGGCATTGTAATCGGCCTTTTGATTGGCTTTGTCTGGGAATGGCTCCGGGAGCATCGCCACCGCGTCGATGCAAAGACCCATCGCCGCAAGAGCACACGCCTGCAACAAGAGGTCGAAACCCTCAAAGGTCGCACTAACGAAGGCAAGGATGAGATCCTCACCCTGCTTGAGGATGGCCGCGCTTCGCGCTAAGCCCGTCCCATGACGATCGCAATTAAATTTTGTGGGCTCCGTACGCCAGACGATGTTGCCACTGCTGTGGCTGCAGGAGCGCGCTATGTCGGGTTCGTGTTCTTTGAGAAATCACCTCGCCATCTGAGCCTGTCAGAAGCGCGCGCACTAGCCCAACTCGTCCCAATGGGTGTGGCAAAAGTGGCTTTGGTGGTGAACGCTGACAATGACGCGCTAGATCTCCTAACAGAAAAAGTGCCCATCGATATGTTGCAACTGCATGGAACGGAAACGACGGCACGTGTGATCGAAATCAAGGCCCGTTATGGGCTGCCGGTCATGAAGGCAGTCGGGGTCGCAGACGCCAGCGATTTACCGAAGCTTGTGGAATATGCCGCGGTCTGTGACCAACTTCTGATCGACGCCAAGCCAGCAACGGGCGCAGAGTTGCCCGGTGGGAACGGCGTCGCGTTTGACTGGCGCCTGATTGCTGGGCGCAGGTGGCCTGTGCCGTGGATGCTGGCCGGTGGATTGACGCCGCAGAATGTGGCTGAGGCCGTACGCCTAACAGGCGCGCGGCAAGTGGATGTCAGCTCTGGCGTTGAATGCGCGCCGGGGGTTAAGGATGCAAAGACAATGGACGCCTTCGCGGCGGCCCTACGGGAGATGTAAGAATGGCCGAAGATCTGATCAACAGCTTTATGACGGGCCCGGATGAGAATGGCCGGTTCGGCGATTTTGGCGGTCGGTTTGTCAGTGAAACACTAATGCCCCTGATCCTGGAATTGGAAGAGCAGTACGAGTTTGCCAAAACCGACCAGTCCTTTTGGGACCAGATGAACTTCCTATGGAAGCACTATGTCGGCCGGCCCAGTCCACTGTATCACGCGGAACGGCTGACCGAGCATCTGGGCGGTGCCAAGGTCTATATGAAGCGTGATGAGCTGAACCATACCGGCGCGCACAAAATCAACAACGTCTTGGGACAGATCATTCTGGCGCGACGCATGGGCAAGACCCGGATCATCGCAGAGACAGGAGCTGGCCAGCACGGCGTGGCGACGGCGACCGTTTGTGCTAAGTTTGGCCTGAAATGCGTGGTCTACATGGGTGCGCATGATGTTGAACGTCAGGCGCCCAACGTCTTTCGGATGAAACTTCTGGGGGCCGAAGTGGTATCCGTCACGTCTGGGCGCGGCACGTTGAAGGACGCGATGAACGATGCGATGCGCGACTGGGTTACCAACGTGCGCGACACATTTTACTGCATCGGCACCGTGGCCGGACCCCACCCCTACCCCGCCATGGTCCGTGATTTTCAAGCGATCATCGGCAAGGAGACCAAAGAACAAATGATGGAGGCGGAGGGTCGCTATCCCGACACATTGATCGCAGCGATCGGTGGCGGCTCAAACGCGATGGGGCTGTTCTTTCCGTTTCTGGACGACAAAGAGGTCGCTATCATCGGGGTTGAGGCTGGTGGCAAAGGCGTGAATTCTAAGATGGAGCATTGTGCCTCACTGACCGGTGGACGGCCCGGCGTGCTGCATGGTAACCGGACCTATCTTTTGCAGGATGACGACGGGCAGATCCTCGAAGGTTTTTCGATATCCGCGGGATTGGATTATCCAGGCATCGGGCCAGAGCACGCCTGGCTACATGAAATCGGTCGCGCGCAATATGTTTCGATCACCGATGTTGAGGCGCTGGCAGCGTTTCAACTTTGTTGTGAGTTGGAAGGGATCATTCCAGCGTTGGAACCTTCGCATGCGTTGGCCCATGTGATGAAGATCGCCCCGACCCTGCCGGCTGACCACATCATCTGCATGAATATGTGTGGCCGTGGCGACAAGGACATCTTTACCGTCGCCAAGGCGCTTGGTACGGACATGAATACCGGCGCCTGATTTCTACCAATACGCGTGAACTGCGGTTTATCGGCATAGAATTGGTGTTTACAGACCTGCCGGTTTGATCAGGTCCTTTCGGGGCGTATCGTAGGCGCCGCAGTAGCACATACACTTTCGAAAAAGAAATGCATTATGACCCTTATTGCGCTGCCAATCGCCGTCGCGGTGATGTCAACAACGGGACTGGCACAACGGATACCGTCATCGACGGTAGTGTCGCCGAGCTGACTGCGATGGGCTTTGCCCAGGTCAAAGTTGATGCATATGAGCCCGAGGGCAAAAGCGGATTCCGTTATGATCGCGGCAGCGTTGTGCCAATCGGCGGCTTCAGTCAGGCTGAGCACCGTTGCGGTCAAACGCACGCTCCTGCAGCACGTGCAATGGTACGATTTCCAAAGAGCCGGCATGGGTGGCGTCCAGCGAGACCAAAGGTGCGCACCCCTCATCATATGCCTGCACAAACCGACCAGCGCACAGGCACCAGCTGTCACCGGGTTTCAGGCCGGCAAAGCCAAATTCTGGCCGGGGTGTCGACAGGTCATTGCCAACATATTTTGAATACGCCAGAAACTCTGCCGTCATCACCGAACACACAGTATGGGAGCCATGATCAGCAGGCCCCGTGTCACAACAGCCGTTGCGAAAAAAGCCTGTGATCGGATTGGTAGAGCACGATTGCAAGGTCGTCCCCAGCACGTTGACCGACGGGTTCATTTCCAATGACATCGCAAAACTCCTATAAATATTGCAACTTCTTACCAGTTCCCGCTAGTCGGCACTGGTGGTTTTCTGCGGCGCCCAATCGATTGAGCGACCATGAAAGTCAACACGGCCAAGGCTATAGATATCGCCGCCGGGCCAGACCTGTGCGCGCATCGCGGCATCGCGCGGCTGATCATCCGCCTCCATCCCGAAATGCACAATTGGGGCGTTTGGCGTAGCTGCTGCACCAGCCGATGCAAGGGCCGCCGCACAACGGGCCTGTGTCTCTGGCGGAAAATACTGCCAAGCGATCGTGTGGTAGACCATGTGAATATGTCCGGGGCGTGGGGTTTGCAATCGTGTCTCTAACCATGCCGCCGCATCGCCCGCATCTGGGTAGGTTGGGCGCAGAGCAATTGCGCCTTTGGTAAGTTGCAGGCGTTCAGGTTGGTCTGGCCAAAGATAGGCTGCGATCCGAAGGGCGCTGGCCGGGTCTTCGGTATCAAGCGGGTTGAGGTCGACACCTGCCGCCTCAACAACCTTGATCTGGCTGTCCTGCGGGGCATCACCTGTCCAGATCGGCCGCAGCATGACCGGGCTGTCTGGCACGCCATAAACGCGGCCCGCAACCTCCAGACCGAACCGATCAAGACCAAGGTTAAGGCCTGCACTGGCCCCAAGCTCTGACAAGATAAATGGCAGATCGAATTGCTGTTTGGCCCAAAGAGCGGCAGCAATCAACGCAACGCTGCGACGAACCTCATTGGTTTGAGGGGCTTGGGACAACCAATCTCGCAGGCGGTCTTGATGGCGGCCAAGCGCGCCGTCAACCGCCGCCCACAGCTGATCATCGGGCACATCATTTGGCGGATAGGCCGCAATGAGAGCTGGGTCCGATCCATCCAGACACAGGCCATGCAGACTTCCCGCAATGCGCAACGGAACGGACACGCCGTCCGAACTGACATTGCCGGGCCATGACAGGATTTGTTCTGCAATAGCCGAGTTAGGTTGCAGACGGTCCGCGCAAAGGCGCATCAGCCGTCCCATGAAGGGGGAGCCTAACAGCTCACAGCTTTTGGCCTGTCGCCGAAACGCGTTGCGGACGACCTCAACACTCATCTAAACCTATCCACCAGCCGTTGCATCGCGTTGCGCGGCTCGTCCACAACCTCAGGGACCGGGACAGCGGCATTGCGTGCATCTGCGTCAGGTTTTGAAGCAGATGGTGACGACCGCGGCGGTGCTGTTCGCAAGGCAACCGCATTCAAAAATCGCCCACTGTCGCCGTTTGCCAATTCTGGGACACCATCACACAGACCGCGTAACACATCGTCCAGCCAGTTCTGTTCCGCCTTGGCAAAATCTGACAGGACATAGGCCGCAACACGGTCTTTGTGACCAGGATGACCAATGCCCAGACGAACCCGCGTGTAGGTTTCGCCGATATGCGCGTGCAAAGACCGCAAGCCGTTGTGACCCGCATGGCCCCCACTTTGCTTGACCCGGACCTTGCCGGGCACCAGATCAAGTTCATCATGAAACACCGTGATGTCTTCGGGCGCGAGTTTGAAAAAGCGCATCGCCTCACCGACCGATTGACCCGACAGGTTCATGAAGGTTTCAGGCTTTAGCAGCATAATTTTCTGCGACCCAAGACGCCCTTCGCTGAGGCTACCCTGAAATTTGCCGCGCCACGGCGCAAAACCATGGTCTTCGGCGATCCGGTCCAATGCCATGAATCCGATATTATGTCGGTTATTGGCGTATTTCGCACCGGGATTTCCCAGCCCTACCCATAATTGCATACCTTGGCCTCAACATCCCGGTTCAGCATACAGTATAGGGCTGCAACGGGCAGCATTCAATTCGCCACAGGGACCGCCCGACGATCAGGCGTTTATTCAAACCACCAAACGCAAAACGCAGGCCCAAAGGCCTGCGTTTTTATCTTGGGTCTGCAGAAAGATCTTACTCTTCTGCAGCCTCTTCGACTTCTTCGTCTTCTTCATTGGCGGTGATACCGGCAGGCGCTGTGATGTTGGCAATCACAAAGTCACGGTCGATGATCGGACGCGCGCCTTCTGGAAGCGTGACCGCACTAATCGTGATGGTCTCGCCCATAGGCAGACCGGCCAGATCAACAGTCAGCTTCTCTGGGATGTCGCCCGCAGTCACCATCAGTTCAACCTCAGGGCGAACAACAGTCAAAGAACCACCGCGCTTGATGCCTGTGCACTCTTCTTCGTTGATGAACTCAACTGGAATAAACAGGTTGATCCGGCTTGTCCGGCGCAGACGCATAAAGTCGACATGGGTCGGCAGGTCTTTGATCACGTCACGCTGTACGCTCCGGCAGATAACGCGAACGTCTTCTTGCCCTTCGACCTGCATGTTGAACAGGGTCGACAAGAAGCGGCCTGCGCGCAGACGCTTTAGCAGAACGTTGAACGGGATTTGGATCGCTAGCGGGTCAGCCCCACCACCATAAACGATACCGGGCACCAGGCCATTACGGCGTGCTTGACGAGCGGCCCCCTTGCCTGTCCCCATCCGTGGCTCAGCTACGAGATCAGGAATCTCTCCAGCCATTGCAATTCTCCATATATAAAAAGGCGGCTGCCTCCAAGGGTGTCGGGCCGCGTGAAGGCGCGCGTATAGGCCAGATAGGTCGATTTGAAAAGTCAATTCTCACATTCGACGGCTTGTGTAACGGCAGCGCCCGTGGCAATCGCTCACGATGTCAGTCATTTCTGCCCTTCGTTTGTCTCATCGCGCGCTGCTTGGATTTGTGGCGATGGGTTTACTTTGGGGTAGTTTTGCGGCCCAAGTGCCGGTTCTAAAGGCGCAGATCGGGGCCGATGACGCGCTGTTCGGAATGTTGCTGTTGGGCGGTCCAATCGGGCTATTAGCAACCCTTTGGCTGGCCCCGATGCTGGACCACCGCTTGGGCGCCCAGTCGCTGCCGATTACGGCGGTTTTTGTGGCCGCTACATATTTGGCGCCGGGTTTTGCCACAACGCCCATATCGTTTTTGCTGGCGATGGTTCTATTAGGCCTTAGCTCTGGCCTGCTTGATATTGTCTCCAACGCGCGCGTGTCCGAGCTGGAGGCACGTCATAATCGATCTTTGATGAATGCCAATCATGCGATGTTTTCGCTGGCCTACGCGCTAAGTGCGATCGCCACCGGGTTTGGCCGTGAGGCGGGGTTTTCACCGGCGACAATCTTCACCATCCTCGCGTTTCTGGTGTGCCTGCTAAGCCTGCGGATGCGAATTGAGCCTACGCCGTTCTGCGAGGCGGAACGGCGCCTGCTTCATCTGCCATGGGCGATCATCCTGCTGTGTGGCGGCATCGTATTGCTGGCCTTTTTTGTCGAGGCGGTGGTGGAGAGCTGGTCCGCCCTACACATTGAACGCACACTTGGCGGGCGCGCGGCCGAAGGGGCGTTCGGCCCGGCGATCCTGGGGCTTACAATGGCGGCAGGCCGGTTCTCGGGTCAGGCGATCGCGGGTAGATTTCAGGATATCACGATCATCACACTGGGCGCCGCGATGGCGTGCATTGGCGCCATGACGGCGGCATTCGCGGGTGCGCCGCCCACGGCCTATCTGGGTTTTGGCATCATGGGTCTGGGCGTATCTGTTGTTGGGCCAATGGCGCTGGCACTGGTGGGTCGGCTGGTGCCGCCTGCGCACCGCACAACCGCCGTTGCACGCGTCAACGTCATCGGTTTTGCCGCATTCCTTTTGGCGCCCGCCGTGATGGGGCAGGTATCTGACGCATATGGTTTGCGTGTGGCCTTCGCAGTTGTGGGTGTTCTGGCGTTGATCGCGCCGCTGCTTGGCTTAATGCTACAGACGCGGCAGGCCCGTTATGCCCAATCCCCGTAGAACGCCTTGGGCACCAAAAGATTGTGCTGGCCAAGGTTTTTCACATCGCGCTCACCACACAAGGCCATTGTCGTGTCCAGTTCCGTGTGGATGATCTCTAGCGCCTTGGTCACGCCCGCCTCGCCCATGGCACCCAGACCGTTTACATAAGCGCGCCCAATATAGGTGCCGGTCGCACCCATCGCGAGCGCCTTTAGAACGTCCTGACCAGAGCGGATGCCGCTATCAAGATGCACCTCAATCTTGTCACCAACGGCCTCCAAGATAGACGGTAGTGACCTGATTGAGCTGAGCGCGCCATCAAGCTGCCGACCACCATGGTTGGAGACGATGATTGCATCAGCCCCGACCTTCAAAGCCATCTTGGCGTCTTCGGCGTCTAAGATCCCCTTAATGATAACCTTGCCGCCCCACATCTTGCGAAACTGGGCAATCCGGTCCCAGTTCAGTGAGGGATCAAAGGCCTCAGCGATCCAGGACGATAAAGACGACGGATCGGTGACGCCCGCCGCATGGCCCACGATGTTGCCAAAGAACCGACGCTTGGTGCCCAGCATTTTCAGGCCCCACGGGATTTTCGTCATCATGTTCAGGACGGATTTCGGTGTCAATTTGGGCGGCGCAGACAGCCCATTTTTCAGGTCCTTGTGACGCTGACCCATAATCTGCAGGTCAACGGTGATGACAATCGCCGAGCAGTTGGCAGCATGCGCGCGCTCAAACAGCCGGCGCATGAAATCATCATCTTTCAGCGTGTAGACCTGAAACCAGAACGGTTTGGAGGTATGGGCGGCCACATCCTCGATTGAGCAGATCGACATCGTGGACAACGTGTAGGGCACGCCAAAACGCTCCGCGGCTTTGGCGGCCAGAATTTCTCCGTCGCTATGTTGCATGCCGGTCATGCCAACAGGGGCCAGCGCGACCGGCATAGAGACATCTTCGCCGATCATCCGACCAGCAGTTGAGCGGCCCGCCATATCTACTGCGACCCGCTGGCGCAGTCTGATCTGATCAAAATCCGATGAATTTTCGCGGAATGTCTGTTCCGTCCAGCTGCCGGATTCGGCATAATCATAGAACATGCGCGGCGCGCGGCGTTCATGCAGGCGGCGGAGGTCCTCAATCTCTGTAATCACAGGCATAGCTTGTCCTTTGACGGGCATTGGTAAAGGATTGTTACCAATGGGCGACGTCTCACGCAATAAGGCAGATTATCCATCGTATCGATGGAGGAACCAATAAGGTCCTGTCGCGACGCGACACCCTTGCGATTAGCGGTCGTGACGTAATCTCGGCCGTCACCAATGCCTCTGGATATGTTGTTCCCCACACGACAAGAACCGCCCAGCGACCCCTTCGATAAGCTGGAGGTGGGAACGACCCGCGGAAGCGCGCACGGAACGTTATGCGCGGTGCGCGCCGTCCGCCAGCGACTTCACAAAGCTCAAGACTTCAGCGACCGATTTGCCTGCCGCAATCTCAGACACGATCGCTGAACCGACAACGGCACCGTCCGCAACACCCGCAATCGACTGCGATGCCTCTGGCGTTCTGATGCCAAATCCAACGATAACCGGCAGATCCGTCTTGGCCTTAATCCGAGCCACTTCAGGTGCGACATCGCTGGCCTTGGCCGCGGCCGCGCCTGTGATCCCGGTGATTGAGACGTAATACACAAAACCACTGGTGTTTTGCAGAACCTTTGGCAAGCGTTTGTCATCTGTTGTGGGCGTCGCCAGACGAATGAAATTCAGGCCAGCTGCTTGTGCAGGGATACACAGTTCTGAGTCTTCTTCAGGCGGCAGATCAACGATAATCAAGCCATCGATCCCAGCCGCCTTGGCGTCGACCAGAAACGGGTCAACACCGTGCGAATAGATCGGGTTGTAGTACCCCATCAACACAATCGGGGTGGTGTTGTCGGTCTTGCGCAGCTCCCGGGCGATCTGGAGGGTCTTCTCCAAGGTCTGCCCACCGGCAAGGGCGCGCTGACCGGCCAACTGAATCGTTTCACCGTCCGCCATCGGGTCAGTAAAGGGCAATCCAAGTTCAATAATATCAACACCAGAGCCGGGCAGGCCTTTGACGATCTGCAGCGAAGTTTCGTAATCGGGGTCGCCGGCCATAACATAGCTAACAAAGGCTTTGCGACCTTCGGATTTCAGCCGCGCGAATGTGTCATCGATACGTGTCATAAGATCCCTCAAGGCAATAGCTTGGATGGTGTGCGTCAGCGGGCAGGGAAAATCAATGCCTGCCTTGACTGTACGGGCCTGCGCGACCTACATGCGTTCGACTTTCTCGATATGCGCAAGGGGTACGACATGGGTTTCAAGATGGGAATTGTGGGTCTGCCGAATGTTGGCAAATCAACATTGTTTAACGCTTTGACGCGAACCGCCGCAGCGCAAGCCGCGAATTTCCCATTTTGCACAATTGAGCCTAACGTGGGCGAAGTTGCCGTTCCCGACGCTCGGTTGGAAACATTGGCAAGCATTGCCACCAGCAAACAGATCATTCCGACGCGCATGACCTTTGTCGATATCGCCGGTCTGGTCAAAGGCGCCAGCAAAGGCGAAGGGCTGGGCAATCAGTTTTTGGCCAACATCCGTGAAGTTGATGCCATCGCCCATGTGCTACGCTGCTTTGAAGATGGCGACATCACTCATGTTGAGGGCCGCGTTGATCCGATCGCAGATGCAGAGACAATCGAGACGGAGCTGATGCTGTCCGATATGGAGAGCATCGAAAAGCGGCTGCAAAACATTGTGCGCAAGGTGCGGGGCGGTGACAAAGAGGCGGTTCAACAAGAACGCCTGATGCGTGCGGCGCTGGCGGCACTTGAAGAAGGCAAACCAGCGCGAACGGTTGAGATTGACGCTGACGACCGCAAAGCCTGGAATATGATGCAGCTGCTGACAAGCAAGCCGATCTTGTTTGTGTGTAATGTGGATGAGGCAAGTTCGGCCGAGGGTAATGCGTTTTCGGACAAAGTCGCCGAAATGGCGGCGGCCCAAGGCGCTGCGTGTGTGGTTATTTCCGCCCAAATCGAGGAAGAAATCAGCCAGCTTGAGGCCGATGAGGCCGCGATGTTCCTAGAAGAGATGGGTCTGGCCGAAGCCGGGTTAGACCGTCTAATTCGCGCGGGCTATGCCCTGTTGAAGCTGGAAACGTATTTTACTGTTGGCCCAAAAGAGGCACGCGCCTGGACCATAAAAGAGGGGACATTGGCCCCGCAAGCCGCAGGCGTCATCCACGGTGATTTTGAGCGTGGATTTATTCGCGCCGAAACCATCGCCTACGATGACTATGTGACGCTGCGTGGTGAATCCGGTGCCAAAGAAGCTGGTAAGATGCGGGTAGAGGGCAAAAGCTACACCGTAAAAGACGGCGACGTGCTGCATTTCTTGTTCAGCAGCTAAGCGGCTTTTGACGAACTGGCCGATCTTGTCTAGGCCTCTTTCGTCCTCGACAACAGTGCGCCCTCCTTTGGTGATATGACCCGGAAGACCTTTTCACGGGTATTGGTATGACGGATGAGGGTGATTGTCGTCGGTCCACGCTGAGGGCCTGTTGCCCTCAAAACCTCAATGATTATGAGGCTGTCGGCCTATCCGCCATCGAGGTGATCAGATATTTTAGGATCAATCGTCCCATCAATGTCGAACACAGCCTGTTTGCGCGCACCGCTGATACCAAACAAACGGTTCTGGAATTTGGGACATGCGCACTGGCACTGCTCCTTGCTATAGTGACCGTGGCAAGCCTGTCGCCGCGATCAGGAATTGATAGACCATGACCAAAGCAAATAGCAAAGTACCGGAGCAAGCACTGCTTCACCGAGCCGCCACATAGCGCCATCAAGTCGATCCGTCGTGATACGCACAATGGCGCCACCCAGAATTTGGGGCAATTGCGAAACATCAGGCCTAGGTTTTGCACGCGGGGGGCGTCCATGTTTCCTAAGTGCTTGTCAGGGATGCCCAAAGATGTCTGAAATCAGTGGGTTAGCTCATATTAGAATTTGTGACAAAAAGCGGTTGAATTTCTAAGGAGTTACGGGCTAGACCGGTCAGCGGAGATGTGGCCGAGTGGTCGAAGGCGCTCCCCTGCTAAGGGAGTAGACCCGAAAGGGTCTCGAGGGTTCGAATCCCTTCGTCTCTGCCACCAAGGCCCTATAAAGCTTTGTTTTTATTTTTCTTTAATCTTGATTCAGCCCCCCATTTAAGCTCCCATTTGTTTTGGGATGGGTAGTGCTATTATTCAAATCATAAGCGTAAGAGTTGGGATGTTGACGATGCGCTATGGGTGGATGGGCTAGAGCGGGTGCGCGCGCTATCCAGAGGGCGCAGGAAGCAGGGCATGCAGTGCGGGATTCGGGCTGGATGGGTGTTCGTGACAGCTGGGATGTGCTGTGGATAAATATTCAATTTGAGTACTTATTTACTTGCAAAGCCGCGTTTCAGTGATACCCACGGTCTAGGCCTAGCCTGTTAGGTTCACCGTATGGGGACCGCTTATCAGCCGAGATATTTGTCTCGGCTTATTTGTTTTTTCCTATACGTTGCTCAAAACAGTAGTGTTTTATCCCCATACTTGCGATGTCGTCGTTCTCTAAACATGTGTTCGCGGTCTTGCGAGCGTCTCTAAGCCTACAATACACGTCAAACTTCTTGTCGTAGGGGTGCCTAGCCATCGCATAAAGATATGAGTATGCTAACTGTAACATAGAATTGCTCTTGGGCTTATATTCGATGCCGGAAAGAATCGCTGCAAACTCAGTTTGAGTAAGCGGCCCATATTTGTCTGAGCGCTCTTCGTCGAACCCAAGACCGTTTTGCTTCAGGCTCTCAAAATACCCAACAATTATCTGGTTTATCCCGGCGTCTTGCTCGAAAATAACGTTCAATTTGCGACCGTCTTTTCGGGCAATTTTTGTCGCTCTCTCCACCGAGATATCAAATGCACTGCGGCATAGAAGCCATCGGTCCGGGTTATCAATTAAGTAACCTCTTGCCACATAGCCAGGGCGGTCAATGATACAAGAAAGGCCAATTGCAGGCATAGTAGCAAGCAACGTTTTGTATTCACCCCAAAACTTGTGCCGGCTTTTTTCTGGGATTCTACCCAGCCAAGCAAACTTCTTATAATTTCCAAGTATATCCGTCATGTGGAATGGCGCAGTCACCCTCCATTTGTCTGCAAAGGCCTGCCGTCTGTCTTTGCATACTTGTTCCATCCCGGACCATCACATTGAGCCTCGGCGATCTGCGCTGTTCCTGGCAAGATCAGTCCTGAGGGACATTCGGAAGTACGCCTCC
>JBLHOS010000054.1:0-20752 GCA_047623825.1 Paracoccaceae bacterium | reverse complement strand
TAGAGGTTGATATGGTTGAGCTGCATCAGCAGCCTGACGTTGCCAGTACCGTTCGCGCACAGGCTGAATTGGGTGTAGTTGCCCGCCTTGACGAATGCCAGATCGACTGGTGTCGTCTGAATATTGATGGTGTCCGGGGCTGGGCACCAAAATCCGCCCTTTGGGGCGTTGACCCCGAAGAAGTGTTTTAGCTTTTTGCAACAAGTGCATCGAAAACGTATCTCAGAAACGACGCTTTGGTTGCTTCACCACAAAATTCGGCAAAATCCCTCCACGCACTATTCCAAGCTGGCTGGACCGGGCACGCGACGCTGAGCAACAGATCGGGCAGACCATCCAAAAACTTGACGCGCGCCCACGGCCAAATTTCCAAACGATTGATTTGAAATAGTCTGCACCGCAGGCCGTTACTGGCCCGCGGTGCACAGGACCTATGCGACTTTGTCGAGTCCGCGCCCTTTCAAAAGGGCCTCAACACCCGGCATCCGACCCCGGAACGCAGTATAAAGAACGTCCGCTTCTTGCGAGCCACCAGCCGACAAAATAAACTGTTCAAGCTTCTGCGCGGTGGCTGCATCAAAGGCCCCACCCGCCTCTTCAAATGCTTCAAACGCGTCGGCGTCCATCACCTCAGACCACATGTAGCTATAATAGCCACTGGAATAGCCGTCACCGGAAAAGACGTGCGCAAATTGCGGCGTTGCGTGGCGCATTCCAATTGCATGCGGCATCTCAATACGAGCCAGCGTTTCGGCCTGTGCTGCCATCGGATCGGCCGGGGCAACACCGTCGTGGAAGTCAAGATCCACCAAGGCCGAGGCGACATATTCAACCGTTGAAAAGCCCATATCGTAGGTCTGAGCAGCCAAAAGGCGATCAAGCATATCTTTGGGCATCGGCGCGCCAGTTTCGGCATGCACCGCGTAGCGTTCCAGCACCTCAGGCACTTCTAGCCAATGCTCATATAGCTGGCTGGGAAGCTCAACAAAATCGCGCGGAACGGAGGTTCCAGAAATCAGCCCATAGGTCACGTCAGACAGCATCTGGTGCAAGGCGTGGCCAAATTCATGGAACAACGTCCGTGCATCATCATAGCTAAGCAATGCAGGCGCGCCCTGCGATGGTTTGGCGAAGTTGCAGACATTCACAACGATCGGGTGCGTGTCGCCGCCCAGCTTTTTCTGGATGCGCATCGCAGAGCACCAGGCGCCAGAGCGCTTTGAGCCACGAGCAAAATAATCCCCAATAAAAACAGCTACATGTACGCCATCGCGCGTCACTTCCCATGCCCGCGCATCTGGGTGGTAAAGCGTTATATCCAAGGGCGTAAAGGACAACCCAAACAGGCGTGAGGCGCAATCAAACGACGCCTCGATCATTTTGTCGAGTTGCAGGTAGGGCTTCAGGATCGCCTCATCCAAATCATGCTCTGCCTTGCGGCGCTTTTCAGAATAGTACCGCCAATCCCACGGCTCCAACGGTCCGTTAATCCCGCCAGTCTGCATCATCTGCGTCAGTTTTTCAGCGTCAGCCTCAGCTTGGCGTTTGGCCGGATCCCAGACCTGCATTAACAGATCACGCACAGCGGCCGGCGTCTTGGCCATCTCGGTTTCCAGCTTGTAGGCCGCAAAGCTATCATAGCCCAAAATCTTGGCACGCTCCTGACGCAGGGCGAGGGTTTCGGCCGCAATGCCCCGGTTGTCAGTTTTGCCGCCATTGGCCCCGCGCGCGCCCCACGCTTTATAGGCAATCTCGCGCAGATCGCGGCGCGTTGAAAATTGCAAGAACGGCACAATAAGAGAGCGCGACAGCGTCACGACCGGACCGCTCACGCCCTTTTCTTCGCCCGCCGCACGGGCCGTGGCCAAAACGAAATCAGGCAAGCCGTCCAGATCATCCTTTGCCAACGGCATGAACCATTCACGCTCATCAGCCAGCAGATTTTGGGTAAACTCAGTGCCTAAAACGGCAAGCCGGCTTTTAACCTCAGTTAGCCGGTCACGGTCTGCGCCTTGCAATGCGGCACCCGACCGGGTGAAGGACCGATGATAGAGCATCAAGACGCGCTGTTCCTGAGCGCCCAGATCCAGTGTATCGCGCCCCTCCCACAGGGTCTTAATCCGCTGCCAAAGGGCGGTGTTATTGGTAATATCTGAGGAATACGCCGAAAACTTTGGCGCCATCTCACGCTGCAATGCCTCACGCGCGGGGGTACTGTCCGCACCGGCCAGATTGAAAAACACGCCCGCAACCTTATCCAGCAACTGATCTGCCAGTTCCATCGCGGCAATCGTATTGGCGAATGTCGGCGCTTCAGACTGATCAGCGATAGCCCCGTAGGCCGCACGCCCCTCAGCTAGGGCCTGATCAAGGGCCGGACCAAAATGATCGTCTTCGATGTCAGAAAACGGTGGAAGGGCAAAGGCAGTTAGCCAATCGTCTAGCAGCGGGTTTGTCATTGATAAGTCTCCTTTGCATAGACAGATAGGGACGATCCCAGGCCAATGCGATGCAAAACACATAAACGCGTCAATGGGTGGCGGATGGCATCAATCCTGATCTGAATGGGCGCGATTTCGCAGATGTCGTTCCAGACGGCGCAGCCCCATGGACAAGGTGATTGTCATCGTCAGATAAATCAATGCGACGACGTTATACGTTTCGAAATAGCGAAAGTTGCTGGCCGCAGTGACTTTGCCCAGTTGGGTGATGTCCATGACACCCAGAACGGAAACCAAGCTGGAATCCTTGACCATCGCGATAAAATCATTGCCAAGCGGTGGCAAAATTGTCTGGAAGGCTTGCGGAAACACAATGTGGCGAAACCGCTGCCATCGGTTCAGACCCAAGGCATTTGCGGCCTCGATCTGGCCCGGATCCACCGATTGCAGGCCAGCGCGAAACACTTCTGCAATGAACGCTGAATAGCCGATGGCCAAAGCAATAATTGCGCGCCACAAAAGCGGAAAGTCGCGGGTGCGGATTACACTAAACCCAACGCTATCGGCCAACCAATTATACCCCGCCACCAGTCCCGGTGCGAAGACAAATGCGATATAAAGCAACAGCACCAAAATCGGGATGCCACGCACAATCTCAACATAGAACCGGGCGAGTTGGCGCAAGACCAGATGGCGCGATAGGGCGGCCAGTGCCAGCCCCAAGCCCATTACAGTCGCCAGAGCAAAACCGATCAACGTGACCATGATCGTCAGCCAGATCCCGCGCCTGAGCGTTGAGACCACCTGTATGTAGATGTCTTCGGTGAGCACTCGCCAAAGGGCAAATACGCCCAGAAAGACCAAAGCGACCAGCCACCAAGGAAAATCCCTATCCTGCGATCCCGGCCCCATCATCGCGCAAATGAACCACGGCCCGGGCGGGCCGAGGTCAATAGATATGTCACCAGCAGCCCCTTATTGGCCGAGGCTATAGTCGACGAACCAGCGCTGATCCAGCATCGCAATCGTACCATCTGCCTGCATCTCAGCGATGGCCGCATTAAAGGGCTCAACCAGATCTGAACCTTTGGGGAAGATGAAGCCGAACGCTTCCGTACCCAAAGGGTCACCGACTAGTTTCAATGTATCAGGGTTGGCGTTGACGTAGCCTTGGCCGCCCGCGCCGTCACTAAGCACGAGATCGACATCTTCTGTCAAAAGCGCCTGAACGGCGGCTGGAATGGTTTCCAAAAGGATGATCCGGGCATTGGCCTCATCACCGTCCAGTACCTCATAGACGCCGACGTAAAATGGTGTTGTGCCTGCCTGGGTGCCCAGCAGAAAATCGGGGTCAGCGGCAAAGCCTGCGGCATTGTCAAACCGATCTTCGTCAGCGCGCACCAACATGCGCATTTGGCTGATCATATAGCTGTCGGAAAAATCAACCAACTCAGCGCGATCTTCGCGAATCGTGATGCCGGTCATGCCCAAATCGTACTGGTCTTCGGACACTGCGGGGATCATGGCGTCCCAGCTGATGTTCTCATAGACAACCGTGATGTTCAGCCGCTCAGCCAAGATCGCCATTGCGTCGTATTCCCAACCGATGGCGTCACCGGAGTTCGGGTCGATGAATTGCAGCGGCGGATAGGCATTTTCGGTCACAACGACAACTTCGCGACCCTGAAGGTCGGGAACCTCGGCGAGGGTCATTATGGGGGTCAGACCAGCCAGCCCCAAAACGGCGGCGGCGGTTACAGCAAATCGGTTCATTGGATTCCCTCTCTCATGATGAGCACCAAAGTAGTATGGCCGCACCTTGGTCAAGAGCAAGGGCTGCGGTGCATCCTACGCCTCAGGCATCGCCGCAAACTGGGCAATCGGTATGACGTTTAAGCACAATCACCCGCATTTGCGCATCCAACGCGTCATAGATAATCATCCGACCACGCAAACCTTGGCCCGCACCTGTGATCTCCTTGATCGCCTCTGCCGCCATGATTGAACCGATGATCCCCGGCAGCGCGCCGATAACGCCAGTTTCCGCGCAGGTCGCTGCCAATTCAGGGTCAGGCGCAGTCGGAAAAATACACGCCATGCACGGCGCACCCGAGGCAGGATCATAAAGCGTGATCTGCCCTTCCCAAGCTGAAATGGCACCCGTAATCACCGGCCTGCCACTGGTCTGTGCCGCCCGGTTGACCATCGCGCGGGTCGCAAATGTGTCAGTACCGTCTAGAATCAGATCATAATCGGCAAAAAGCTCTGCGGCGATGTCCTCAGTCAGTTTGCGTTGGTAGGGTTTGACCGTGACAAACGGGTTCAGTGCATTGACTGCGATCTCGGCGCTGAAAATCTTGGGCATATCGACCCGGTCGTCAGTATGGATGATCTGGCGTTGCAGGTTCGACAGGTCGACAGTGTCATCATCGATCACACCGATGGTGCCGACGCCTGCCGCCGCAAGATACAGCAAAACCGGTGAGCCAAGCCCACCTGCCCCAATCACCAGAACCTTGGCGTTCTTCAAGGTGCGCTGCCCACCGCCACCGATTTGGCGCAGGGTGATGTGCCGGGCATAACGCTCCAGCTCAACATCGGAGAAAAGCCCAGTTGGTGTTGCGGACTGCGCGCTGCGCTGTGTCTCCAACACATCTGCGCGGCGCCGCATCCGACCGATACCGCGCGAATATCCAAAGATCAGCACACCAGCACCAGCCAGCATCAGCCATAAGGCCGGGGAACCACCTGTCATCTCACGCAACGGATGGCCAAGCGGCAAGGTCAACTGGATCGTCAGAACACCCAGAAACAGCAGACCCAACATGAAAAATCTGGCGCGGTAAGAGGCCTTCATCAGATGGCCGATCCCCCAAAGGGCCGCTGCGATAATCAATACAAACAACATCAGCTTGCCCCGGTTGAGCCAAAGCCGCCAGCACCACGGACGCTGTCGCCCAAACCCTCAACGAGTTGAAACTGCGCTTGGATGACCGGGGCGATGATGGCTTGCGCAATCCGGTCGCCGTGATTGATCTGAAACGGCTCAGTGCCGAAATTCACCAGTAATACACCCAACGGGCCGCGGTAATCACTGTCGATGGTACCTGGTGTATTGGGCAGGCTGATCCCATGTTTCAGCGCCAGACCAGAGCGGGGGCGGATCTGCATCTCATAGCCAAATGGTATCTCAACCCGCAGTCCAGTGGGTACGATCCGCCGCGCCATCGGGGCCAGTGACACGCCGCCTATCCGTTGATCCGCCGGAAAATTTGCCCGCAGATCTGCGCCTGCGGATCCCACCGTCTCATAGCTGGGCAGGGCGAGTGAATGATCCGCCCAATCGTCCCAGATTATGCGCACACAAATTGTCATCACGCGCTTTTCGGCGCCAAGGTGTCAGCGATGCGCACAGCCAGACGGCGCGCCGTTTCAACCTTTGTCAGACGCGGCCAATCTTCGACGCCGTTTGCTGTGACCAGGTGGATCTTATTCTCACTGCCACCCATAATCCCGGTTTCAGATGACACGTCATTGGCCACGATCCAGTCGCAGCCCTTGCGCACCAATTTACCCTTGGCATTGTCCACGACGTTACTGGTCTCTGCCGCAAACCCAACGACAAGCGGGGGGCGACCAGTCAAGAGCTGCGAGACTATCGCCAGAATGTCGGGGTTTTCGGCAAACGACAGGCTGGGCAACGCCCCGTCGGCGGATTTCTTGATTTTTGCATCAGCTGCGTTGAGGACATGCCAATCTGCAACTGCGGCGGCAAAAACGGCGGCATCTGCCGGCAAGGCATCCCGAATTGCGGTATACATCTGCGCTGCGGTTTGGACCTCAATGATCGTTACGCCGTTTGGGCGTGGCGCAGTTGCGGGACCGGTCACAAAGCTGACATTAGCCCCCAGATCGCGCAACGCTATAGCAAGTGCGGTGCCTTGTGCCCCCGAAGAGCGATTGGCGATGTAGCGCACCGGATCAATAGGTTCGTGCGTCGGGCCAGAGGTCACGATAATATGTTTGCCCGCCAACGGACCCTGACCAAGTGCGGCACTGGCCGCCGCAATAATGTCAGGGACTTCGGACATGCGGCCCGGGCCAAATTCGCCGCACGCCATGTTGCCGTCATCGGGGCCGACCACAAAAATACCATCCCCTTGCAGGACCGCCAGATTGCGCTGCGTCGCGGGGTGTTGCCACATCCGCACGTTCATCGCGGGCGCAATCAAAACGGGTTTATCGGTTGCCATCAACAAGGTTGAGGCCAGATCATTTGCCATACCGTTAGCCATCTTGGCCATCAGGTCGGCAGTGGCAGGTGCCACAACCACCAGATCCGCGGCACGGCTCAACTCAATATGACCCATCTCGGCCTCATCCGTCAGATCAAAGAGATCGCGGTAGACTTTTTGGGCGGCCAGCGCAGAAGTCGACAAGGGCGTTACGAATTCTTCGGCAGCCCGGGTCAACACTGGGGTGACCGTTGCGCCCGCGTCGCGCATTCGCCGGATCAGATCCAGCGATTTATAGGCGGCTATACCGCCCCCGATGATCAAGAGGATCTTCTTACCAGACAACATGTTGCGCCTCATTCACGACTGCCCTGACAGGTGTAGGGCGCAACACGGACGCTGACAACCACGCCTGCAGAACCGCACCGAACCTGCGCGATAAAAATCGCTCTTTGATTCGGTGATCTTTCGTCAGGCCGCAAAGAATGAATGTACTTCCTTCGATTGGGCTTCCAAATTCTTTCGCATTTTGCTGAATGCTGCGGCTTCCAACTGGCGTACCCGCTCCTTGGAAAGGCCCAATTCGTTGCCAAGGCTTTCCAATGTGCGCGGATCATCCCGCAATTTCCGCTCGCGGATGATGAATCGTTCACGCGGGTTCAGCGAATTTATGGCGACCATCAACCAGTCGCGCAGCTGCTTGGTATCGTGGGCCTGTTCAACCAATTCTGCGGCCTGATCGCTAAGGTCTTCCAATGCATCGATCCACTCGCGCCCCTCATCATCGACAGATTGAGTTGCGTTTAGCGAATAGTCAGACCCTGAAAGCCGTCCTTCCATCATTTCGACATCCGACAACGATACCCCAACCTCGGTCGAAATCATCTGCCGCATCTGGTGCCTGTCTAGGGTTTCACCATTGGCCATCGCCTCACGTTCAAGTCGCGCTTGGACCCTGCGCAAATTAAAAAATAGCGATTTTTGCGATGAAGTGGAACCGGTACGGACCATTGACCAGTTCCGCATTACATAATCTTGAATCGAGGCCTTGATCCACCAGACCGCATAAGTTGAGAACCGAACACCACGATCGGGATCAAATTTATCTGCCGCCTTCATCAGGCCCAAACCTGCCTCTTGGATCAGGTCATTCATCGGTGCGCCGTAGCGTTTGAACTTGGAGGCCATGGAGATCGCCAACCGAATATAGGCCGTAATCAGACGGTGAAGAGCGGCCTCATCGCGGTGGTCGCGCCACGCATAAGCCAGCCGCAGTTCTGTCTCAGCATCCAGCAACTCTGCACGCATTGCTCGGCGTGAGAGTGCCCGATCTCCACCCATGTCTAATGCCATATCGCGCCCTCATGCCGACTTTTGATGTTGTCCCGATATCTTATCCGGGCATATTAATTGTACGGCGGGAGCCAATACTTGGTTCACTTTGGAAGGAAGAATATTGGAATTTCCACAATTCAGTGTCGTCATCGGAGGAGCCGCATCTGGCAAATCGCGATTCTCAGAGGATCTGGTTCGCCGATCCGGATTGGCCAAGGTGTATATCGCGACTGCGCAGGCCTTTGACGCTGAAATGCACCGAAAAATCGAAGATCATAAGGCGGCGCGCATTGGCAAGGGTTGGCGGACGGTTGAGGCACCACAGCAATTGAACATCCCGATTGCTCAACTTGAGAAGGGTGAAATCGCCCTGCTGGATTGCGCAACCTTGTGGCTAAGTAATCTGATGCTGTCTGACATGGATTGGCGTCACGAGGCCGATATCTTGTTTGATACGATCGACAACGCCGAGGCCCCAGTTGTGATTGTCACCAATGAAACCGGCTACGGCATCGTACCTGAAAATGCCCTTGCCCGGTCTTTTCGTCAGGCCCAAGGGGAGCTGAACCAGAGATTAGCCGCCGAGGCAGAGCTGGTTGTCGCTGTGATGGCAGGTCTACCAATGGTTCTAAAAGGAACTGCGCCCGCAGGTGCCGTATGAGCAGGGTTTGGTGGATCCGTCACGGCCCTACGCATGCCAAAACCATGGTTGGTTGGACCGATTTAGCCGCCGACCTGTCTGATCACGCGGCGCTGGCGCGGTTAAGTGATGCCTTGCCGGATGCGCCGATCATCTCATCCGATCTTGATCGCGCGGTTATGACCGCCAACGCCATCGGCGGCGCGCGCGCGCGGCTTGAACATCAAATAGCCTTGCGCGAAATGCATTTTGGCGATTGGGAAAATCGCACCTTTGACGATATTGAAAAAACTCATGGCCCTTTGATCCGCAAATTCTGGGAGGAACCGGGCGATATCGCGGCCCCCGGTGGTGAAAGCTGGAATGATCTGTCTGCGCGTGTCTCAAACGCCGTTGATATGCTTTTGTCGGAAGCAATCCAGGATCTGATCGTGGTGGCGCATATGGGTGTGATCCTGACCCAGGTCCAACGCGCCTATGGATGGTCAGCCTATGAGACATTGGCGCAAAAGATCGACAATCTTTCTGTCACGCGGCTGGACCTGCATGACGGAGACTGGGCCCCCATTCTGGTTAATCACCTACCCTGATTTCAGACATCACCAAACGGCGCTTGACCCAGCGATATATTTTTTGAAAAGTGTCGTCATGACATATACCCTTCTCATCGGCGATCGCTCTTATTCCAGTTGGTCCTTGCGCGGCTGGCTCTGTTTTGCAGCCTTCGACATCCCGGTCACGGTTGAGACGACGCGGCTTTATGACCCCCAGTTCCAAAAGGATCTTGCGCGGTTTGCACACGGTCGCACGGTCCCTGCTGTCCGCACGCCTGACAGCACAGTTTTGACCGATAGCCTTTCGATTGCTTGGCATCTCGCAGAGTCCTTCCCAGATCATGAATTATTGCCGACAGATCCGAATTTGCGCGCTAACGCGATGAACATGATCGTTGAAATGCATGCTGGATTTCAGGGTCTGCGATCTGCCTGCCCGATGAACCTGCGCACAGGGTGGACAAATTTTCAGGTGTCAGACGCAGTGCAGAATGATCTGGCGCGATTGGAGAAGATCTGGTCCGAGGCGCGGGCAAAACACGACGGTTCGACACCGTGGTTGTGTGGAGCCTACAGTTTGGCCGATGCCTACTTTGCCCCAGTCGCAACCCGTATCGCGACCTATGATTTGCCGGTAACCCCGCAAACGCGGGACTATGTCGATGCGCATCTTAGCCATTCGGCGTTCATCAACTGGCGTACTGAGGGGATGCTGGAGGGTGCTGATCAGCCCAATTATGAGATGAATCTGCCTCGGCGACCGTTTCCCCTCGGTTAACTTGATACAGTTTACGATTTGCTAACTTTGGTGTCGTAGCGGTTAACCATGTTGGACACCCCGCGCCCTGAAAGCCTGTCAAAGACCTATACCGTGGCGTTTCTCGGACTAGAGGCACGGCGCGTTGAGGTGCAATGCGCCGTCACGCCGGGATTACCCGCCTTTTCGATCGTAGGCCTGCCCGACAAAGCCGTATCAGAGGCGCGCGACCGGGTCCGCACCGCGCTTAACACCATGGCTATCGCGATGCCGTCCAAGCGGGTCACGGTAAACCTGTCACCGGCAAATTTGCCCAAAGAGGGCTCTCATTTCGACTTACCGATCGCGATTGCCTTGCTGGCGGCCTTGGGGGTCGTTCCATTGGATCGGGCCGAGGGGACGGTCTCACTGGGCGAATTATCACTGGACGGCGACCTTGTGGCTGTGATCGGCGCGCTACCCGCTGCCTTGGCCGCAGGTCAGGATGAGCGCAGTTTGATTTGCCCGCTCGCTTGCGGAGCAGAAGCTGCCTGGGTTGGAGCCACCCCCGTTTTTGGTGCGCGTCGACTGGGCGATGTCATCGCGCATCTAACAGACCGTGCGCCACTGATCCCGGCCACACCCGGCGAAGTTCTGCAAGCGGTTGATCACCGCGATTTACAGGATGTCCGCGGCCAGGAACGGGCCAAACGCGCGTTAGAGATTGCCGCCGCCGGACGACACCATTTGTTAATGATTGGCGCTCCAGGATCTGGAAAATCGATGCTGGCCGCCCGTCTGGCCGGGCTTTTGCCACAGCTTTCAGCTGCAGAGGCACTGGAAACCTCGATGATCCACTCGTTGGCGGGGTTGCTGGATGAGGGCGGCATATCGCGCACCCGACCCTACCGAGCGCCACATCACACCGCCTCAATGGCAGCAATCGTTGGCGGTGGTCGCAGCGCAAAACCGGGTGAGATTTCATTGGCCCATAACGGCGTGCTGTTTCTGGACGAATTTCCCGAATATCCCCGCGCTGTTCTGGAAACCCTGCGCCAACCCATCGAAACCGGCGATGTGGTTGTGGCACGGGCCAATGCCCACGTCACTTACCCTTGCAAATTCTTGTTGGTAGCGGCTGCGAATCCATGCAGGTGCGGGCATCTTTATGACGCAGATCAGGCCTGTGGGCGCGCGCCGCTATGCGGTGAGGACTATATGGGCAAGATCTCTGGTCCCTTGATGGATCGCTTTGATTTGCGTATCGAGGTGCCACCTGTCGCCTACGCCGATCTTGATCTGCCGGCCAGTGGACCGACAACCGCCGAGGTGACAGCACGTGTTGCCCAAGCCCGCGCGTGGCAGACAGCCCGGTTTGAACAGATGAACGTACCGATCCGCGTAAATGCCGATGCCCAAGGCCAAATTCTGGACGACATCGCCACACCGGACCCTGAGGGGCGCGCATTGCTGCAAAAGGCGGCAGAAAAATTTCGGCTGTCGGCGCGCGGCTATCACCGGATCTTGCGCGTCGCACGCACCATCGCCGATCTGGACGGCGTCGCAGATGTGGGTGCCGATCAGGTTGCAGAGGCGATAAGCTACCGATTGATCGGGACAACCAACTAGGCGCGTTTAGCCTCAATCACATCCCAAATCTTGGCGGCAACGTTAACACCGTCAAACCGTTCCAGCTCTTGGATGCCTGTGGGTGAGGTCACGTTAATCTCAGTCAGCCAGTCACCAATCACATCGATACCGACAAAGATTTGGCCTTGCTGTTTAAGCGTTGGGCCAATGGCGGCACATATTTCCAAGTCTCGCTCTGTAAGACCAACACGCTCAGGGCGCCCGCCAACATGCATGTTGGACCGCGTTTCACCCGCCGCGGGAACCCGGTTGATCGCACCAACTGGTTCGCCGTCGATCAAGATCACGCGCTTGTCACCCTTGGAAACAGCCGGCAGGAATTTCTGAGCAATCAGCGGCTCACGGTTGATCCCGCTAAAAAGCTCATGCAGCGAATTAAGGTTGCGATCCTGCGGACCCAGACGGAACACGCCCGCGCCGCCATTGCCGTAGAGCGGTTTTAGAATGATGTCCTGATGTTCTTGCTTAAAAGCCTTGAGGGTCGCCAAATCCCGCGCAATTGTCGTCGGCGGCATCAAGTCTGGAAAATCAAGGATCAACAGCTTTTCAGGGTAGTTGCGAACCCAAAATGGGTCATTCACCACCAAGGTTTCAGGATGGATTCGCTGTAAGAGATGAGTTGTCGTGATGTAGCCCATATCAAACGGCGGGTCTTGGCGCAGCCAGACGACATCCCAATCGGCCAGATTAACTTCGGCTTCATCACCAAGTGTGAAGTGATCACCAACAACTCGGCGAACGGTCAAAGGCCAACCGCGCGCAGTGATGCGGCCGTTTTGATAGGCCAATTTGTCAGGTGTGTAATAAAAGAGCTGATGACCGCGAGCCTGCGCCTCTTCGGCAATCCGAAATGAGCTATCCGCGTTGATGTCGATCGGGTCGATCGGATCCATCTGAATGGCAACCTTGAGCGACATCGGTTCTCTCCTTTGGCCTGACGTGCATCTTCATGGCCTGCGATGGAAAGACATGCAATGGGCAGGCGTTGTGCGCCTATGCGCAGAGCGCATTCTCAAGGACACGCAGATCACCGTGACAATCCAAAAGGGCAACATCGACCCGGATATCGGTACGCTGCCCCAATGGCATATGTCCAACATAGTCAGCGGCGCTGTCCCAAATCCGCGCCTGTTGTCGCGGCGACAACTGCTCCGCTGCGCGCGCAAAGCTACGGCTTTTCTTGACCTCAATCACAATGATGGTGCCATTTTTCTCAACTACCAGATCTAACTCACCCGCGCGGCCACGCCAGCGGCGAGACAAAATACGGTGGCCCCGGCGTGCATAATCCGCCGCGACCTGATCCTCGGCGACCTGGCCCGCCAGATACGAAACAACCCCTGTCATTTTAGATCACTCAGGGCCAAGGCAGCCTGATACACTTGGCGTTTTGGAAGACCCAAGAGTGCGGCAACTTCAGCGGTCGCATCTTTGACGGATAGGGTTTTCAATCGATCTCGCAACGCGTCCTCCATATCTTCGATACTGGTGACCTGTTCAGATGCCCCACCGACGACCAAAACAATCTCACCCTTCAGCGATCGGTCCGCAATTGCGGCCTGAACATCAGAAATCGAACCGCGAATGACTTCCTCAAAGCGCTTGGTCAGTTCGCGACACAACGCCACCGGCCGATCACCACCGAAAGTTTCCGCCAAGATACCTAAGAATTTGTGAACGCGTTTGGGCGATTCGTAGATAATCAACGTCGCCTGCACTGTAGACAGATCCGTGACCCAAGTTTGACGCGCGCCCCCAGTTTGCGGTGAAAATCCGACAAACATGAACCGGTCAGTTGGCAATCCAGAGACCGTCAAAGCGGCCAGAACCGCCGATGCACCGGGCGCTGACAGAACCAAAAAGCCTGCCTCAAGAACGCTGACACCCAATTGGAACCCCGGATCGGCCACTAAGGGCGTGCCCGCTTCAGAGACATAAGCGACAGATCGCCCCTCAGCCAGATGACGCAGAATGCGCGGGCGCTGTGCTGCGCCATTATGATCGTGATAGGCGATCAATTGCCGATCACCGACGGCGACCCCGTGGATTTCCATCAATTTTCGCGCTGTGCGCGTGTCTTCTGCCGCAATCACATCGGCACACAACAGAATATCCAATGCTCGCAAGGTGATGTCGCGCGCTGATCCGATCGGGGTCGATACGAAATACAATGCCGGCTCTAGCGTCGTCAGCCGAGCGGGTGAAGAAGAATTTGCTATAACTGACATCAAGTAGCCCTCTCACGGCGTTTACTTGCAATGGCGGAAGGCCTAAGGTCTGTGCAGAATTTTTAGTCTGCCCTGATAGAGACAGGACCGTCATGATCGTTGCTTTGCCGCTTATCCGCAAGCCATTCCAACTGTTGGCTGTTGCGCTGTCGCTGTTGCTGCTGGCCGCGTGCCAAGTAACTACCCTCGGAACAGGTGCTGGTCCCCGGGTCAATGCCATTGAGGTTGCGATGTTGCTACCTTACGGGTCGGCCAACGCAGGCGATGAAATTGTTGCCAGGAACCTAGAAAACGCAGCTCGGATGGCGATCGCTGAGATTGGCGGCACGCCGGTAAATCTGACGGTCTACAACACGGCAGCCTCCGCCTCGCAGGCAGCCACAGTCGCGCGGCAAGCTGTGGCCGCAGGGGCGCAAGTGATCATTGGCCCATTACGATCTGATGCTGCAGCCGCCGTCGGCGTCGCAGTTGCAAACTCAAATGTCAGCGTCCTGAGCTTTTCCAACAATACCGAAATTGCTGGTGGCAATGTCTTTGTGTTGGGTCACACCTATGAAAATACTGCTGCCCGCATTGTAAGATTTGCCACCGCCCAAGGTCGCAATCGGATCATGATCTTGCATGCGCGCAATCTGGCAGGCGACGTTGCACGCGATGCGATTGAGCAAGCCGTGATCAGCAACGGGGCGACGCTGACCGGCGTCGTGAATTATGAATTCTCCCAAACTGGTGTGGTCAATGTGGTGTCTGATGTGACGCGTCAGGTCAGCGCGACCAACACAAACGCCCTTGTCATCACGTCCGATGCCTCAGGTGCACTGCCGCTTTTTGCGCAATTGCTGCCAGAAAATGGCCTAGACACCGAAACGACCCAGCTTATGGGGATGACACGTTGGGACTCCCCGCCTCAGACCTTGGAACTTAGCGGCCTTCAGGGTGGTTGGTTTGCACTGCCCGATCCTGCTGCCACTGCCGATTTCACCGCGCGCTACGTCTCCTCATACGGGAGCGGGCCGCATGTCCTGGCTGCCATCGGATATGACGCAATGCGTGCCGTAATTGAGACGGCCGCCAGCCAAAGACGTCTTGGACCTAATGAGTTAACCGCTTCCTCTGGCTTTAGCGGTGCAAACGGCGTATTTCGCCTTCGAAGCAACGGCACGAACGAACGTGCAATAGCCATTGCCCAAGTCCAAAATAGTCAGGTGGCTGTGATTGACCCCGCTCCAAGAAACCTTGGTCCAACTGGTTTCTGACCAGACTACCCGCCAGCAGGTTCCGTCCAACGGTGCTGCAGATTTCATCTGTCCGGAGGCGTTGATTTTTGACGCGCCCGCAGTGCGGACTGCATTGATTGATGCGCTGGATAGTCTAGGTGACGCGGCTTCTGTCCGCGCGAAAGTCGTTGAAATCCTTAGTTTGGCCCGCATCTCTGGGACTGCCGCTATAGAGGCCGCATTTGAAGCTGAGCCGCTTGCCTCTCGCAGGGTTTTGCGCAGCTATGCCAGGCTGACCGACGGCGTTGTGTCCGAAATTTTCTGGGTCGCCTCAACCTATTTGCATCCAAGACCAACCCCGACCAGCAGTGAGCGTATAGCCGTGATGGCCGTTGGTGGTTATGGACGTGGCGAAATGGCCCCGCATTCCGATGTGGACCTGCTGTTCATCTTGCCTTGGAAATTGACCGGCTGGACCGAAAGCATGATCGAGTCGTGTCTTTACATGATGTGGGATTTGCGCTTGAAGGTCGGCCACGCCAGCCGAACAATTCGCGACTGTTTGCGCTTGGGCAAAGAAGATTACACTATTCGCACGACCTATCTCGAGATGCGTTTTCTGACAGGTGACACAGACTTGGGCAGCGAATTGCAGCGCGCCCTGCGCGATCAGCTGTTTTCGGGCACAGTCGGAGAGTTCATTGAAGCCAAACTGGCAGAGCGTGCAACGCGGCACGTCAAGCAGGGCGGGCAACGCTATATGGTTGAGCCCAATGTCAAAGAGGGCAAAGGCGGGCTACGAGACCTACAGACACTTTATTGGATCGCGAAATACCAGACCGGGGTCCAGACGACTGGCGAACTGGTCGCCCTTGGTGTCTTTACTCAGGATGAATTCGGCGCCTTTGACGCAGCTGAGCAGTTCTTGTGGACAGTGCGCTGCCATCTCCACCTGATTTCGGCCCGCGCGCAGGATCAACTGACCTTTGATATGCAGGTAATCGTCGCCGAACGGATGATGTTTACCGATCATGGTGGCCGCCGCGCGGTCGAACATTTCATGCAAGCCTATTTTCGGCATGCCACCCGGGTGGGTGAGTTGACGCGCATCTTTCTGACCGGATTGGAGGCGAGTCACGTCAAACAAGAGCCGCGGATCCTGAGCCTGTTTCGCGGACGCACCCGGCGCAAGAAGATGAAAGAAGGTTATGAGGTCAAACAAAACCGCCTGACAATTTCAGATGAGACGACTTTCCTTAAAGATAAGCTTAATCTGCTGCGGCTGTTTGATGAGGGTTTACGGACCGGCTATCTGCTGCACCCTGACGCCATGCGTATGGCCGCGTCCCATCTTGAATTGATAGATGATGATATGCGCCGCAATCCCGAGGCGACCCGCATCTTCCTTGACCTGCTACTCAAGAATGGCAATCCGGAGCGCGGGTTGCGTCGGATGAATGAACTGGGCGTGCTTGCAGCTTTTATTCCGGAATTTGCCCCAATTGTCGCGATGATGCAGTTCAATATGTATCACAGCTACACTGTGGATGAGCACACGATACAAGTGGTGTCTGCGCTGGCCCAGATAGAGCGCGAAGAGCTGAAAGAAGAGCTGCCGATTGCCTCTGGCATCCTGAAATCGGGCGTCAACCGCAGGGTCATCTATCTGGCATGTCTTTTGCATGACATCGGCAAGGGTCGAAAAGAGGATCACTCAATCCTGGGGGCGCGGATAGCGCGGGCAGTGTGTCCGCGCCTGGGGCTGAAACCAGATGAATGTGAGACCGTCGAATGGCTGGTGCGCTACCATCTGCTGATGTCGGACATGGCGCAAAAACGCGATATCGCCGACATCAGAACCGTTCGCGATTTTGCAAAGGCAGTCAAAACCAAATCACGGCTGGATTTACTGACGGTCCTGACAGTGTGCGATATTCGCGGTGTTGGGCCCAACACTTGGAATAACTGGAAGGCAACGTTGATCCGCAGTCTTTACCGTGCGACCGCGACAGCCCTTGATACCGGCCTTGAAGACCTGAACCGTGATCAGCGCGAAAGTGCCGCCAAACGTCTGCTGCGAGAAGCGCTGACCGACTGGGACAAGAAGGACCTGAGACAAGAAACCGCCCGACATTACGGACCATATTGGCAGGGTCTGTCAACCGACAGTCAGGCAGTCTTTGCGCGGCTATTAAAAGACCTGCCCGCCGATGAAATCCGGATCGATACAACACTTGATCTGGACAGGGATGCCACGCGCGTCTGCTTTGCGCTGGAAGATCACCCCGGCATTTTTTCCCGGCTCTCTGGCGCCGTTAGCCTTGTTGGTGCCAACGTTGTTGATGCGCGGACCTATACCTCAAAAGATGGCTACATCACGGCCGTCTTTTGGGTCCAGGACGCGGATGGTAATCCCTTTGAGAAAAGTCGCATGCCGCGTCTGAGCAAGATGATCGACATGACCCTGCAAGGCGAAATTGTTGCGGGGGAGGCCTTTGGACGAAGGGACAAATTCAAAAAGCGTGAGCGGCCCTTTGATGTGCCGACCAATATCACATTCGACAATGACGGATCCGAAATTTATACGATCATTGAGGTCGACACTCGAGATCGTCTTGGGCTGCTATACGATCTGGCCAAGACTTTGGCGGGCAGTAACATCTACATCGCCAGCGCAGTAATCGCGACTTACGGCGCACAAGTTGTCGACGTATTCTATGTTAAAGACATGTTTGGCCTGAAACTGCATACCAAGTCCAAACAAGACAATCTTGAACGCAAATTGCGCGACGCCATTGCCAAGGTTGCAGAACGAGCTGGCGCATGAGCGCGCCGACGATTCGGCCAATCCGCCTGATGTCGGGATTTCTGACTGTCGGGGTCTGGACGCTATTAAGTCGGGTCTTGGGCTTTATGCGGGATATTTTAATTGCGAGTTTTTTGGGTACGGGACCCGTGGCTGAGGCGTTTCTAATCGCTTTTGCCCTGCCCAACATGTTCCGCCGTTTCTTTGCCGAAGGCGCGTTCAACATGGCCTTTGTACCAATGTTCTCCAAGAAAGTCGAAGGCGGCGAGGATGCCCTGACTTTTGCCCGCGACGCCTTTAGCGGTCTGGCGTCAGTATTAATTGTGTTCACCTTATTGGCCCAACTGGCGATGCCGTGGTTGGTTCTGGCGATGGCCAGCGGATTTGCAGGCGATGTGCGGTTTGATCTGGCCGTGGCCTTGGGGCGAATCGCGTTTGCCTATATCTTGTTCATCTCATTGGCAGCTCTTTTATCTGGTGTTTTGAATGCTTTGGGCAGGTTTGCGGCCGCCGCAGCCGCGCCGCTTCTTTTGAACGCGATCTTGATATCGGCCTTGTTGCTGGCGCAAAGCGGCGTGCTGCAAGATCAGGTCACAGTGCAGGTCGCAGGTGGTGAGGACCTTACAGGCCTGCATTACGGAACGATGCTGGTATGGGGTGTATTGCTGGCCGGGATCGCGCAACTGGCGCTGGTCTGGTGGGCTGCTGCGCGCGCCGGTTTCAACCTGACCCCGCGACGCCCAAAACTGACGCCAGACTTAAAGCGATTGGCGCTGATCGCTGCCCCTGCGATGCTGGCCGGCGGGGTTGTGCAGGTTAATCTGCTGGTCGGGCGCCAAGTGGCCAGCTTTTTTGACGGCGCGGTTGCATGGCTCAGCTATGCTGATCGGCTTTATCAGTTGCCGCTCGGCGTTGTGGGCATCGCCATCGGCGTGGTCTTGCTGCCTGATCTGTCGCGACGCTTGCGGGCAGGCGATGACGCGGGCGGACAAAATGCCCTTAGCCGGGCGGCCGAAATCAGCATGACCCTGACAGTGCCGTGCGCCATCGCCCTGATTGTGATCCCGGTTCCACTGATTTCTGTCCTGTTTGAGCGTGGCGCATTTGGCGCTGATGATACGGCCGCGACCGCATTGGCGCTGGCGGTCTATGGTCTTGGCCTGCCAGCATTTGTTCTGCAAAAAGTGCTGCAACCGCTTTATTTTTCACGCGAAGACACTGTGACACCATTTAAATACGCAGTCGTTTCGCTAGTGGTCAACGCAGCCGTTGCAATTGGTCTGTCGATGGTAATCGGGTTTTTGGCAGCGGCAATCGGCACGACACTTGCGGCTTGGGCGATGGTTTGGCTTTTGCAACGCGGTGTGCGCCAGATGGGTCCAGTCGCCCAGTTCGACCAACGCTACCGCAAGCGGCTCTGGCGGATCGTCTTTTCATCATTGCTGATGGGGGTGATCTTATGGGGCGTTTATCTGCTGCTCGGCCCACTACTGGGCACTGCGGGCTGGCGGTATGGCGCGCTGGCCGTGCTGGTGGCCAGCGGGATCTTTAGCTATGCGCTGATTGGACAGGCCCTTGGTGCATTCTATTTGCGCGAATTGCGTGAAACGATCCGGCGCGGTTAGCGACTGCGCATCCGGATCAGGATCCGCTGCCAACCACCCGGACTGACCACAAACGACAGCACAAAGCCCGTTGTGAAGCCCGCCAGATCGGCGGCAACGCTAGCAAACTCACTATTGATAAACCCAAACAGCAATTGGATCGCCAGCAAGATCCCGATCAGGCTAAACGCCCGATTTTGGTTGGCACCATGTGCGGCCAAATTCATCCAAAGCAGATAGGTAAACGAGCCGATCAGTCCATAAACCCCTGGATAGCCACCGATCAACGGATAGGGGCTGTCAAATAGCAGGGTAAAGGCCAATGCGCCCATGATCGCAGATGTCATAAAGACCGCCAGAAACGCGAGGGAAGAAAATACCTCCCCGACCATCTTGCCAATGGCCAGCACGAAGACGACGACAAACGCTGCGTGGGTGAACGACCCATGGATCAGCGGATAGGTCACAAACCGCAACAACTGCTCAGTCGGGTAGCTGTTGTTGGCGATCATCCACTGGACAACCTCATCCAGCATTCCATAATCCGCAATTGCCGCCAGACGCCAACCGACGCCGCCCTGCCCACCCAACATGCCGCCAATAGCCAGCTGAAACATCAGTTCAAGCCCAGCGATCACAGCCGCCAAAGCCAGTACAACAGGCGGCATCGCATTGAATGGAGAAAGATTCTGGTCGCTCATGATAGTTGTCCTTCGGTTGACGCACCCTTGCTCCATGGGTAAGCGAGGCCGATCGGAAAAACCAGCCACTAGCCGTCTTTCAATTGGAGAGCCAAGAAAATGGCCGAAACAACTTTTACCCCGCGCGTCTTTTCGGGCATACAGCCTTCGGGTGGTTTGACCCTTGGAAATTACCTGGGGGCCATCAAACGGTTTGTCGATATGCAAGATGCAGGTGGGTTTGAAACCGTCTATTGCATGGTCGATCTACACGCGATCACAACTTGGCAAGATCCGGCTGATCTGACCCGCAACACGCGTGAGCTATGCGCAGGTTTTATCGCCAGCGGCATCGACCCTGAAAAGTCGATTCTGATCAACCAATCGCAAGTGCCCGAACATGCGCAGCTTGGCTGGGTCTTTAATTGCGTGGCCCGAATGGGCTGGATGAAGCGTATGACCCAATTCAAGGACAAGGCCGGCAAGAACGCTGAAAACGCCTCCCTTGGCCTGTTTGGCTACCCTGCGCTGATGGCCGCCGACATCTTGGTTTACCACGCGACCCATGTCCCCGTGGGTGAGGATCAAAAACAGCATCTTGAGCTGACGCGCGACATTGCGACCAA
>JBLHOS010000053.1:0-21575 GCA_047623825.1 Paracoccaceae bacterium | reverse complement strand
CCGACATTCTCTGTGGGTCGCGGTAAGGTCCCGCGGGGTCAAGCGGCCTTTCGGGATCAGCTACAGCAAAGCTTGCCCATCTGGATAGGTGGGCAGGGGACGGTTGCGTATGAGCAGAACACGCAGCAGTCACCTTTTTTTGGTGTCACCACCGCATGGCAGGATCGACATTCGTAGAACCACTGGCATGCGCCTGTCGGCATGGTTTCAGTATGAACATGTCCGCATTCGCGACAGGAAAAAGTGCTCTCAAGTACGACTATTGGATCTGACATGGCCTCACATCTGCATTATTACGACATCGCTTATGCGGATCTCATTGACGACTATGACCCAAGCTAGGCTGGCGATCACCCTACGTCGCCTAAGCCACCACTTCAGGTTCGACATTAAATCGCGTTAAAGTGATATGGTAGAGGCTGCCGACAAGATGACAGACCAAGCCGTCAATACATAAAAGCTTGTCGTGGCGATTTTGCCGAATATTGCCAGCCAATGCCGACACAATACTATAAAAATCATCGTCATTGGAAATATGTAGCACGTGGCGACACCAAGTGAGCCGATAGAAGTGCCACCACTGATGTCGATTATATCAATCGAAGACTGGCCCAACGCGTCCACTACTCTGCGCCCGTCTTCCGCGTCGAAACCGCCCTAAAGCTGATCGGAAGAACTGAGTTTCAACGCATTGGGAAAACTTGGTCTGACAGCGGCGCTATTGGTCGTTGATCGGCCAATCACGGCATCGCGCACCCCGGCCTTGGAAATTGACCATTCCTGTCAGCTCAAACACTGCACTTGGTGCCACTTTGCCCATCGTTTGCCCACAAAGCCGCTTTTGACGCTAGATGTCGGGATAAACTGCCTTAGATAACCCATATCGCTCCTTGTACGCGGCGAACGGAGTGTGCAGACTGCCGAAAATTCACGAAGAGGCGCGCTAGGTTGACATGACACGCCGTACGACCCACCTAACAGTTTCCTGAACCGGAGAGAGCCAGGGGATCGCCGCTGACTTGGGGTCCGTGCTCTATTGCTAAGTAAAAGGTAGTTAATATGACAGACATACAGACAAGTTTCGCTGTTCTGCCGCTCCGCGACATAGTTGTTTTCCCCCACATGATTGTGCCGCTTTTCGTTGGCCGGGAAAAATCTGTTCGCGCGTTGGAAGAAGTGATGTCGGATGACAAGCAGATCTTGCTGTCGAGCCAGATTGATCCCAGCATGGATGACCCAACATCCGACGGAATTTACAATGTTGGCGTTCTGGCCAATGTCCTACAGCTGTTAAAGCTGCCCGATGGCACCGTGAAGGTGCTGGTCGAAGGACGCAGCCGTGTGAAAATCACTGGTTTTATCGAGAACCCAGAATTTTTTGAGGCGACCGCCGAGCCGCTGAACGAGGTGATGGGCGACCAAGAGACAGTCACCGCGCTGCTGCGCACGGTTGGCGAAGAGTTTGAGCGTTACGCCAAGGTCAAAAAGAACGTGCCCGAAGATGCGATGACATCCGTTTCAGAGGCGCAAGAGCCCGCGCGTCTGGCTGATCTCGTCTCAGGTCATTTGGGCATTGAGGTGCACCAAAAGCAGGACCTTCTGGAGACACTGGTCGTGTCGGATCGGCTGGAAAAGGTCTTTGGCCTGATGCAGGGCGAAATGAGCGTTCTGAAGGTTGAGCGTAAGATCAAGACGCGCGTGAAATCGCAGATGGAGCGCACGCAGCGTGAATATTATCTGAATGAGCAAATGAAGGCCATTCAGAAGGAATTGGGCGATGGCGAAGAAGGCGAAGGTGAAATTGCTGACCTGGAAGCCCGCGTTTCCGCGACCAAGCTAAGCAAAGAGGCTCGCGAGAAGGCCGATGCAGAGATCAAAAAGCTCAAGAATATGAGCCCGATGTCCGCTGAGGCGACCGTTGTGCGAAACTATCTGGACTGGATGTTGTCGATCCCGTGGGGCACCAAATCCCGCGTGAAAAAAGACCTTGGGCGTGCGCAAAAGGTGCTGGATGACGATCACTATGGGCTGGAGAAGGTCAAAGAGCGGATTGTTGAGTATTTGGCCGTGCAACAGCGCAGCCAAAAGCTGAAGGGCCCGATCTTGTGCCTTGTCGGCCCTCCCGGTGTTGGGAAAACGTCGTTGGGCAAGTCTGTGGCGAATGCAACGGGACGCGAATTTATCCGCATCTCGCTGGGTGGTGTGCGCGACGAATCTGAGATCCGTGGCCACCGTCGGACCTATATCGGTTCAATGCCCGGTAAGATCATTCAGGCGCTGAAAAAAGCAAAGACAACTAACCCGCTGATCCTTTTGGATGAGATCGACAAGATGGGGCAGGATTTCCGGGGCGATCCGGCGTCTGCTATGCTTGAGGTTCTAGATCCTGAACAGAACAGCACGTTTTCGGATCACTATCTTGAAGTCGAATATGACCTGTCGAACGTGATGTTCCTGACCACGGCAAATACCTACAATATGCCGGCGCCTTTGCTGGACCGGATGGAGATTATCACGTTAGCTGGTTACACCGAAGACGAAAAGCATGAGATTGCCAAGCATCACCTGGTTGAAAAGCAGACCAAGAACCATGGCTTGAAGCCATCGGAATTCAGCGTATCGGACGGTGCCTTACAAGAGATGATCCGGACGTATACGCGTGAAGCGGGCGTGCGAAATCTTGAACGTGAATTGGCTAAGCTGGCGCGTAAAGCTGTAACCAAGATCGTCAAGAAAGAGGCGACCAACGTCGAAGTGACCGCTGATAACCTAGAGGAAATGCTGGGCGTCAAACGGTACAAATACGGTCTGGCCGAAATGCACGATCAAATCGGTGTCGTGACCGGCCTAGCTTGGACCAGTGTCGGCGGCGATCTGTTGTCAATTGAGGCGTTGAGCCTGCCCGGAAAAGGCAGAATGAAAACGACCGGTACGTTGGGCGACGTGATGAAGGAGAGCATCGAAGCGGCGTCCTCCTATGTGCGCTCGATCTCGCCGCAAATCGGCATTAAGCCCACGAAGTTCGACAAGATCGACATCCATGTGCACGTCCCCGAAGGGGCCACGCCCAAGGATGGTCCATCTGCTGGTCTGGCGATGGTTACCTCGATCGTGTCGGTGTTGACTCAGATCCCTGTGCGCAAGGATATTGCGATGACGGGTGAGGTCACCTTGCGGGGCAATGCCCTGCCAATTGGTGGCTTGAAAGAAAAACTGTTGGCGGCGTTGCGCGGAGGGATCAAGACTGTTTTGATCCCTGCGGATAACGAAAAGGACCTGCGTGAGATCCCGGACAATGTGAAAGAGGGTTTGACGATCATCCCTGTTTCGCATGTTAGCGAAGTGCTGAGACATGCGCTGGTCCGTCAGCCTGAACCCATCGATTGGGACGAGGCGGCCGAGGAGGCAGCAGCAGCCCAAGCGGTCCTTGATCGGCGTGGTAGTGGCGAAGGGGCCGTTGCCCACTGATCACTTAACCGCATTGCATGACAAACAAAACGCGCCTGTAATGGGCGCGTTTTTTGTTTTATATCAGAAGTTTGAGGCGTTCAGCCACGAATGGCATGCTAAGACCAAGAGTATCATAGTTCGCGTGGTAGTCGCCAAGTGGGTCCGCAGAATTGGCTCTGGCATCACTATGGGCGCCCCAACTCTGGTCGGATGACATCCAAGCTGACATGTGGTTGCCATTGTGGGACAGGGATAGGGTCTGCCATGGTCGATGTTGCAATCAGACTTGTATCGATCGTCCCAACCAAGAGTCATCTCCTAATTGGGACCCCTCAGCCCAAAGCCCGCATTTTACAGGCGACTTCAAATCGAGGTTACGCCGCAGGGATCACGGTGTTTGAGCCGCCGCCTGAGACCAAACCGAGTGCGACCAGACCAAAAATGATGACCCAAACGCCGGGTGGAATTGAAGTGTGGTTTGAGTCAGCGCGTACAACCGCCAGTTCCATCTGTGGTGCAGGGGCTGTGTCGGCCAGAATGGGCGTGGCCAGAAAGGCGATGCTGGCGACTGAGCTGATCAGTAGTTTTTTCATCAAGTTTCCTTCAAAAAACTCTCTGTGCCACATAGGTCACAGGGGTTATTTTTAAATCGTTTATTTATAGTGGTTTATCGGGGCATGGGGATCATGTTTGAGCCGCCGCCTGAGACCAGACCGAGTGCGACCAGACCAAAAATGATGACCCAAACGCCGGGTGGAATTGAAGCGTGGTTTGAGTCAGCGCGCACAACCTCCAGTTCCATCTGTGGTGCAGGGGCTGTGTCGGCCAGAATGGGCGTGGCCAGAAAGGCGATGCTGGCGACTGAGCTGACCAGTAGTTTTTTCATGAGTTTCCCTTTGTAAAGCACGTTCCCAAAGTTTTTTGATCCCCGACCTTCCGAGCGGTCAATCCGGGATCTGAACATTTATGGCGTTCACGGCGTACTGGACGGATATGAATTTTCCACCAGTGTTTGCACGTGTGGCCCCAGTAGTTGTGCATGATAATTGCGAACGCCGACAATTGCGAGCCCCTGTTTCGGTCGGGATCGCACGGCCGTCGCAGGCGCGTGTGAATTTTCGTATTGACGTAAATTACTGCAATCCAAACCGGCCATCGGCCTGGCGATTTTTTCGGTCATTACATCCCCCAGAAATGTTCTTAAGATTACGTTATCGTTAAATCTTTAATTAGCAATATTTCTTTGGGATTTTGTTGCTGGTCCGCTCTGATCTGGACATACTTTACACAGCGCCTGCATGATCGTGGCGCTCAGCGTGCAAATGATTAGGAGTGTCTGGCTTCAGACAGATTTTTGTTCTAACGTGTTTCCAAATAAGAAACAAATCAAAGGGATTAGCTACTATGGCCCGTGCCACAATCAAACCGCGCAAGGCAACCCCGGCAGGCAGGGCACCGATTGGTGCTGTACCAAAGGCCAAATTGTCCTTTGTTGAGGAAGATATGCCGATCATGACTGCGCCAGATGCTGCGCCAGATGCTGCGCCAGATGCTGCGCCAGATGCTGCGCCAGATGCTGCGCCAGATGCTGCGCCAGATGCTGCGCCAGATGCTGACCAGGAACCGCAGTACAAAAAGCGTGACCTGATGCAGGCTGTAATTGCGCGTAGTGCGGTAAAACGCAGCGATATCCGCGAAGTGACTGAGCTGGTGCTGGATGAGATTGGAAACGCCTTGCAAGCGGGGCGTGAACTGAACTTGGCGCCACTTGGAAAGCTGTCGATCAAACGCCGCAACGAGGGCAACAATGGTGATGTCTTGGTCACCCGCATCAAGTTGATGAAACCCGGCACTGGGACTGACCGGGAGACCGATGGTGAGGAGACCTGATAGCTGGCACCACGCCGAGTGATTGCCTCAGTGATAAAGCTCTTTGTCTACACAGCAGTTATCCGGAGTTTAAGTCTCTGATCATCCGGTAACTCTTGGTCAGGATGGTTTTGAGTTGTTCTGCGGAGCTGGCGCGTAGGGGTCTGAAAGCCTCGAAAAGTCGAACAGATCATCATCTGCGGGGGGGCAATACGAGATCTTTTGCAAGATGGAGGTCTAGAATTGCCCTTTCGAGTGCACCCGCCTAACGGTGGGTTGCCACCCGGTCTCTGCTCGCCTTTGAAAAATTTGTAACGGCGCCCAAATCGACCGGTGTTCTTGAGTGATATTTTATTTGTCGGGCATCGGGCACCTCTTGGTAGATCGTGTTTCGTCAGTCTTAGACAACACAAAGCCTGCTGCATGGTTTACCTTATTTGTGTAATTTCCGCGCGCGGGTCCGGTCTGGGCAAAGAACACCCAAACTTTGGTCAGTGTTTGCCGATCAGTTTTTTTACCTTTTGGATTACAGTCGTAATTCTGGTCTGCTTGGCCCGGCGATACTGGCCTTGTTGGGCGCCAACAGGGGCTTGAGCCGCCGGCACCACGCGACTAAACACCATTTCAGGACCTTCAATCGCGGAACCCAATGACCATGCCGCCCATCTATATTTTGCGCCATGGTGAGACTGAGTGGAACCGTGAGCGCCGGGTCCAGGGCACGTGGGACAGTGCCCTGACCGCAAAAGGCCGACGGCAGGCCGCGATGCAGGGCACTTTGTTGGGGCCGATCCTCGCAAAAAACCCTGACGCGACCATCTATTGCAGTCCGCAGGGCAGGGCCCAGACCACCGCCAACATCGCACTTGCAGAATATGCGGTTCAGCCCCTGACAGACCCGCGCCTGCGCGAGGTGAACATGGGGGATTGGCAGGGTCAGACCCATCCTGAGATTGCCGCACATTCTCCGGATAGTTATTTCGCCCATGATACAGTTTTTGATCTATCGCTTAACACGCCGGGCGGGGAACGGTATTCTGATCTGGCCGCGCGGAGCCTGTCGTTTCTGGACGATCTGACGGGGCCAAGCGTTGTGGTGACCCATGGAATAACCTCAATTGCGTTGCGTGGATTGCTGCTGGGGCTGCAGTATTCTGAAATGGCCGCATTGGACCATGAGCAAGGCTGCATTTACGTGATTGAGCAGGGGACAGAGACTGTCTTGCGCTTGCCGACCGATTAGCGCTTGCAGAAGCCTCGCAGCTTGGGTAATCGGTGCCGACCGGGTCGTTAGCTCAGCTGGTAGAGCGCTTCGTTTACACCGAAGATGTCGGGAGTTCGAGCCTCTCACGACCCACCATCCTACCTGCAATATGAAATATAGGCGGCGGACAGCTGGCACATAGCTAGAATATCGGCTGAATTTTGGGTGTGGCGTTGCAATGGACCCGCGTTGTCAGACCTGCAGACAAGCCGATGCGCTGTGCCAAATTTGAACATGCACCAAAAGAAGTACTGCGCGTCTGCGCAAGGGATGGGCGAAAGAGTGCGCCTGACCGTCGGATGGGCATTTGGACAGACACCCTGTGCAACATCGCCCCGGATAAGACCGCGTTAAAGATGATTATTATCGATGCGAACCTGCAACTGGGTCAGGCAATCGCGCTTGGTGGGTAATCATCAAGGCTGCGGGCCTATGGCGTCGATCGGTCAGTTAAGGTTTCCGGGCAAAGTCATGTGGCGGGCCGGATGATGATGTCTCGCCGAGGTGATCCGATTGGCCTGAGGGTCAGACTGCGTGGGATGCGGCGGATGCTTTTGGACGGTGGGATGCAAAAGATCTGGTTGAGCATCGGGGCGTCTGGCAGGGGGCGGATTGAGGGGGGGCAGGGTGCTTGTCGTCAGGATGCTTGGTTTCAGGAGAATTGGCTAAACGGTCAGCTCCAATTGCCGTTTGGTTATGACCGCGAATTCACGGCTCTTGCGCCCAGATCGGGCCGGTGCGCCGACATAGATCCGTTGCGGTGGGGTGTGCGGGCAAGATCGAAATACAAAGCGGCAAATCAGGGTAATTTTCGGGCATCATATGATACCGAACAAAAGACAAAAACCGTCACCTGACCCGGGTTTTGCACGTCAGATCAAAACGAGTGTCATAATCGTAATTTTTGCACAGTGAGACGCTTGACGCCGATGTGCGAGCGACATACACCCGCTCTCACGCCACGGCTTTGCCACTGGTGGATGGTGAGCGGTTGTAGCTCAGATGGTTAGAGTACCGGCCTGTCACGCCGGGGGTCGCGGGTTCGAGCCCCGTCAACCGCGCCACCACCATCCTTCAGTTTGAAGCCCGGCGTAATGCGCGGTTGTAGCTCAGCTGGTTAGAGTACCGGCCTGTCACGCCGGGGGTCGCGGGTTCGAGCCCCGTCAACCGCGCCACTTTATTTTTTAATAATTTGTGATGTGTTCGCCGACCGCAGCTGCGGCGGTAGGGCGTTCGGTATTAGCTGCGGGTGCGGCCCTCAAACCGGGGCAACATGGCTGAGAAATCACGGCCCTTGCCATCCTCAACCTCGACAAATGTCTCATAAATCGCTGTGGCCGCGGCCCCCATGGGTGTGTCCGCATCGACCGCCTCGGCGGCATCTTGACTAAGACGCAGATCCTTGAGCATGAGCTCAGCCGCGAAACCGGGCAGGTAGCCATTATCCGCAGGACTGGTCGGTCCGATACCCGGTGCGGGGCAATAAGCGTTCATCGACCAGCTGTAGCCCGACGAGGTTGAAACCACGTCAAACATCTTTTCGCGATCAAGGCCCAGCTTATCGGCCAACGCAAAGGTTTCGCAGGTGGCGATCATAGTAACGCCAAGGATCATGTTATTGCAAATCTTGGCGGCCTGACCCATTCCGGGCATGCCGCAATGAACTGCCTTTTGGCCCATGATCTCAAACAGGGGCATGGCGCGCGCCACAGCGTCGTCAGCACCACCAACCATGAAGGTCAGGGTTCCTGCCGTGGCCCCGCCGACGCCACCTGACACCGGCGCATCGAGGGCAAACAGGCCTGCTGCACTTGCTTGGGTCGCGATATGCTGACTGCTGGCGACATCGACGGTTGAGCAATCGAGATGGATCGCGCCAAGTGACATTGTCGGTTGGATCTGGTCGGCAACTGCGCGCAGGATCGCGCCATTGGGCAGCATGGTAATCACGATCTCTTGGCCGGTTGCAGCATCCTTTGCACTGACCGCTTCGATCACGCCTGGCGGGCAGGGAGCGACCAAATCGAAGCCCATCACGGTGTGACCCGCGGCCACCAGATTGGTGGCCATCGGCCCACCCATATTACCCAGCCCGATAAATCCGATCTTCATGTGTCTCTCCATCTCTAGAATGTCAGCTTGTCGTCGCCTAGCGGGAGCAGCATCCTGCTGACTTCAGCCAAGGTGACATCTTCAGCCTGCGCATGGACCCAAATTGGCGTTTGATCTTTGTCGATGATTTGTGCGCGGATCCCCTCAAGAAAATCACCTTGGTCCATTGCGCGAAAGGTAAAGCGGTACTCTTGTTCAAGGGCCACATCCATCCGGTCGCGTTCGCGAGAACGATGAATTAATTCCACCGCGCAAGCCATTGAAAGACCGGCATTTTTAGCGATTCTCGATAGGGCAGTTTCAGTAAATTCAGATGGGGCGTGGCGGGCTGCATTCAGGATGTCGCGAAGCGTTTCACCACCAAAAATCGCGTTGATTTGGGCTTGGTCGGCCGCCAGTGTCGAGGACGGTTGCGGTTGGGCTGCTCTGTCCACGGCCTCCCAATCGGCGGTCTGGACCAAGGTTTCGACCAGCGCTGGCCACAGCGCTTCGGGGATATAGTAGTCTGCAAAGCCTGCGTAGATCGCATCACCCGGGCCCATGCGCACGCCGGTTATTCCCAGATATTCACCGCAGCGTCCGGGTGCGCGGGCCAGCAACAGACTGCCGCCAACATCAGGCACCAGTCCGATCCCGCATTCGGGCATCGCGATCCGACTGCTGTCGCCCACAATCCGGTGTGACGCATGGCACCCAACGCCGACGCCGCCGCCCATGGTGAACCCCTGAAGCAGGGTCACGACCGGTTTTGGAAATTCAAACATCCGCTTATTCATGCGGTATTCGTCGCGCCAGAACCGGCGACCGTAGTCGAAGTTGCCTGCGGTGCCGGTGGCGTACATCTCACCCAAATCACCGCCCGCACTAAACGCACGGTCGCCCACGGCATCAATCAATACCATCGCAACTGCATCATCCCCGGCCCAATTTTGCAGGGCCTGATCAATGTCCAGACACATCTGATAGGTGACAGCGTTCAATGCCTTTGGCCGGTTCAGAGTGATCCGACCGACACGCCCCTCAACCCGGATATGAATATCGGACATCAGGCGCGATCCTCTAGCATTTGGCGGCTGACAATCAGGCGCATAATTTCGTTAGTTCCTTCCAAAATCTGGTGAACCCTCAGATCTCGCACAGTTTTTTCGATGCCATAGTCGGCCAGATAGCCGTATCCACCATGTAATTGCAGACATTGATCGGCAACGTGGCTGCCGGCCTCGGTCACGAATTTCTTGGCCATGGCACAGAATTTGGTTGCATCTGGCGCGCCTGAATCCAGTTTCCATGCGGCGTGATGTAGGAATGTGCGCGCGGCGGATAACTCAATTTCCATATCTGCTAAGCGGAATTGCAGAGCCTGAAACTGGTCGATGGGTTTACCAAATGCCTTACGCTCCCCCATATAGGTCAATGTTGCGGTCAAAGCGGACTGGGCTGCACCCAGCGAACATGCCGCGATGTTCAGGCGACCGCCATCCAGCCCTTTCATCGCATATGTGAAACCTTTTCCTTCTTCTCCCAGTAAATTTTCTGATATTATATTGCAATTGTCTAACTGGACTTGTCGGGTTGGTTGGGATCGCCAGCCCATTTTATCCTCTAGCCCACCAAACGACAGCCCCTCTGCGCCGTCTTCAACCACAAGTGCTGAGATTCCACGCGGTCCATCTTCGCCGGTGCGCGCCATAACGACGTAGGCGTCAGAGTAGCCACCGCCTGAAATGAACGCCTTGGTTCCGGTCAGGCTGAAGCCCTCATTTGTGCGTGTGGCGCGGGTTTTCAACGCAGCCGCATCCGACCCGCTGCCGGGTTCCGTCAAGCAGTACGACATGACTGTGTTCATGCGAAGGACAGATGGCAAAAGGCGGGCCTTCATCTCATCGCTGGCAAAGGTGTCGATCATGGCTGCGCACATATTGTGGATCGACAAGAAGGCCGCGACCGACGGGCAAGCCATGCTCAGCGCCTCAAAAACCAAAGTCGCATCCAACCGCGACAAGCCTGATCCGCCCATTTCTTCAGATACATAGAGGCCGCCAAATCCCAGTTCGGCCAGTTGCGGCCACAGCTCTTTTGGGATGGTTCCGTCCCGTTCCCATTGGCGGGCAAAGGGGGCGATATGTTCGTCGCCAAACGCCTTGGCCATATCGAAGATGGCGACCTGTTCGTCGCTGAGGGCAAAATCCACGAAAACTCCTCCCAAGCTTATCAGAATTGAACGCTCGTTTAATTAACAATCGTTGCAAGAGTATTGCAAGCGTCGCCACTAAGCGTTTGTGAGTTTACCTGTCTAACTCAACCGAATTGGCCTTTGGAGCTGATGTTGCAGCAATTTGATCTCATTTCTTGAAATCACTACACCTTTGCGCCACAGATTTTCCTTCATCACCGTTGGGTATTTTTTGGCGTAGTCGCGGAATTGGTCGTTGGTCACAGCAAAAGATATGGGCAGGTGTTTCAGGGCTTCCAGTATGTATTCATCAGCCTGAACCCGACTGGGCACCACATAGATTTCATCTGTTCTCAGCCCGAAAATGTCTTCAAGCAACGCCAACGAATGATGTTGATCACTTGAGAATGCACCATGTTCGATGAGCGTGTAAAAAATATTGGCATCAAAGAAACAAACGACGCGATACCCTTGGGTCCGAAGTTGGTTCGCGATCTCCCCAAGCGGTTGGGCATCCAGTCCGTTATCGTGGCCAAAATGGTAAATATTGTTGCCGTCAAAAATGGCCGTTTTCGCATCCAATCGTAGATCACGCATGAACCCCTGACGATCATTGGCCAGCAAATAATGGGGCTTTGTGGCATGCAGCCAGCGATAGACAAAAAACCACGCTGCAATCAGTGCCGCGAAAAGGACCAGCATGACATTTCTGTCCATATCGGGACGCATCAAAAACCACCACAAAGGCAGAGCGAAATTCGCCGTTAGCAGCGAAAAGCTCAGCACCGTATTCAAGATGTTACGCAACCAAGTACCTAGATCGAAACCCGATTTTCTGGGGTCCAGCGGCATGAGTATATCGCCTAACGTAGTCGGTTCTCGCTTCATGATATCACTCAGTCAAATGCCATTTTCAGAAACGTAGCTCAGGATTTCCTAGAAGAGCATAAGTGCCCACACTCGACATTCGTTCACAAAAAAAGGCCCCGCAAGATGCGAGGCCTTTGTCATTCTTTCATTTGGGCGAGAGGGTTATTCCATCACTGGGATGGAAAACTCACCGCCCTCTTTGATGCCTGACGGCCAGCGCGCGGTGACTGTTTTGGTGCGGGTATAGAACCGGAACGCGTCTGGCCCGTGTTGGTTAAGATCACCAAAGCCTGATTTCTTCCAGCCGCCGAACGTGTGGTAGGCCAAAGGCACCGGAATGGGCACATTGATGCCGACCATGCCGATATTCACGCGGGCCGCGAAATCACGCGCAGTGTCGCCGTCACGGGTGAAAATCGCGGTGCCGTTGCCGTATTCGTTGTCCATCGCAAGGGCCAACGCCTCTTCGTAGTTTTGGGCGCGGACGGTCGACAGGACGGGGCCAAAGATCTCATACTTGTAGATGTCCATGTCCTTGGTCACGCGATCAAACAGATGCGGGCCGACGAAAAAGCCATCCTCATAACCCTGAAGGTTGAAATTGCGGCCATCGACCAACAATTCAGCGCCCTGATCGATGCCGGTCTGGACCAGACGTTCGATATTGGCCTTGGCAGCGGCGGTGATGACGGGGCCGTAATCCACGTCTTTGCCAGCGGTGTAGGGCCCAACTTTCAGTGCCTCAACCCGTGGGATTAGCTTTGCCATCAGGCGATCGGCCGTCTCATCGCCAACTGGGACCGCCACCGAAATTGCCATGCAACGCTCACCAGCCGCACCGTAGCCTGCACCAACCAGCGCATCGGCGGCCTGATCCAGGTCGGCGTCGGGCATGATGATCATGTGGTTCTTGGCACCGCCAAAACACTGAACCCGTTTGCCGTTCGCACAGCCACGCGCGTAGATGTATTCAGCAATCGGGGTGGAACCGACAAAGCCGATACCGGCAATTGTTGGGTTATCAAGGATCGCATCGACGCTTTCCTTATCGCCGTTGATGACCTGCAGGATGCCATCTGGCAATCCGGCCTCTTTTAGCAATTCGGCCAGCATCAGCGGAACGGACGGGTCGCGCTCAGATGGTTTGAGGATGAATGCGTTGCCGCAGACCAGGGCCGGGGCCATTTTCCACAATGGGATCATCGCGGGGAAGTTGAACGGCGTTATGCCAGCGGCCACGCCCAAGGGTTGGCGCAGGGAATACATATCGATGCCGGGGCCGGCACTGTCGGTAAAGTCACCCTTTAGAAGGTGGGGCGCACCAATACAGAATTCCACTACTTCAAGGCCACGCTGCACGTCGCCTTTGGCGTCGGGGATAGTTTTGCCGTGTTCGCGGCTGAGGGCCTCGGCCAGCTTATCCATGTCGCGGTTGATCAGTTGGACAAATGCCATCATCACGCGGGCGCGTTTTTGCGGGTTCTGTGCCGCCCATTTGGGTTGTGCGGCGGCGGCGTCAGCGACGGCGGCGTCCAGCTCAGCGGTTGAAGCCAGCGGCACACGGGCCTGAACTTCGCCGGTGGCGGGGTTCATCACGTCAGCAAATCGGCCGGATGTCCCTTTGACATGTTGGCCGTTGATCCAGTGGCTAAGCTCTTGCATCGATCTCTCTCCCATTTTCAGTTGCGTGCACTCTAGCCTTGCGAAGATGCCGGGAAAAGAGGCAGGTTTCCTAAAGGGTTTTGCAAAAATGCAAGGATGGACCGATGCGGAACTGGGATGACTTGCGAATTTTCCTTGCAGTGGCGCGCAGTGAAAGCCTGTCAGGTGCGGCGAAAACGCTGCGGTTGGACCCTGCCACTGTGGGGCGACGGGTTGCCCGGCTTGAGGCGGATATCGGCGCGATGCTGTTTGTAAAATCCCCGCAAGGTTATGCGATTACTGAGGCTGCGTTGCGCCTGATGGACGCCGCAGAGGCCGCTGAGGCGTCCTTGCTGGCGGGCATCGGGACGGCGACAGGCGCGGGGGCCGCGTTGTCGGGCACAATCCGGATCGGAGCGCCTGATGGCTGCGCGAACTATCTGTTGCCGCAGGTTTGCGCGCAGATCTGTGATGCGCATCCCGGACTTGATGTTCAGATCTTGGCGTTGCCCCGGGTGGTGAACCTGTCGCGGCGGGAAGCTGATCTGGCTGTTGCTGTTTCGCGGCCAAAGACCGACCGGGTGCATGCGGAGCGATTGACTGATTACCGCCTGTCGCTGGCAGCGTCGCGGGAGTACTTGGCGCGCGAAGGGCATCCGGCGGACCGTGGCGACCTGAAAGGACGGCGCATGATCGGCTATATTCCTGATATGATTTACGATGCGGAACTAGACTATCTGGCTGCACTTGGCATCACGTCGGTGCCGTTGGCGTCCAATTCCGTCTCGGTGCAACTGAACTGGGCGCGTGCGGGGGCCGGATTAGCCATCGTGCATGACTTTGCGTTGCCATCGGCGCCTGAACTGGTGCGTATCTTGCCCGCCGAGATCCAATTGCAGAGGACGTTTTGGCTTCTCAGTCACGCCGGTGGCCCAAGTGACCCACGTTTGGCCCGGTTCACGACCCTGTTGGGGGCGGGGTTGCGCGCCGAGGTCGCTGCCCTTGAGGCGCAGGTAGATCAGGCCGAAACCATCCAAGCAGCCGCGCAACCACAGGGTCAGCAAGCTTGACAGGATCGGGTCTGCGGAGGACGCTACATTAGAGGCGGACAGTTTTCGGCAAAAGAGAAAGGATCCACTATGCTGGTTCAACAAATCCTTAAGACAAAATCTGATGACGGGGTGGTCACGGTAACGCCCACAAGCACGATCTCGGACGCGGTGGCAATCTTATCGGCTCGCAAGATTGGTGCGTTGGTTGTCTCCCCTGATGGCAAGCGGGTTGTCGGCATTTTGTCTGAGCGCGACATCGTGCGAACCTTAGGCCAGCGTGGCGCTGCTATTTTAAGCGAAAGTGTCGAAAGCCAGATGACATCAGAGATTGTGTCGTGTTCCCGCAATGAACGTTCGGCCGAAGTCTTGGCCAAGATGACCAAAGGCCGATTCCGACACATGCCGGTATTGGATGGGGATCAGATGGTCGGATTGATTTCTATCGGGGACGTGGTCAAAGCGCAATTAAGTGAGCTGAGCATGGAGAACGAAGCGTTGGAAAGTATGATCAAAGGCTTTTGAACTCCAGATCAAGCAATTAAGTCGTCGCCTTTGTCGCCTATTGCGTGCTTTTGGGTTGCAATGGGTGCGCAATAATGTTGCGTTTGTCCCCGAGTGTAAGGGGGAGAGAAACCATGCGCATCGGTCTGTATCCTGGGACGTTTGACCCAATAACACTTGGTCATATCGATATCGTTCGCCGCGCTTGCACGCTGGTGGATCGTTTGGTTATCGGGGTGGCGATTAATCGTGATAAGGGGCCGCTGTTCTCACTGGAGGAGCGGGTAGCGATGGTTGAGGCGGAATGTGTGGCACTGGCCAACCAAACCGGTGTCGAGATTGTCGTACATCCATTTGAGAACCTGCTTATCAACTGCGCGCGTGACGTTGGTGCCAGCATGATCATCCGTGGCCTGCGCGCCGTCTCTGATTTTGAGTACGAATTCCAGATGGTCGGCATGAATCGCAAACTGGATGACAGTATTACCACGGTATTCTTGATGGCTGAGGCCGAACGGCAGGCTATTGCGTCGAAATTGGTCAAGGAGATTGCCCGGCTCGGCGGAAATGTGGCGCCCTTTGTGCCTGCAGCGGTTAATCTGGCGCTGATCGAAAAGTTCCCGCAATAGGTGGGGTTTTCCTTTCCTGCGGGGCAGACTAGGGTCGCGCCGAATGCCGTAAAGGAGACAACCATGGCCGCGATTGAAGATCCCGAAAACACAATTTTGATGGAGCTTAAAGGGGGCACTGTGACGATTGCGCTGCTGCCTGCTGTGGCACCATTGCACGTCGCGCGTATGAAAGAGCTTGCGCGCGAAGGTGCTTATGACGGCGTCGTGTTTCACCGCGTCATCGAGGGCTTTATGGCCCAGACCGGCGACGTAAAAAATGGCAATTCCGGCGAAGGTTTTAACCTACGCGCGGCTGGTACCGGCGGATCAGACAAGCCTGACCTGCCTGCAGAGTTCTCCAAGCTGCCGCATGATCGCGGTACAATTGGTGCGGCGCGCTCAACCAACCCAAACAGCGCCAACTCACAGTTCTTCGTCAACTTTTCTGAGAACAGTTTCCTGAACGGTCAATACACGGTCTATGGCCGCGTGATCGAGGGGATGGAACATGTTGATGCGATCAACCGGGGTGAGCCGCCTGCGGAGCCTGATATGATGATTTCAGTCAAAGTCGCCGCCGATGCGTAACCTGACGGTTGCTCTTTGCCTACTGGCCAGCCCGGTTTTCGCGACCGGGTTGGAAATCGACGTCACCGGTGAGGCCGAAGGCACCATCGTGATTGACCTCTTTGAGGACGTGGCCCCCTTACATGTTGAGCGGATCACCACCCTTGCCGAAGAGGGCGCGTATGACGACGTCGTCTTTCACCGCGTCATCGAGGGATTTATGGCCCAAACTGGCGATGTTGAATATGGCAGTGCTGGTATGGATATGCGGTATGCCGGGCGCGGCGGGTCGGACTATGATGATCTGCCTGCTGAATTCTCTGAGCTGAGCTTTGAGCGCGGCATGATCGGTATGGCCCGGTCCACGTCACCGGACAGTGCCAACAGCCAGTTTTTCATCGTGTTTGAGGCGGCCCCCCATCTGGACGGGCTTTATACAATCGTCGGCCAAGTCGTCGAAGGCATGGACGTCGTGGATGCGATCAAACTGGGGCGGGGCCGCAACGGCGCTGTCGTGGGTGAGCCTGACCTGATGGAAGAAGTCCGCGTCACAGAAGACTGACGCCTGATCACAAATCCCGGCCCCCGGCGCACGCTTGCGTGAGGGGGCTGGGATCGGGTGCGTACCTTTGGCACAATCGTTTCCGTGATGCCAAAGGAGACTGCCCCAATGCGCATTTTGCCTTTCGTTTTAGTCGCGGTGATTGCCCTGCCTGCCTTTGCTGATCCGCAGCGGTGGGCCGCTGAATGGCCCAATACTGACTTCGATCGTAGTGTGATCGAGTTCACGTCTGTTTTGGACGGCGGACCTGCGCGTGATGGCATCCCCGCAATTGACCAGCCGCAAATGATGCCAGTCGAGCGGGCCGCTGGACTGTCTGAGAATGAGGCTGTCATCACCGTTGAGATCGACGGCCAACCACCGCGCGCCTATCCGCTGCGCTATCTGACCTGGCATGAGATTGTGAACGATGAGATCGCGGGACTGCCGATTGCGGTTACCTTTTGCCCGTTGTGCAATTCAGCCATGGTGTTCGATCGCCGGGTTGAAGGGCAAGTGCTGTCGTTTGGGGTGTCAGGCAAGCTGCGCAATTCCGACATGATCATGTATGACCGCGAAACCGAAAGCTGGTGGCAACAAGCCGTCGGTGAGGGGATCGTCGGCCAGCATATGGGGACCGAGCTGGTGCAGCTGCCGTCGTGGATGGAAAGCTGGGTCGTGTTTCGCGACCGCAACCCAGACGGGTTGGTGATGGCAGAGCCTGCGTTCAACCGCCCCTATGGCCGCAATCCCTATACACGCTACGACACCTCAACCCGGCCATTCCTTTATGATGGTGAACTGCCACCTCACGGCATTCCGGCACTGGCGCGTGTGGTGCGGGTTGGTGACAGGGCCTGGCCGCTTAGCCGATTTACCGATTCTGAGCAGATTTCTGAGGCCGGTGTGACGCTAAGCTGGGCTTTAGGCCTCGCCTCAGCGCTTGATAGCGATGATATTGGTGCGGGGCGTGACGTGGGTGCCATTCGGGTGCGCGATGCGACCGGTGCCGACATTGCGCATGATGTGATGTTCGCCTTTGCATATCACGCGTTCTGGCCTGACGGCGAATGGATGTTGGGACGATAAACTAATCGCAATTTGCTTGACGTCCCCCCGTCCTCAACATAGCTGGCACCAATGGCTCGAGCACCCCTCCTTCAACTGTCCGATATCTCGCTAACTTTCGGCGGTGACCCTGTTTTTGACCGACTGGATCTTGTGGTTCATGAGGGCGATCGGGTTGCCCTTGTGGGGCGTAACGGATCTGGCAAATCAACCTTATTGAAGGTGATGGCTGGGCTGATGGACGCTGACAAGGGTGAGCGGGCGCTGCCGCCAGGTATCCATGTAGGATATATGGAACAAGACCCTGATTTTTCAGGATTTGCGACGCTTGGTGACTATGCAATCAGCGGACTTGAACCGGAAGATAGCTGGAAGGTCGAGGCGGTCGCCCATGGCCTGAAACTGAGGCCCGAGGCAGATGTTGCTACGGCATCAGGCGGGGAGAAGCGGCGCGCGGCGCTGGCCAAACTGCTGGCTGAGGCGCCCGAATTAATGCTGCTGGATGAGCCGACGAACCACCTCGATATCGAAGCGATTTCATGGCTGGAGGCCGAGTTGGCCGCGACCCGCACGGGTTATGTCCTGATCTCACATGATCGCGCATTTTTGACTGCATTGACGCGCGCCACATTGTGGATTGATCGCGGCAAGACCCGGCGGTTGGAAAAAGGGTTTTCTGGTTTTGAGGACTGGCGTGACACGCTGTGGGCCGAAGAAGACATTCAACGCCACAAGCTGGACCGCAAGATCAAGGCTGAGGCCCGGTGGGCTGTTGAAGGCATCAGTGCGCGGCGCAAGCGCAACCAGGGGCGTGTGCGCGCCTTGGGCGATTTGCGCGACGACCGCGCATCGATGATCAAACGTCAGGGCACTGCTGCCATGGCATTGTCTGACGGCAAACAATCTGGCAAGCGGGTTGTTGAAGCCAAAGGCATTTCAAAGACTTATGACGGTAAAGTCATCTTGTCTGACTTTTCCCTCAGGGTGCAGCGCGGTGAGCGGATCGCCTTCGTTGGCCCGAACGGTGCTGGCAAAACCACGCTTTTGAAGATGCTGACCGGTGAGCTGGCACCAGATACCGGAACTGTTGATCTTGGCACCGGCCTGGAGATGGCAGTGTTTGATCAGGCGCGCTCGAAACTTGACCCGAAGGCGACACTTTGGGATAGCCTGACCAATGATCCGTTGATGGCGGTTTCTGGTGCGTCAGATCAGGTGATGGTGCGCGGTGTTCCCAAGCATGTTGTGGGATATCTCAAGGATTTCTTGTTTGACGAACGTCAGGCAAGGGCCCCTGTAAAATCCCTGTCAGGTGGCGAAAAAGCCCGACTGCTGCTGGCGCGGATCATGGCGCGCGAAAGCAATCTTTTGGTGTTGGACGAACCGACTAACGACTTGGATGTTGAAACGCTGGATCTGATGCAAGATATCTTGGGCGATTATGCCGGGACAGTTTTGCTGGTCTCGCACGATCGCGATTTTCTGGACCGGGTGGCGACGACAACCGTCGCGATGGAAGGGGACGGCGAGGCCTCTATCTATGCGGGCGGCTGGACCGACTATCAAAGCCAACGCAAAGATCGCGTGGCAGAATTCAGCCAAAAAAAAACGAAATCAAATAATTCCAAGACGACACTAAATGCGCCCACTTCAAAGATCAGCTATACAGAAACACACCGATTGGGCGAATTGCCCGGTGTAATTGCGCGGCTTGAGGCCGAGATCGTCAAGCTAGAAGGCTTACTGTCGGACCCTGAGTTGTTTACACGGGAACCGTTGAAATTTCAAAAAGCGACTGATGGGCTGGTAGAGCGTCATACCAGATTGTCAGACGCCGAAGAGGAATGGCTGGCCCTCGAGGTCAAGGCTGGTAACTGACCGTTGCGGTCAGCCGCGCCCGGCCAATTGGGTCAGCGCAACGCCCAACCCCATCACTGCGATGCCCGCAATCCGCGTCAGTGTTAGTGGTGTCACATTGGCCCCAAACAGCCCAAAGTGATCGATTGCAGCCGCCGACAGCAGTTGACCCAAAAGCACAAAGAACACCGCGTTTCCAATGCCGAATGTGGGTGCAACGTAGGTAATACTCAAGACATAGAACGCTACCAACAGCCCGCCTAGAAACAGGTGTTTTGGCTGTGCTGCGATCTGGGTTAGCGAAGTCAGCCCGGTAACTGAGGCTACAATCGCGGTTGATAGAAATGCCACTACAAAAAGCACCAGAGCCGCCAAGGATGGGGAGCCGATATTGGCCCCAAGCCGGGCGTTAAGGGCTGCTAGGATCGGGATGCCGACGCCTGCTGCCAACATAATCAGCGCATGATTAGACATCTCAACCTCTTAGCTTGCCTGTTGCTACGGAACCCTGCGGCAAAGCCCGGTTTGGAGCAAGCGTGACTTTCCAAGATTAGTTCTGATCGCTATGCAGGTAAAAAAGGGAATTGAACTTTGCCGGATGAACCTCGCTTTCTTCGCATTTATGGCGACACAGATTTCATAACTGGTCTGCGTGCAATTGCGGCAACGATGGTTTTGATGATCCACACCGGCGCATTTGTCGATTTTGGATCCATTGGTCAGGCAATCACTGGCGCCGGAAAGTATGGTGTCGACATTTTTTTTGTCATCTCCGGCTTCACCATCGCGAAAACATATGCAGAGGCGAAAAATTACAGATCATACTTGATTAGACGAGTAATGCGTATTGTGCCGCTTTATTGGTTTGCGGTTTCGTTCGCGATGATCCTTTGGTTTTCGGGTGTGCTCGGGCTGCCGAGTTGGATGCTGGAACATGGTACGCTTCCAAATTTATATAACTATATGATGCACTTATTCATGATTAGCTATCTAGATTATCGTGTTGCAAACTCTTTGTTGGGGGTCGAGTGGACGATCCCAATCGAAGTGTTTTGGTACATTTGTCTGCCTCCATTGATCTACCTCGGAAAAACGATCTTTAGAACGATTGGGGCAATTCTCGTCCTTCTGATCTTGACAGGGGTGCTTTCGTATTTCTCGAAAGAGATTCTTGGAACTTCACTTCCAATCAAATGGTCACCCGTCGCTCACGGACATCTCTTTTTTACTGGCGTCTTGTCATATTACCTTCGTGCACGGTTCAAATGCGTGACGTCTCGCAAACCGGCTATTTGGATCGGCGGCGCCCTTGCCATGTTTGTATTGGCACTGATCGTGAACTTTGATGGTCGTTCAGAAGTGTTGGCGTTGTCCACGGCGGCGATGATCACGTTGGTGACACCGGAAAGAGCTATTTGGATCACTGCTCCTCTGACAACACGCCCAATGCTGTTCCTGGGTTCAATAAGCTACAGCATCTACCTGACCCATCTGCTGGTTCTTCACATCTTGGGAGAACTTGCAATTTTGCCTATTACAGGCTTTTGGGTGTTTGTGGTTGTCTACACAGTTACAGTGGCGATTTCGGCGATCACGTATGTTTTTATTGAAAAGCCCGCGAACCAGGCTGGCCGGCGTATAGTGCAACGAGTTTGATCAAGCCTAGGCCGTGAGCTTTTCAGTGTTTCGACGGCAAATGTCCGAAGGAAACTGGCCGCCTGAAGCTGGCCTCTAAGAGATTGATATTTAATTTTTTTGTTGGTTTTGAGAGTAGGGGCTAAACCTTCAACCTTTAAGATGCAGGAATTTTTCATTCAGATACCAGTCATCAAAGCTGGAGATTTCTTCGAATACCCGTTTGTATCGATGGGTGCGGTGGCCTCAACTGATCGACGCAACACACTCCGCAAACTTCTCTGCTGGGGTTTGGTATTGCAAGGTCTTGCGGGGGCGTTCGTTCAACTGCCTGGCAATTGCGCTTAGTTTTGCTTGTGAATGG
>JBLHOS010000052.1:0-22345 GCA_047623825.1 Paracoccaceae bacterium | reverse complement strand
GCAAAACGTTATGACGCAGAATTAACCGCGCATTAAGCATGTATCGGGCAAGTGTGCCCGATGCAAAACCGTGCGGCCCCTGTTTCAGACCACAATTACAGCTTGCAACAGCATCCTGCATTCGGGGCGGCGTTGAATGCGATTGGCGCGCAATGTCAGGCGTTTACGTTTGACGGTGGCCAAGCCCAAGTGATCCGCCGCCGCTGGCCAATTCTTGGTTCCGTCGCGCTCATCTCACGCGGGCCAATCTGGAATGCAGCCCCCCAATCTGGCGCACTTATCACCATACGCCGGGCGTTAGGGGCACGCCATTTGATCATCAATGCAAGCTCAACCGCAGACGCCGCGACCATGGCCGCCGCCGGGTTTATCCAAATTGCCAAGTCCCGCCAAGTGGCTGAGTTGGATCTTTTGGCACCCGAAAAAAACCGCTTGGCACGCATGACCGGCAAATGGCGCAACCGATTACGCCACGCCCAAAAACAAGGGCTGCGCGTTGTAGATAGCACATTCAACGGTGATCCAAGGCATTGGTTGTTTGCACGCGACGCCGAACAGCAAGAACGCAACAGCTACCGGGCGATGCCAATCACCGTGATCTGTGCAATGGCGCTGCATTCTCCGGGATCAGTGCGCCTGTTCACGGCCAAGCGCGCGGGCACGCCAATTGCCGCCATGCTGTTTTTGCGCCATGGCAACACGGTCAGTTATCAGATCGGCTGGTCCGGCGCACAAGGTCGCGAAGTCTCAGCCCACAACCTGTTGATGTGGGAGGCGGCCAATACGTTTGCGCGTCAGGGACATCACCAAATCGATATGGGCGTGTATCATCCAAACACTGTCCCGGGACTCGCGCGGTTCAAACATGGCGCGGGTGCTGTTCACCGTTCGCTTGGCGGCACATGGCTGGATAGTGGCGCATTGGCCCCCATGATTGCGCTACGGCGCGCTTGGCAAGGCAGGCAGGCTAGTTTGCAACTGCACGCAACAGGCGGGCACGAGCGGGCGGGATCGCCTTGATTTCCAACCCAGTAAAGACATGCAATGTATTCAAATCCCGGTCGACTACCGCGTGATCACTGACCCATCCCCCCATTAGCAGATAGGTCCGCAACAGGGGCGGCATCATGGCCTGCGCTGATTTCAGGTCCGGTTTGCGGCGCAATCTTTGGGCAAATTTGAAGACTGAGGGCGCCTTGACCCGCGGCAACCAGCGTTTTGGGGCAATATGGCGGTCTCGCAGCAGCGCAAATGCATCATAGTATTCCGCCGCCTCTGTCCCATGAAATGACGAGCAGCCAAATAACATCTCAACCCCTTCGTCATCGACGTATGCCGTCATTGCGCCCCATGCGACACGCAGGATGTCAGGATCTTTCCAGGCCGGATGGATGCAAAAGCGTCCCATCTCAACCATCGGCCCAACAAAGTCTGACAAAGCTGACAGTTCATAATATTGGGCGGAGTAACTGCGCCCAATCTCTGCCCCGCCCGATAGGCGGAGCAACCGAAAACAACACACAAGCGTCTCAGACGTCACGTCCTCAACTAGAATATGGCTGCAACTGGCGTCGAACGCATCAGCGTCAGTGCCGGCCTCCGTTCCCGGTGCCGGTTTTCCCCTGAACGCCAGGTACCGCAATTGCTGGGCGGCACGCAGATCACCCGGTCCATCGCCAAACCGCGCCCGGTACCGGCCTTTTCGCAAACTAATCATCGCCTTGCTCCCACGATTGCAAGGTTAGGTCTTGGCCGAACACACCAAGGTGCCTACATTTGTCTAGCTCCCCACCACTTAGGGCGCATGACACTCACACGACAAGAGGACATGAATGGACAAAGTCATCAAGAGTGATGCGGAATGGCGCACACAATTAGGCGATTTAGCCTATAAAGTGACCCGAAAACATGGAACCGAGCGGGCCGGAACCCACGAAGACTTCCCCAAAGAGCCGGGAACCTACATGTGCTTATGCTGTGGTGCACCCCTGTTTGACCAAAGCGCAAAGTTCGAGAGCGGCACGGGCTGGCCCAGTTTTTACGCCCCAGTTGATGGTGAAATGGTCGCTGAAAAGGATGATAGCAGCTTTTTCATGCGCAGGACTGAGGTGCATTGCAATAAATGTGAGGCGCATTTGGGCCACGTGTTTCCGGACGGACCTGCCCCGACGGGCCTGCGCTATTGCATAAACGGAGTTGCGCTAGAGTTTGAGCCTGAAACAGGCGAGGCCTCAGACTAGGTCCAGATAAATCGCAGGTCTTGGCTATAACAGCTGGTGACCCAGTTAATCGGTCGCCCAGTTAGTTAGCCAAGGCCTGCCCAATATCGATCCGGCCAAAGTTCCCCATCAACTGACGCAGAAACGTGATGTCTTGGATATTTGTATCTGTTACGCGCCGCGACAGGGTAATCAATTGACCATCATCTAGGCCAAACCGCTCGACATTGGTGACAGTGCCCTCAGTGTCGAACGAGATGGCAACGATCTGGCGCTCAATCACCTCTGGTGCCCGGTAGGCATAATTTCGGACACGCGATGCGATATAGAACCATGTGTCATCGCGGATCACACCAGATGCAGACGGAAGCCCGATGCTATCTTCCAGCGAACTACGACTGTCGGTACCGGGCGTGATGAAGGCCAAATCTTCTTCTGGCGGTATATAACCATGGTTGACGAATGTTGCAGAGCAGGCGACCAAAGTGGCACAAATCAAACCCGCCGACAGCAAACGCAAACGCTTTGCCAAATTTGGCCCAAATAACTTGGATATCCTCTGCACGATCCCCATCCGTTCGCCCCTTTCGATGCGGGCTCTTGCCAGACCCGCCAAACCTTTTTATCGGCTTAACCGACCAAAGCGAACAGGGCAAGCTTAGCCGCACCCTGCGCACATGTTTCAAGGACGCCAGATGTCAGACCCTTTTGCCCCCCCCGCCCCGTTGCGTGTCAAAGATTTGCCAACACGCACTGCCACCAGCTTTGAGCTGCGACCCGAGCCGCCGTTTTGTAAGTTGATCGCAGACGAGCTTGAGCTGTCAGGACTGCGCAAGCTGAGCTTTGTAGGTACTGTGCGTGCCGACGGCAAGGAAAGCTGGCGTTTGGACGGCCACTTAGGTGTCAGCGTTGTTCAGCCTTGCGCCGTAACGCTGGTTCCAGTGCGCACGCGGATCGAGGTGGACGTGACACGGCGCTATTTGCGCGACCTCGACCAACCGCAAGACGAAGAAGAAGTTGAAATGACCAATGATGAGACAATCGATGCATTGGGCGAAACCATCGCCCCCTATGAGGTGATGATGGAGGCGCTAGCGCTGAACCTGCCACTTTACCCGCGGAGCGAGGCCGCAACGCTGGGCGAGGCAATCTTTGCGGCCCCCGGTGTGACCCCGATGCGCGACGAGGATACCCGCGCCTTTGCAGGGCTTGCGGCTCTTCGTGACAAGACTGACACGCCCGACAAAGACGAGGACGAAAAATAGGCTGATTTGCCTGAACAAAGGATCGACGGAAAAGGACTTGCATGGACGGGAAATTCTACTATGTTCCCGGCCTCAATCGCCGCTTGCGTCAGCAGCATTGTTTGTAGCGTCCTAAGGGTTAAATTTAACCTCGCGATGCATTTCTGACGAACGTAGAATTCCACCGGGGCATCGGTTCAGAACGCCGCCCCGAAAAACCCGAGGTTGTGACATGGCTGTCCCAAAAAGCAAGATTACGAAATCCCGACGCAACATGCGTCGGTCCCACGATGCGCTGGTTGCGGAAAACCCCAACGAGTGCTCAAATTGCGGTGAGCTGAAGCGGCCGCACCACGTGTGCCCGTCTTGTGGCCACTATGCTGAACGTGAGGTCGTTGCCCTTGCAGGCGAGATTGATCTCGACGAAGATGCGGCCTAAGGCCCGTTTGGCCATACAGGCAGACATCTAATGGCAGAAACGGCAGCTCTGAAACGTACGACAACGTCCGAAACAGTGCTGTCGATTGACGCCATGGGCGGTGATTTGGGCCCTGCGGCCATTGTCGCAGGAATGGCCAAATCCGCTTTAAAGAATTCAAGTCTTCGATTCGTGGTCCATGGTGACGGCGAACAACTGAACAAACTGATCGCGCGTAAACGTGATCTGATTGGTCGCTGTGATGTGCGCCACACCACAGGTGTCGTCACGATGGACGCCAAACCCAGCCACGTGATGCGGCACGGCCAGGACACTTCGATGTGGTCCGCGATCGAGGCCGTTCGCAATGGGGAGGCGACTGTCGCTGTCAGCTGCGGCAATACCGGGGCGTTGATGGCGTTAAGCATGGTGCGGCTGCGCAAAGTGCCGGGCGTCAATCGCCCTGCAATCGCGTGTTTGTGGCCATCGCGAAACGTTCATGGCTTTAATGTCATGTTGGACGTAGGCGCAGACATCCGCGCCGACGCCGAAGATTTGCTGCAATATGCCCTAATGGGCGTCAGTTATGCCCGCAACGGACTGGGTCAGCCCCGCCCGCGCGTTGGATTGCTGAATGTCGGCACAGAAGAACACAAAGGCCGGGCCGAACTGAAATTAGCGTTTGAGCGTATTTCGGAAGCTGCCGTGACGGCCGAATTTGATTTTGTTGGATTTATTGAAGGCGGGGATATTCCGTCTGACCGCGTCGATGTCATCGTCACAGATGGCTTTACCGGCAACATTGCCCTTAAGACTGGTGAAGGAACTGCCGGCCTGATCCGCGATCTACTGGCCGAAGCGTTCAAGTTTTCACCTCTGTCGCGCTTTGCCGCCCTTTTGGCGCTAACGTCGCTACGGCGTTTGTCAAAACGGATCGATCCACGGCGTGTGAACGGCGGCGTCTTTCTGGGGCTGAACGGTACTGTCGTGAAATCCCATGGCTCAGCTGATGCCACTGGCGTTGCGGCGGCCATAAAATTAGCGGCGCAATTGGCCGCATCAGGCTTTAACGACCGGTTGGCCGCACGGATCACAGCGTCCCAAAACACTCCTCAGAAATCAGAATCAGGACCCGGAGCATGACCCTTCGCGCTGTTCCCGTCGGTATCGGCCACTACCTGCCCGCTCGCAGTGTTCCAAACAGCGAGTTTGAGGCCACCGTTGATACAAGCGATGAGTGGATCCGGTCGCGCAGCGGGATTGAGCGTCGCCATTTTGCTGCTGAGGGCGAAACAACATCCCAAATGGCGATCATGGCCGCACAGGCTGCATTGGCAGACGCGGGTCTTGAAGCCGCAGATATTGATGCGATTATCGTTGCTACATCGACGCCTGATCTGACTTTTCCGTCTGCCGCCACCATGGTGCAGGCGGGTTTGGGCATGACCAACGGTTTTGCCTTTGACGTTCAGGCCGTCTGCGCAGGATTCGTTTTTGCGCTAAGTACCGCCAACGCATTTATTCTGGCCGGTCAGGCCAAGCGCGTTTTGGTGATTGGCGCCGAAACTTTCAGCCGCATCATGGATTGGTCCGATCGCACAACCAGCGTTCTTTTTGGGGATGGCGCAGGCGCGCTGATACTTGAGGCGCAGACCGGAAACGGCGTCAGCACAGATCGTGGTATCTTATCGACTGATCTGCATTCAGATGGTCAATTTCGCGATTTACTTTACGTTGACGGCGGCGTGTCCTCTACCCAATCTACCGGCGTTTTGAAAATGCAGGGTAAAGAGGTTTTCCGTCATGCTGTTGAAAAGCTTGCTGAAACTGCGCATCATGCCTTGGCATCAGCCGGCCTAACAGCTGCGGATGTTAATTGGATTGTCCCACATCAGGCTAACTTGCGGATCATCGCGCGGACTGCCCAAAAGATGGGTGTGCCGATGGATAAGGTGATCGTGACGGTTCAGGATCACGGCAACACGTCCGCCGCATCGATCCCTTTAGCGCTATCAGTTGGGGTCGCTCGCGGCCAAATTAAACGTGGTGACTTACTGGTCACAGAGGCCATTGGCGGTGGTCTGGCATGGGGTGCTGTCGTTCTACGCTGGTAGCGCTTCAAGCGACAAGACAATGCCTGTTCCCAAGTGCTTGATATTGACTTGAGAAACCCATTCACTCATGGTCCTTTTCAGGTTGTAGGGAGATTTGGAATGACCGGAAAAACACTCACACGTATGGATCTTAGCGAAGCGGTCTTCCGCGAGGTCGGCTTGTCACGCAATGAAAGTGCTCAATTGGTTGAGCGCGTTCTGGATGTGATGTCAGACAGTCTGGTGGCCGGTGAGCAAGTCAAGATTTCGTCTTTTGGGACATTTTCTGTTCGCAGCAAAACTGCTCGGATTGGACGTAACCCCAAGACTGGTGAAGAAGTCCCAATTCATCCCCGCCGCGTCCTGACATTTCGCCCGTCCCACCTGATGAAAGACCGCGTTGCCGTAGGCAATAAGGACTAATTTGAGATGGACAAGTCGCCTAAGGCTTTTCGGACCATCCGCGAAGTGGCCGATTGGTTGGGCGTGCAGGCACATGTCTTGCGGTTTTGGGAAAGCAAGTTTCAACAAATAAAGCCGGTAAAACGCGCCGGCGGCAGGCGGTACTACCGGCCCTCCGATATGCGTCTGATCGGTGGTATCAAACAATTACTGCATGACGATGGTCTGACCATTCGCGGCGTCCAGAAAATTATCCGCGAAGAGGGTATCCCACATGTTTCGGCGCTGTCCCAAAGTCTGGATGATTATGTGCCGACTGACGGGGGCCAGATGAACGACCACATCGTTGAGCATGAGCCCTTCACGGTTGTCGGTGGCATTGAGACTGAATTCTTTGACGACACCACGGACGCGGAGGCAAAAGTAGCGCTGCCTGATCTGGTGACAGAACTGGACCCAGTTTCCCAGCCCCAGGAGATACCTGAGGAGACCGAGGCCGAAGTTGAGCAAGTTGTTGAGCCAATCGCAGAGCCCGATTTCATTCCAGAACCTCAGATTGCCCCTGCGCCCCCGGCCATCGACGACGCACCAATTCCGCAGGTTGCAGCCAGCATCGCCCAAGATGAGAGCCAACCCAAAGTCTCTGTATCGGATCTGCGCCTTATGGCCATGCAAATGGGCGTTCTATCGGCGGATGGCCGTATGAAAACGGCCGCATTGCTTGAACGGATGGAGGCGTTGCACGCCCGGATGTCCAGCGATCCACGCATCTGAACCTGCATCGATGTCCCAGCTTGCCCTAATTGATTGTCGCTTGCGTCTACGTGCAAATTCGCTAAAACGGCGCAAGTTCGGGCTATGGCGCAGCCTGGTAGCGCGTCCGTCTGGGGGACGGAAGGTCGCAGGTTCGAGTCCTGCTAGCCCGACCAAATCAAAAACCGCCCTCGCCAATTCTGGCAGGGCGGTTTTTTGTTGACCGATCCAAAGGGAACGTGAGCGATGACACAAGATCAAATGGCAGCCGGCGTGTTGCCTGACCACATGCTTCAAGACATGTTTGACTGCGGTCAGATCACAAGCACAACACCTTTGGATAACGATCAGATCCAACCTGCCAGTCTAGATTTACGTTTAGGGTCAGTTGCATACCGCGTACGCGCCTCATTCTTATCTGGTGCAGGCGCGAGTGTAAAAGATCGTTTGGCCGAATTTGAGATGCACCGAGTTGATCTGACAGACGGTGCAGTTTTGGAAAAAGGCTGCGTCTATGTCGTGCCTTTGATGGAAAGTTTGGCCTTGCCGCAATCTATCTCAGCGGTGGCCAACGCCAAAAGCTCTACCGGCAGGCTTGATCTGCTGACCCGCACCATTACCGATGGCGGCGTCGAATTTGACCGGGTCATACCGGGCTACACTGGACCGCTTTATGCTGAGATTTGTCCACGATCCTTCTCGGTATTGGTCCGCCCCGGCCAACGGCTCAACCAGATCCGCTTTCGCTCAGGCCAGGCAGTGCTTAGCGATGACCAATTGCGGGTCCGCCACGCAGCCTCTCCATTGGTATCAGGCCGAGCAGTTATCGATGACGGTCTGGGGTTTTCGGTGGATCTTGATCCGGTTGAGGGGGCATTGGTCGGCTACCGCGCCAAGCCCCATACCGGCGTGATCGATCTTAATAAATTAAGCTATTATGAACCGGCTGAGTTTTGGGAACGGGTAGAGACAACGAACAAACAAATCATTCTCGACCCTGGCGCATTCTATATTCTGGTCAGCAGAGAGGCTGTGACTATCCCGCCCGATTGCGCGGCTGAAATGGCACCCTATCTGGCCATGGTGGGTGAATTTCGCGTCCATTATGCGGGCTTTTTCGATCCCGGGTTTGGCCATGCCAGTGCCGGCGGTGCCGGCGCGCGGGGTGTGTTGGAGGTCCGCTGCCACGAGGCACCGTTTGTTTTGGAACATGGTCAAGTTGTTGGACGTCTAGTTTACGAGAAAATGGTGCAGAATCCAAAGCGGCTCTATGGCGCAGATCTTGCTTCAAACTATCAAGGCCAAGGGCTAAAACTATCAAAACACTTTCGTTGAGGTAGCACACTGCACAACCTTGACGGGAAAATCCCCTCTGTTTGATACTTATTTGACCAACTGGTCGAAATAATTGCAGTATCTGGTGTCAATACGGCACTAATTCCGGCGTTGATCTTGCCGCGGCGCATTAGCTCGCCATGTTGGCGCGGTAACATATTAGGGAGATATCAAATGTTCATTCGCACGACAGCTCTTGCAGCGGCGTTGCTGGCCACAACAACCCTAGTTGGCCAAGCAGAAACACTCCGATGGGCCCGCACGGCAGACACACTGACACTTGACCCCCACGCACAAAATGAGGGTCCAACGACGGCTTTCGCCCATCAGGTGATGGAGCCATTGTTGATGCGCGACATGACCGGAACGCCTGTGCCCACACTTGCAACCAACTGGGAGCCATCGGCTGAAAACCCAAACGTCTGGGTCTTCACGCTTCGCGAAGGCGTCACTTATCATGATGGGTCAGAATTCGATAGCTCAGACGCCGTGTTCTCACTGAACCGCGCCATGAGCGATGACAGCGATTTTAAGGAGTTGCTGGGTTCGGTCACCGAAGTGCGCGCCGTCAGTCCCTACATCTTAGAAATAGAGACTGCCGGTCCAAACCCCTTGCTGCCCAACAACCTCACCAACATCATGATGATGGATGAAGGCTGGGCAATCGCGAACGGTGCCGTTGAAGTCCAAGACTATGAGGGCGGCCAAGACACCTATGCCGCGCGCAACATGAATGGCACCGGCCCCTACCTGATCGTCAGCCGAGAGCCGGACGTCCGCACGGTTCTCTCAGCTTATGATGGTTATTGGGGCATTGGTGAGTTCCCACTGGAAGTCAGCGAGATCATCTATACCCCGATCCAAAACCCTGCGACCCGCGTCGCGGCCCTGTTGTCCGGCGAAGTTGACTTTATCCAAGACGTGCCGGTGCAGGATCTTGAGCGTGTCGCGAATGCTGACGGGCTTGAGGTCATCACTGCCCCACAAAACCGCGTCATCTTTTTTGGGATGAATGTCGGCGCTGATGATCTGACCATGGATAATGTAGAAGGCGCGAATCCCCTTGCAGATCTGCGCGTGCGCCAAGCGATGAACATTGCGATCAACCGGGAGGCCATCCAACAGGTTGTAATGCGTGGTCAGTCCCAACCCGCAGGCGTTATTATGCCCCCCTTCGTGACTGGCTGGACGGCTGAACTGGACGCTTATCCGGCAACGGACGTAACGGCCGCGCGTGCCTTGATGGCTGATGCCGGATACGGCGATGGTTTCACCATTCAGCTTGATTGCCCGAATGACCGCTACGTCAATGATGAGTCGATTTGCCAAGCCGCTGTCGGAATGTTCGCGCAAATTGGCATCACGGTGAACCTAAGTGCGCTGCCGCGGTCCCAGCACTTTCCGCTGATCAACTCTGAGCCAGCGCAGACCGATTTCTATATGCTGGGCTGGGGTGTCCCAACCTATGACAGCGAATACATCTTCAACTTTTTGGCGCACACTCGCACCGCTGATCGAGGATCTTGGAACGGCACTCGCTATTCCAACACTGATCTGGACGCGATGATCCTATCGCTTTCGTCCGAGGTTGATCTGGATGTGCGAAATGGAACGATTGCCGCAATCTGGGAGGTTATGCAGGAAGACCTGATCTATTTGCCGATCCACCATCAGGTCCTGAACTGGGGCATGGCGGACCGGATAAACACAATTGTTGATCCAGAAGATTCGGTGAAATTCAAATACTTTACGTTCAATTGATCTGATAAAACTTGGCGGTAGCATGCCAATCGCGTCATGCTGCCCCTGCCTCTTCACCATATTAGCGAAGAGGCGATTTTCTTTGGAGGGACCCCTTATATGATACGTCTAATTTCCGCGACAGCCATTGCGCTGTGCCTCGCGAACGGAGCCAGCGCTGAGACTTTGCGCTGGTCGTCGACGACAGATCCGCAAACTATGGACCCGCATGCTGTCAGCTCAGCCCCAGTTTTGGGGTTCCTGAACAATATCTATGAGGGCCTTGTGCGTCGCGGTCGCAATATGGCGATTGAGCCGTCTCTTGCCACCAGTTGGGAGCCAATCGGCGAAGGCGAAGGTTGGCGGTTTGTATTGCGTCAGGGCGTAACCTTTCACGATGGCAGCGCATTCACCGCCGAAGATGTAGTGTTTTCCTATCTGCGCGCCTCGTCTGAACAGTCAGATGTAGCCAGCTGGTTTGCCCCGGTTTCAGGCGTTGTGGCCGTGGACGACTATACCGTCGAGATCTTGACCACGGCGCCAAATCCTATCTTTCCAGACAGCATTGCAAACTGGATGATGATGGACAGTGGTTGGGCCGAAGCCAATGACGCCACTGATCCCGCAAAAGACACCGAAAACTTTGCCACACTTAATACCAACGGCACTGGCGCGTTCCAATTGGTTGAGCGTCAGCCTGATCTTTTGACCGTACTAGAGCCGTTTGCAGGCTGGTGGGGCGAGGTTGAGCACAACGTTACCCGCGCCGAATTCACCCCGATCCAAAACTCGGCAACTGCCGTCGCGGCCCTGCTGTCAGGTGATGTCGATCTGATCAACCCGGTGCCAATTCAGGATGCCGCACGCCTGTCCGGTCAGGACGGTGTCCAAGTCATTCAAGGCATTGAAGCGCGCGTTATCATGCTGGGCTTTGGTCATGATCATGCTGAACTGAAATACGGCGCTGATGCTGGGTCCCCAAACCCGTTCCTTGACCTGCGTGTTCGCCAAGCGGTCGCCCAGGCGATCAACGTGCCCGCGATTTTGCAAACCACCATGCGCGGCAATGCCGAGGCGGCATCGCAACTGGTCAGCCCGGCAATGCGCGGCTTTAGCACCGGCTTGGCAGATCGCCCGGCGTTTGATCCAGATGGCGCACGCGCCCTTTTGACCGAAGCGGGTTACGCTGATGGCTTTTCGTTTGGCCTGAAATGCACCAATGACCGCTATTTGAACGACGAAGCTGTCTGCCTCGCAGTTGTTGGCATGTTGGCCCAAGTTGGCATCACGGCCGAACTCGACTCGATACCTGTGTCAAATTACTGGACCGAACTGCGTGCCGATAATTTCGACATGTACCTTTTGGGCTGGTCGCCCGGCACATTCGACGCCGAGCATCCGATCCGCTTTTTGATGCACACCCCTGGTGAGCGTTTGGGCACTTGGAACTTTGGTGGTTATTCGAACGCCCGCGTAGACGAAATGCTGCCAATGATCCAATCCGAACTGGATGACAGCGTGCGTCAGGCTTTGCTGGATGAGACCGCCAGTACCCTGCAAGAAGACGTTGTTTACGTGCCACTTTATGTTCAGCCTTTGGTCTGGGGTGCAGGTACGAATATTGAACTGACACAGCGCCCGGATGACTTCTTTATCCTGCGGTGGGTCACCGTCAATTAAGCCCAAAGGGTTTGAACAATCGCGGCGCGCCTTTGGTTTGGCGCGCCGCAACCAAACTTGGGAAGGAACGTAATGGGCGTTATGATCGAAGGCGTCTACCACACCGATGACCCTGACCCAGAAACGGTTCTGAACGGTGCATTTGAGCGTCAAAAATCCAACATTCGCAATTGGATAACGACCGATGTACTGGCCGAATTCACGCCTGATACTGGACGATATCACCTATTTGCCGCGTGGAACTGCCCGTGGGCACATCGCGCGCTGTTGATCATTGCCCTCAAGGGGTTACGCGATCAGATCACCATTTCTTACGCCAAGCCGCGCCGGACCGATCAGGGCTGGATCTTTGACCCAGTTGGCGCCTATGTCGATCCACTATTTCACGCGTCCAGCCTGCATCAAGTCTATACCCGCGTCGATCCCAGTTATACCGGGCGCATTACCGTGCCACTGCTGTGGGACAAGGTGCAGGGTCGCGCAGTCTCAAACGAAAGTGCGGATATCGTACGGATGCTGAACGATGCGTTTGCCACCGGCCCGGATCTGGCGCCCGCAGACCTGCGGAGCTCAATTGAGACTTGGAATACGCGGATCTACCGCGATGTGAACAACGGCGTCTACCGCGCCGGTTTTGCGCGCACCCAAGACGCCTATGACAGTGCCGTCTTCGCCGTGTTTGCGGCCCTCGATCAGATCGAGATACAATTGTCTAACACCCGCTACCTGACCGGTGATCGGTTTACTGAGGCTGATTTGCGACTATTTCCGACGCTTGCGCGATTTGACGTCGCCTATCACTATGCCTTCAAATGCAATATCCGTCGTTTGATGGATTATCCGCATCTGTGGGCCTATACTCGTGAGATATACCAGATGCCGGGCGTTGCTGAGACGGTCAACTTTGAGATCTACAAGCAGGGCTACTTCTCACCCTCGCCATTGCGCAATCCGTTGGGCATCGTGCCCGCCGGCCCGCAAATCGATTGGACCGCCCACCATGCCCGAGGCTAACCGCCTGCTCTTGCCACCTGTCCCTGCCCGAAGGATCCACTAATATGCTGTCTTATATCGTGCGCCGTGTGCTGCAATCTGTCCTGGTATTGCTGGTCGTAGGACTGGTCGCGTTTTCGATGTTCCGCTTTGTCGGCGATCCGGTCGACAACATGCTGGGCCAAGAACGCACCATGGCCGATGTTGAGCGGCTGCGCGATCAGCTTGGCTTGGATCAACCGTTCCCAGTACAGTATTTCCGATTCCTTGAGGGCGCCATTCAGGGCAATTTCGGAATTTCTTATCGCCAGGGCCGGCCAGTAGCTGAGATCATTGCAGAGCGCGCGCCCGCCACGCTGGAACTAGCCGCTGTCTCAGGCCTGTTTGCAATGGTTATGGGCATCAGTTTGGGTGTCTTCACTGCGATCAGGCGCGATGGCTGGCTGTCAAACATGATCATGGCCGTATCGCTGATCGGGGTCTCCCTGCCGACCTTTCTCATTGGGATCTTGCTGATCTACCTATTCTCAGTGGAGCTAAATATGCTGCCTTCGTTTGGGCGTGGCGAGGTGACCCAAATCGGCGGTTGGAGCACTGGATTTTTGACCAAAAGCGGACTGTTGGCGTTGATCCTGCCCTCAATCACCCTGGGACTGTATCAAATGACCTTGATCATGCGATTGGTGCGATCGGAAATGTTAGAGGTTTTACGCCAAGACTACATCCGGTTTGCACGTGCGCGCGGCCTGTCGAGCCGCGCGGTCAACTTCCGCCATGCATTAAAAAATACCCTTGTGCCGGTGATCACCGTCATGGGTTTGCAAATTGGCTCAATCATCGCATTCGCGATCATAACTGAGACGGTATTTCAGTGGCCGGGCGTTGGCCTATTATTCATCAACGCGATCCAGTTCGTCGATATCCCGGTGATGGCCGCCTATCTGATGCTGATTTCGGTGATGTTTGTTGGGATCAACTTGGCCGTTGACCTGCTTTATGTGGCGATCGACCCGCGCCTGCGCGGCGAAGGGAAAACCTGATGACTGATGCACCGCCCCCTGCAGAGCCGGTTGAGCGTCGCGCGCACCGATTGGCACGCGCTTGGGACACAGATCTGGCCTGGAGCTTTCGAAAAACTCCCATCGCGATGGTCTCGCTTGGTGCCGTGCTGATTTTAGTTCTCAGCGCTGTTTTTGCCCCACTTTTTGCGCCCCACAATCCGTTCGATCCCGCCACCCTAAACCTGATGAACGGGTTTACGGCACCGATGGAGCCGAACGCCTTTACCGGGGAAAGTTTCTGGCTGGGTACCGATGATCAAGGCAGAGATGTATTTTCAACCATCCTTTATGGCATGCGTATCTCACTGTTTGTTGGCTTTTCCGCCGTACTTTTTGCTATGGTTCTGGGCATCTCACTGGGCCTTCTTGCGGGCTATCTTGGTGGCTGGACCGAAACAATCATCATGCGAATTGCCGATGTGCAACTAACCTTTCCAGCCATTCTGGTGGCAATGCTGATTTTTGGTGTCGCCAAGGGGATCACGCCAATTGAATATCGCGATCAGGTGGCGATCTGGGTGTTGATCCTGGCAATCGGACTAAGCGATTGGGTCCAGTTTGCGCGCGTCGTTCGGGGCGCTACCCTAGTTGAAAAGAACAAGGAATATGTACAGGCCGCACGCCTAATCGGGCGATCACCACTGGCGATCATGACCCGCCATATCTTGCCAAACGTACTGTCGCCGGTGCTGGTGATCGCCACGATCAGTCTGGCGCTGGCAATTATCGCAGAGGCAACGCTAAGCTTTCTGGGGGTCGGCGCGCCGCCAACGCAACCCTCGCTTGGCACGCTGATCCGCGTTGGTCAGGGATTCCTCTTTTCAGGCGAATGGTGGATCTTATTCTTTCCTGCCATGACACTGCTGGCGTTGGCATTATCCGTAAATCTGCTGGGTGACTGGCTGCGCGATGCGCTGAACCCGAGGTTGCGCTGATGGCTTTGCTTGAAATTGAGGATCTGACGGTTGAGTTTCCAACCCGTAAACAAGTGTTTGTGGCGGTTGACCGCGCAAATCTGACGGTTGAACCCGGTGAAATCCATGGGCTAGTGGGCGAGTCCGGGGCCGGAAAATCGACCATTGGCGCCGCCATTATGGGGCTGTTGGATCCGCCTGGTCACATCACCAACGGGACGATCCGTTTTAAGGGGGAAACAATTTCGGGGCTGGATACCGGCGCGATGCAGGCTCTGCGCGGCAAGAAGATCTCAATGATTTTCCAAGACCCCCTAACCTCATTGAACCCGCTATTCACGGTCCGCCAGCAATTGGTTGAAACCATCCGCGTCCATCTGGATATGTCAGAGGTTGAGGCAAACACCCGCGCAATCGAACTGATTAACCGGGTCGGAATACCAAACGCCGAGACACGTGTTGACCAGTATCCGCATCAGTTCTCTGGCGGAATGCGGCAACGTGTGGTCATCGCTCTGGCGCTCTGCTCTGAACCCGATGTCATCATTGCCGATGAGCCGACCACAGCACTGGATGTCTCTATTCAAGCGCAAATTCTTAGCTTGATCAAAGAGTTAGCGAATGAGCGTCAAGTCGGCGTCATTTTGATCACGCATGATATGGGCGTCATAGCAGACACCACCGACAAGGTGACAGTGATGTACCAAGGTGCCGTGGTTGAGACCGGACTGACCGCGCAAGTGATGGGGGCGCCAACCCATCCCTATACCAAGTCGCTGATTGCGGCGGTGCCAAGGCCAACCATCAAGTTGCGCCGCTTTCCTCTGATTTCATATGGCGGGCGCGTGACCGAGTTCAAGATTGAGGATCTGGCGCGCAATTGGCCTCACAACACCGCTGAGCGTGGTGCAGAGTTGCTTGAGGTCCGAGGGATCACAAAGCGGTTCTTGCAAAAGCCCGCTCTGCTACCGTCTTACCGCGAATATTTTACAGCAGTAGATCAGGCCAGCTTTTCGATCCGGCAGGGTGAAGTGTTTGGTCTTGTGGGCGAGTCCGGCTCTGGCAAGTCGACCATCGCGCGGATGATTGCAGGGCTTTATAACGTCGACGGCGGCACTGTAAGTTTTCAGGGCCAAGACGTGACCTCAACCGCCAAAGGTGTGCCCGACAGCTACCGCAAGCAGATCCAGATGATCTTCCAAGATCCCTATTCCAGCCTGAACCCACGGATGCGCGTTGACCAAATCATTGCCGAACCCGCCCGCCATCACGGCCTGTTACACGGGGCCGCGCTACAGGCCCGTGTGTCAGAGTTGTTGGACCGGGTTGGGCTTGGCGCATCGGCCGGTGTGAAGTACCCACATGAGTTTTCGGGCGGACAACGCCAGCGAATTTCCATCGCGCGTGCCTTGGCCACTCAGCCGACATTCCTGATATGTGATGAACCTACATCGGCACTGGACGTCTCGATCCAAGCGCAAATTCTGAATATTCTCAAAGACTTACAGGAACACCTTAATCTAACGATGTTGTTTATCTCACACGACCTTCCGGTGGTGCGCCAGATGTGCGACCGCGTCGGTGTCATGCGCAACGGTCAGCTGGTTGAGATCGCAAATACCGAAGATCTATTTGCCAATCCCCAGCATCCCTACACCGCAGAGTTGTTGTCGCTGATGCCACGATTGGACGGCCTATCCAATGACGGCTTAGCCGCTGAGATCGCCTGAACAAAAAAAGGGCTGCCAAATTATGGCAGCCCTTTGAATGACTTATCAGTCGGCGTTCAGGCGTTCACGTCAACCACAACCCGACCTTTGACCTGACCCTTCAGAATATTACGCCCCAGATCCGGCAAATCGGACAAGGTCGCGGGCTGGATCATCGCCTCTAGCTTGTCCATCGGCAGATCTTCCGCAATCCGTGCCCATGCCCGCACCCGGTTGTCGTATGGCTGCATTACACTGTCGATGCCCAGCAGGTTCACACCACGAAGCAAGAACGGGATCACGGTTGTGGGCAGACCTGCGCCACCAGCCAGCCCAACAGCCGCCACTGACGCCCCATATTTCATCTGGCCCAATACCCGCGCCAACATCGCCCCGCCAACCGCGTCGACGCAACCGGCCCAGACTTCTGCTTCTAGCGGGCGCTTTGTCGTCTCATTGATCTCTTCGCGCGCAACGATCTGCGTGGCTCCAAGGCTTTTGAGGTAATCTGCCGTCTCAGGCCGTCCTGTGACGCCTGCGACCTCATACCCAAGGTTTGACAGGATCGCAGTTGCGACCGATCCGACACCGCCCGCAGCACCCGTCACCAACACAGGGCCGTTGCCCGGCACCAGTCCGTGATCTTCCAGCGCCATAACCGCTAGCATGGCGGTAAATCCAGCGGTACCCACAGCCATTGCCTGACGAGTGGTCAGACCTGCTGGCAGTGGCACCAGATAATCAGCTTTGACGCGCGCCTTTTGGGCGTAGCCGCCCCAATGAGCCTCACCGACGCGCCAACCAGTCAATACGACTTTATCGCCAACAGCGTAGCGCGGATCATCTGACGCCTCGACAGTGCCTGCAAAGTCGATGCCGGGAACGTGCGGATAGTTGCGCACCAATCCCCCGCCCGGACCAACGCACAGGCCGTCTTTGTAATTTACAGTGGAATAATCAATCGCGACGATCACATCGCCTGCGGGCAGCTGATCAACAGTCAGCTGCGTCACAGCTGCGTGGGTTTTGCCATCTTCGTCTTTTTCGACGACCAATGCATTAAAGCTCATTTGAATTCTCCCTCAAAAACATATCTTTTGGGCCCCCTAATCTAAGTGGCCCTTTCCTTGGGGTCAGACATTTCAACTCTGCGGCTCTCTCGCAAGAAAAATCCCGCCATATTGGCGGGATTCAGGTGAAATTCAGAAATGATGTTATGAAGTTTCAGATAAACGGCAATGTCGTAAGCGTTCCGTGGGCGACATTTGTGCCCTTGCGCACCTCGATCCGGTCACCGGGGCGACATTCGGTTGAGAGTAGCGCCAACCCAATCGTTTTTTCCAACCGAGGCGATTGCACGCTGATGGTCAAATGGCCCATTTCCTGACCATTGACCGACAGCGGCAACCACGTTGGATGGGCAACAGCGGCCGCATCATCGTCGAAAATCACACCAAGCTGGTGGCGTTGATGCCCCCGCGACACAATTTCGCGCAGGGCTTTGATGCCGACGACATCGTCGTCAATATCCAGATCGACGTAGTTGCCAAGACCAACCTCAAACGGCGTGGTCCGGTCATCTGTGTCAGATCCATAAGATAACAGACCGCTTTCAACCCGCTCCGACTGGTTTGGATTGCCGGGGCCTATATCCCATGGCTTGCCCGCTTCTTTGACCAAGTTCCACAATTGCGTACCCTTGGTTCCATCCATCAGGTAAAGCTCAAACCCGCCCTGCTTGGACCAACCAGACCGTGCGACAGCCAGCGGAATGCCGTCCAGCACAGTCTCTCGAAACCAGAAGTATTTCAGATCACGGACCCAATCGCCCAAAAGCGAGGCCATCGTGTTCTCAGCCATCGGGCCCTGAACTGCCAACGGTGAGACGTCGGGCTCTCGGACAATGACATCCAGTCCACGTTCCGCGGCGATAGAGCGGGCCCAGAACCAGATATTGCTATCAGCAATCGATAACCAATACCGGTCATCGGACAATTTCAGCAGGATCGGATCATTGATCAACACACCCCAATGGTTGCACAGCGGCACGTATTTACCCTGACCAACCTTGCATTTACTAAGATCGCGCGCACACAGCATCTGGGCCAACCGGCCTGCATCGGGGCCGATCATTTCGACCTGACGCTCAACAGAGACATCCCATTGGCTAACGCCGTCGATCAGGCGCCAATATTCAGCATCTGGATCCCCGTAACCTGTTGGCATGAGCATGTTATTGTAAGACGTGAAGGACGTTACACCTTCGGCGACGGTTGCATCATAAAACGGCGACGGACGCACACGTGCGGACGGGGTAATTGCAGGCATTTCGGATCCCTCCCTAGGACTGCACCCCGCTCCTCCGGAGTGCATGACCAGACTGCCGCGAATCTTGAGGTTTCCCTGTTTTTCGAACAATCTCCAGATTTCGATTTGCCCAAAGACAGCAGGTCGCGCAGGTCAATTCGCGCCATGACTTTTCCAGTTGCGACATTTCGTCTCAAAAATGTGCACGATAAGATCGAATATGTGAGGTTTCGTACTGAATTTACTGTCACGCAGGTTTGACTAGGCAACCGCTGCGTTGGGCACTGATTTGTGTCATCGTGTTTATATATCTGCCCATCACCCGGAGACAGCTATGCGTCACATCCTTATTCTTATTTTTCTGGGCATGGCAGGCCTTGCGCAAGCAGACATGCCAAACAGCCAGGAGGGTTGGGTTATTCACCCAACCGAGCTGAATTTTCAGGGCCTTGTATCAGCAACCCGCGCGGCAATTTCCACCAACGGGCTGGCTGTGGTCACGCAGGCCGGACCAACGGATGCAGCAGCGGCGCGCGGCATCACCGTACCGGGCAATCGCATCATCGGCGCCTTCAATAATGATTTTGCTGTGCGGATTCTGGCCCTCAACACTGAGGCGATGATTGAGGCGCCGATCCGGTTCTATGTGACCGAGAACAGCGACGGCACCGCAACCCTCAGCTACAAAACCCCAAGCTTCGTCTTTGCACCATATCTAGAGGCTGGTGGTGACGCACTGGCCCAGATTGCAGACGAGCTTGACGACGTGTTTGCCGATGTGGCCGCCGACGCATTGCAGTAGCCAAGACGCCGCTTAGTCGCCGAAAAACTGACGGAACCCGCTGATCGCATACTCAAGTGATGCGTCATTGATGTCGCGGTGCAAAACCATGCGGATGGTGGGCGCCTGCCCGCCAATAACGATGCCTTTGGCGGCCAATGCCTCACGCATCGGGCCATGGACACCGTCGGCAGGCGTAAAAAACACCATATTGCTGGCAATCTTAACGTCGCCTGCGCCCAGTGCTATCAATGCAGCCCCAAAATGGGCCGCGCGTTGGTGATCATCCTTCAGACCCGCAACATGATAGGCTAGCGTGTGTCGGCCCGCCGCCGCCAAAACACCCGATTGGCGCATCGCCCCACCCAGCATTTTGCGGTAGCGCCGCGCGCGCGCAATAACGTCCTTTGGTCCGACCAAGACCGACCCCGCCGGCGCACCAAGACCCTTGGACAGACACACAGACACAGTATCAGACAGCCCGGCAAGATCGGGCGCGTCACATTCCAACGCAGTGATCGCGTTGAAAAACCGCGCGCCGTCCAAATGCACACTTAGACCCGCAGCCCGGCCCGCATTGGTACAGGCCCGGATCTGGTCCAAATCAATCGCCTGCCCGCTAACTGTATTCTCAAGGCAAAGCAGCCGACTGCGCGCATAATGCGGGTCGTCGTCCTTTATTGCAGCGGTGATGTCTGCTGGATCCAGCGCCCCATTAACCATTGTCGGAATCGCAAAAAGCGCTATTCCACCAAGGACCGAGGCGCCTGCCGCCTCATCATGATAGATATGATACTGGTCACCCACGATCGCCTCATCACCTCGACCACAATGGGCCAAAAGCGATGCTAGATTGCTTTGCGTACCAGTGGGTAAAAACAGACCAGCCTCTTTGCCCAGTCGTTCCGACAGCTCTCCCTCCAGTAGGTTGACCTGCGGATCTTCACCGTACACATCGTCCCCGACATCGGCGTCGGCCATCACTTGACGCATCGCGGCATCAGGCCGCGTCACCGTATCACTACGAAAATCACACAAGACATCGGTCGTATTGGTATCGGACATTCCGGTATAAATATTCATTCTGTAATCTGCTCATATGCCAGGGCGGCCACAATATGGACCCGCCGATTTTCGCAATCATTCAAGGCAGTATGATACTCGCGCGTATCGGTGAAGTACACAGACCCGTCCACTGGTAGATGCGTCGCATGGTGATTGACCACAAACAACGATCCGAGATTAGAAATCACCGGGATGTGCAGCCGAGGTTCGGGATCGCGATTCCATGAGTTAAATTTCACAAAGCCCCTTTGAACGCGGATCAACCATCATAACGTCCAACCGACCACTCGGCGAATGGACCGGCACCTTTGGTTCTGAGTACTTCACAGGCGCACTTCTTGATCGACTGCCCCACCATGTTCACATCCTGGAAATCAATGATGAGAGCTACCGCCTCACGCACAGTCGCCAATCGGGAAAACCCTGAACCGCAGACACCGCGCTCCGGTTTGACCACAGCCCCGCACAGCTTCATTGCTCTTTGGGGACACTCCGCCGTGCGGGTCTATGGGCAAACCTACATCCCAAAAGTGGCGCAGTTTTGCTCCGGCGACTGGCGAGGTTTTGCTCTGATGTTGATCAATGCCATACTTCTTATAGGAAGACTTCCCACTCAAGGGTCAGGGTGCCCCGCGGCCGCTCACTCGATAGTCGATATCGATGTCCCCCGAGAGTTGGACAGTAAGGTAAATACCGTCACTAATGCCATATTAGCCACACTGGCGGCTGATTTCGCACGCCCGATTAATGGTGTGGTTTGTTTGGTGGCAGCACTAGTTACGGAACGACGCGGCCTCGAACCGGATACCAACCGTTGAAGCATCTCGTGGGACGGTCACCCCGGTAAATCGACAAACTGCCATTCCATTGGCAAGCCGTCGCGGCGTTGCTGCCTGCCCAAAGAACGAAATGTCGCTAAAAATAGGCTGATCATCCAGAACCACTGTTGCCTCTTCCAGCATGTCGGCCACCGTTTGCCTCATTCGAGATTCCGTTAATGCCCCAACACCGCAGACAACCAAAAAACCCTCAATGGCTGTGACTTGCCACCGATATTCATAAACAATCCCAAACTCGCCGGTAAACCTGATGTCAGATGAAATAAAATCCGACGTCACCGGAGCCTCAAAATCGCTAGTTCCTTGTTGGGCAGAAACAGAATGCGACAACGCAATCGCACACAATGCGGTAATTACACCGATAATATTCGTCATTGGACATTCCTTGATGGAAGATTCGTCAGAATGGCGTGTCTCATGCTTAAGGATCGAGACTAACCCGACATTCCCAAAGTTGTCGGCCGTTTGAGCACGGACTACCTGACGCTGCCCTGAGGTCAAGCGTTTTTCGTCCCGGATGGCGGCTGCCGTCGCGCCTACAGGATTTTCCCAAGAAGATCTCGTATGCACATCGCGCCATATGCCTCGTTCATGAGCGAGTGCCCCCCCGCGCGGCTGAAGCGCCGGGTCGGACGATCCCGCCGCCTTTGGCGAGGAACTTCTTGTTTGTTGCACCAGATCCTCGTCGCATACCTCTAGGTGGTGCGATGAACTGCAGCTCATTTTCTGTGAACTTTCTGCAGACCAGGCCTTCATAGAAATCCAGAAAGCTGATCTGTGCCTGCACAAAAT